>NZ_JPUF01000024.1 GCF_014737315.1 Treponema zioleckii | reverse complement strand
CTCACACGCCACTGGCGTAGTTTAAAACGAAAAAATTATAGTATTTTAGGTCAGTAAATATGAATGTACGTATAAGAAATAAAGAAGATGCATTTTTTATAATTGGAGCAATTTTAATTACTCCATTGATATGTTTCTACCAAGATGTTCGTGCAGGTAAAAAAGAAAAAAAGGATTTTGATATTATTTAATTCTTGATTCCATCATATTAATGTGTTTTGTTATTTTTCTAATCCTTCTGTACATATTTAAACTACCATTAATAGGATAAATAATAGTTGACTATATATAATAATACATATTATTGTATAAATCAGAGGTGATAATATGATGGTAGATACAGCCCAAATTATGCCAATTACACAGTTACAGAAGACTCTCACTCAAACAGTCCGAAAAATCTCAGAAGACAAGCAGCCTGTTTTTATAATGAAAAATAACGCAATGGAAGCTGTTATGATGTCATTCGACCGTTATGAAAAACTGGCTGAATTAGAAGAACTTGAAGAACAGAAAGAAATTTATTCTATGGTTCAGGAAAGAATGAGCCATTATGATGCTTCAAAAAATGTCAGCTGGTCTTCTTTGAGGGATAAATAATGGCAAAAAAATGGGAAGATAAAAAAGATGATTTTGACAAAATTCAATTAATTCCAGAAGCAGCTGAAGAATACAATAACTTGGATGGAAGTATAAAAATAGAAGTTGATAAGAAATTTGAAAAACTAGATAAAAATCCATTTATTGGCTTTCCGTTAGGAAATAAAGCAAATATGGATTTAACTGGCTTTTATAAACTTTATGCCTGTGGAAAAAGGGTTCGTATCGTTTATAGGCTTTTAACTCCAGAGAAAGTAGAAATTATAGAAGTTTGGGGTATCGGTAAAAGAGAAAATATGGAAGTATATAAAGATGTAGATGACCGTAAAAATGGATAAAGCATAACAAAGGTTCGTAGCCGACAGCGGGTCAAGCCGGTTTGCGGTACAACCAGTTGTTATGCTCACACGCCACTAGCGTGGGTTTGTAAATAATCATAAGCTTTTGGTTATTTAACTGGAAAGATGCAATCAGCGTTTACAATTCTTACGAGTTTAACAGAGGAGCAGTCGGATTTTTTTTGTATGTTTAACGGAGTAAAAATAAAATGAAAGTAAAAATTGTTCCGTTTATATTTATCTTCGCTTCTTTTTTTGCCTTTGCTTATGGTGCGGATGAAAAATTTTATGCGCATAATGATTGGGTTTATGCTCCGGAAACTTTTTATGCAGAAAATATTTCGAGCAGAGAACTTTCCGTCAGCTTCAGGGAGTATTATCTGTCAAACAGCGAGATTATTGCCTACGACAAGCAAATTGATTCTGGTGAGCTGAAAGCTTTATGTTCCGTAAAGACGATCAATTTTCCACATTATGATAGTGACGGAAATGTGATTTTCTGGGAATCCTTGCCCCAACTGAACTGCAGCTGTTATTTAAAATCAATAGATAAAATCGTATTTATTGAAATAAAGGAATGGACTGACAGTGCTGTTATAGAACTGTGCGGCGTTACGGATGTTTTCAGGGGCGAGGACGGTTTTGTAACGGCAATACAGGAAACTTATCTGTCTGTCAACCGATGGTGGCAGACAGATAATGGGAAGAATCTGATAGAAAGTTTTAAAGAAGATGTCCTAAAAAATTTTGATGTGGCGCTTTCCTATAAACGTTCAAATGATTTTTTTGCATGGCTTCAAATAAAGTTTTTCCATCCGGAATATCGGAAGTTCTATTATTAGGTCCGGAATTTTTGAAGAGGTATTAAAAATCTTGTTCTTGTATTCTGCAACCTGATGGATTGTTAAAATGATATTATTATGATACTATAATGATAGTTTAATGATAAGGGGTGCTGTATGATGCAAATTAGACCTGTTTCAGATTTAAGAAACAAATACTCAGAAATTGAGGATGTTGTTATTTCAACTAAATCTCCGGTTTTTCTTACAAAGAATGGATACGGCTCAATGGTTTTAATGTCCCTGCAGATGTACGATGCAATTACAAACAATATTGAGGCTAAATTGGATGAGGCTGACATAATGGCCGAGGAAACATCTGAACGGCTTTCCCATGAAGAAGTTTTTTCTGATTTACGAAGAGGTATCCGAAAATAGATGAAAGAATACAAATTACGATACCTTCCAATCGCAAAAGAAGATTTATTTGAAATAATAAATTATATTCAGGATGTCTTGCAAAATCCGATTGCCGCACAAAACACATTAAATAAAATTGAAACGGCCATTCTAGAAAGAGTTCCGATGTGTGAGAGTTTTCCTGTCTGGCAGTCTATGAAAAATCGCAAATACCCTTATAGAAGAATTAATGTTGGTAATTATACTGTATGGTATGTTGTAATATATGATGTTATGGAAGTCAGAAGAATACAACTGTCAAATCGTAATGAAGAAAATCTTTTACAATGAACGATTTGAATATTTTTTATACAAAAAAAAAGCATAACAAAGCTTCAAAGCGGATGTCGCGGTCAGGCCGCGCCACCGTTTAAGCAATTGTTATGCTGATGGCGCACTTCGCCACTTTCGGTGAAAGTAAAATCTCCAACATTTTTCTCTTTAAAAATTTGGGTAGTGTACACTACCCAAAGGGATTGAAAAAGCCCTTTGGGCGAAGTCTTGTTAAACTCAACTTCGCCCAAAAATCAAAGATAAAATCGTAGGAGGATTTTATGAAAAAAATTTTGATGACAATTGCATTGGCAATTTGTACAGCTTTTGCAACTTTTGCAGAAGGACCAAATCTTGATGCTGGAATTGCGTTAGACTATTCAGACGGATATGATGGCATAACATTTGGTGGAGCGGTAAATTTTGACTATGAGTTTCCTGCAAATGTAGTAATTTTTTCAAACACAACTTTTACATTTGGAAGTGAGCCAAAATCTGCAATCAGCGAAATCTTAGGTGTTGGTTACAGATTTGGCTCAACAGAAAAAATGTATTTCCAAGTTGGCGCAGGACTTGGACTTATATTTTTTGATCATGGAGATAATTCAAATTCTGATTCTTATTCATACTCGTATTCAGAAGGAAAAGCATCTTTATATTGTGAAGCAGGTCCTGCTCTTGCTGTAAAATTTGCAATAAACTTTACAGATTTTATTGGTATGAATTTTGGAGTTGATGCAATCTACAATCCTGTAAAACTTTGGTCTGATGCGGATGCTATTGATCCAGAATCACATCTTTCAATAATCCCAAAAGTTTGCGCAGTATTCTATTTCTAAGAATGATTTCGTAAATTTGACGTAAACTTGTCTGAAAATTGATATGGCGGGTCAAGCCCGCCTTTTTTTATAGAAGATGATTTTTTTATAAAGATATGATATAATAAAGCAAATGGAGGTCGAAATGTCATACGATTCAGTTTGCGAACAGGTAAAAACTCTTCCTGAGTCATGTCTTGAAGATGCCTCAAAATATTTGACTTTTTTATTGTATCAATACAATCAGTCTCAATTTAAAGAGACTGCAGAATCGGAAGAAGAATTCTCTGCAAAGATGCAAAAAGGTTTTGACGACATGAAAAATGGGCGTGTAACTCCATTGGATGAAGCTTTTTCTGAAATCAAGAGAAGATTTGCATAGTTTTATCTGACCAAGCAAAAGAAGATCTTGCTGAAATTTATGATTATATTCTCAATGTCTTAAAATCTGAAATAAATGCAGAATCTGTCTTAAATCGATTGTATTCGGCAATGAGTAAATTGAGTTATATGGCAGAAAGCTATCACTTATATCCGAATGAACCTTGGAACTCTAAAGGAGTACATTATTTTTCCGTTGGAAATTATTCTATTTTTTATGTTGCGGAAAATAATGTGGCAACGGTAATTCATGTTTCCTATGGTAGACGGGATTTAGATAAAGTTTTGGCTAATTATAAATAAAACCTAACAAAGCTTCAAAGCCGACAAACCGGTCAAGCCGCGACACCGTTTAAGCAGTTGTTATGTGGACGCCCGCACTGGGGCGCTTCCGAAAGGAAAAAGAATGGAAGATTTACTGAGTACAAACTATGCAGAAATGGAAAAAGAGTTAGAAGAAATAACTCAAGAAGAATTAAAAAAGATAGAAATAAACAAAGATTTAGAAGAAGCTGTTGCTGAACTTAATAATCTAAAAAATCAATACTCGCAAAAAGATTCTGCCACATTATTAGAGCTATGCAAAAATAATGTTATTGATACTATTACATCACAATTTGGTTTAGCCAGTTTATTTATAAATTCTCAAGATGGTGGAAATGTAACAACAACTCATAATTTTGAGAAAGGAATTACCGCCATAACAGCGGATGAACAAAAATATAATTCTTGGCAAGAAATGAAACAAAAAGATTGGCAAGAAGTCAGAAAAGGAACTGGTTATGATAAACCTCTTCCAGGAAAAAGAAAACAAGCATTTAAAACCCAAGATGTAATTATTGATGAGTATACAGGTCGTCCACTACCTAAAGATGGAAGAGCTCAATTAGACCATATTGTTTCAGCAAGCGAAATTGAAAACAAAGCTTCTACAAATTTATTTATGACACCAGAAGAAAGAGCAAAGATGGCAACAAATGATAAGAATCTTGCTTGGACAGAAGGAAGTGCAAACCAATCAAAAGGTAACAAAAAAATGGAAGATTGGTTGAAAGAAGCAGATAAAAAAACAGGTCAAACAAAAGCAGAAAAGTATGCTATCGATGAAGAAATGGCAATGGGCAAAGATAAAGAAGCCAGAAAATATATCAATAAAACTATAAATACAGCTACTGCTAAAAAATATACAAAAGAATTACTTTCAACAGGTGGTAAAGATGCAGCAATGATGGCTGCATATTCCGCATTAGGTGTTGTTCTAAGAGATTTAGCACAAGGTATAATGATAGAAGTACGCTTAACATTTGAACAAAAGGGCAAAGAATCTTTTAAGGAAATATTTGCTCGATTCAAAAATAGGCTTCAAGAAATTCTTTCTAGTTTAAAAAGTAAATGGAAAGATATTTTCAAGGGATCTTTAGAAGCAGCTATTACTGCATTTCTTTCAAACATTGTTGTATTTGTTATCAATTTATTTTTTACGACATTGAAAAAAATTGTAAGTATGATAAGAGCCGGATTTGTTTCATTATGTCAGGCTGTAAAACTTCTTGCAAATCCGCCAATTGATATGCCAAAAGAAGAAGTTCACTATCAGGCATTAAAAATTCTTACAGCAGGAATAATTGGAGCGGCTTCTTTAGGATTAAGTGCAGTAATTGAAAAAGGCTTACAAGCAATACCTGGCTTGCAACCTCTTATGATGTTTCCGATTCCTTCATTTGGAAAAGAACAACGTACTGTAAGTGATGTAATCGCAGTGACACTTTCTGCTCTTGCCGGTGGTTTATTAACAACTATAGTTTTATACTTCATGGATAAATGCAGAGCATCTGCTAAACATGACAAACTTCAAATTCAATTAATTGCTCAAAGTGTTGTTGTTGTTCGATGTGAACTTGCAAAAACATGGTGTACATTGGACGATGCATATAAATTCTTCGAAATGAAAGTTTTTGAAATTTCTCAAATATTTAAAAACACGGAAGAAGAATTAGATAAATCTTTTGGAACTGTAAAGCAAGCTACAAACTCAAGAGAAAATGCAATGTCAAAACTTCGGGCAATATATAATAAATAAAGGAGGTTACAAATGGGAGATAAGAAAATATCAAAGGAATTACAAATAAGTTCTTCAAAACTTGAAAAGATGTCCTCTTCGCAGTTGGAAGCTTTTGCAGAGGAGAAATCCAAATTTATATTAGAAAAAATAGAGCTTTCTACTCAAAAAATAACAGATGCAAAAGAAGCTGCAGAAGATGCTGCAAACATGAAAAGCGGTTGGTTTGGTAGAACTAAAAAAAAGGCAGATGCAACTGCAGATGCTGTTATTGCTACAAATGAAGCAATTGGTGAAATGAATGAATTATTGCAGGAAAGTATTCGGTTTACTTGTCTTTCACTGAGTTTTGCGCAAGCTATGTCAAAACACATGTCTGCATTGATAGTAAAAGGTTTTGAAAATCGGGATGGTGAATTTATAAAATTAAGCTCTGATTCTGAAGAGCAAGCAATGTATATTGTCCAACAAGCCGAAGCTTTTGCAAAGAATCAATTAGAAGTTGAAATGAAACAAGCCTCACAAGATTCAAAAATTGAAAATCTGGCCGACAAAGTTTCTGAGAATGAAAATCGTTTAAATGAAAAAGACAATTTGGATTCAAAACAATCAGCAGATATCGCTGCAAACAGAAAGCGATTAGATGAAAAAGATATAATTGATGCAGAACAATCTAAGCGGTTGGAAGAGCTTGGTGCAATACTAAACAATAAAGATCTCGTAGACCAAAAGCAAGAAGAAGCTATTTCAAAAAATACAGAGGCCATAAAAGTACTATTTGAATACACAAAACAAAAAGATATTCTTGATAAAGAACAAAGCGAAGAAATTGAAAAGATAAAAGCTACATCTTCGAAAAAATTATCAGTAATTGCAATTATTATTTCGTCAATAGCTTTAATTGTAAGTGTAGTAAATATTCTACTTAGAATCATTATATAGTAATATCACATAACAAAGCTTCGTAGCCGACAGCGGGTCAAGCCCGCTGCGGTACAACCAGTTGTTATGTGGACGCCCGCACTGGGGCGCAGAGGTTTAAGAAATAAATTTATGTTACTCTCTGAAGACGAATTTAAATCTACACTTTCATCGGAAGGTTTCTTAGATGTTACAGAAACAGCGGAAAATTTTGATGGAAAAAACTTTGATGAATATGTAAATAATAATTTGAATAATGAGCTGGGAAATATGCATATTGATTATGTATATGATGCAAAAGATAGAAGTCTTCGACATGTAATATTTACTACAAGATTGAAAAATGTACATTATGTGGTTGTAATAAATTTAAAAAATAAAATAATATTGGGACATTATATATTGAATTTAAATAAGGAATATGGAATTTCCGAAAAATAAAAAATTTTTTTTTAGTACGGCGGGTCAAGCCCGCCTTTTTAGTTGACAAATTCTGTATATACATTTTATAATATACACAGGTTGTATAAATGACATTTGAGTGGGATGAAAATAAAGATCTTATAAATCAAAAGAAACATGACGGAATTTCTTTTGAATATGCAGCACGAGTTTTCTTTGATTCAAAAAGAATTGAGACTTTGGATGAAGAACATTCTGATGAATCAGAAGAAAGATATAATGTAATTGGTTGTGTAGAACGGATTTTATTCGTGGTCTATACAGAACGGGGTGAAAATAATATCCGTATTATTTCTGCCCGAAGAGCGACACCCAAAGAGGAGAAATTATATTATGAAGACTATGACATTAGATGATTTAATTCAAAAACCTCTCACTGAAGAAGATAAGAGAATTATAAATTCCGCAAAACCTGTAATCACTGAAGAATGTCCGGAACTTACAGACGAACAGATGAAAAAATTCAAGCCCTGGTATGAAGTTCACCCAAAAGGAAATGATATTTACAAAGTTACTGTAAAAAAAACAGCTGTAAGTTTAAGAATTGACAATGATGTACTTGCTGCCCTAAAAAATATGGGAAAAGGGTATCAGACTCGGATAAATAATATTCTTAGACAGGCTGTGTTTGGGTAAGTAAAAACACATAACAAGAAGTTCAAAACCGACAAAAACTTTGTCACAAAAGTTGCTCTTCGTGGCTTTACGCCACCGCAACTTTTGCGCCAATTTTGCCTTTGGCAAAACCGTTTTTGCAGTTTAACTCGTTGTTATGTGGACGCCCGCACTGGGGCGCTGAGTAAAAATGAATGATGAAGAATTAATAGGAAAAATACACAATTATTATCTATATTTGGATGACAAATATCTTGAAGAACCTTGTCAGGATTTATTAAAAATTCAAAATCTAAATATATTTTTCGAAAAATATTTTAAAGATGAATATCAGTCTTTCACTTCTTTCATAATAGATTCTGTAAGACATTCTCATAGTTATAGAGAATCAATTATCAAAAAATATGAAGCCGATAAAACCTATTTATTTTTTGGTAAAAGCTCTATACGATTCTTCGGTTGATATTAGAAGAAATTCTTTATTAATACTTTGCGACACTTTAAACATTCATCGTAAAAACTAGTAAAAAAGTATTGGAAGAATATTTTTTCTAAGTTTTAAGAAATGATCCACTTTTAATGTATGATTATATCTCAGAATTTTTGTGGCTATATGCGTATGATTCAAAAATTAAAAACAAGCTCTTTTCAAATATTTTTAACGAAAACGATTTTATTACTAATATTTGTTTATTAGAATACTTAGAATCATTTTCCACGCCCTTGTTAAGTAAATCAGGTTTTAAGAAATACATACTCTTAAGAAAATTGCAAAAAAATAAAAAATTCATTTGTAAGCGAATATGCAGAAAATATAAAAAAAATTATGCAGAATCGAAAACCCGATGTTACAAATCAAAAATGTATAATACAAAATGCAAGAAATGAGTTTTGGAATAAACTTGCTATAAACAATAAAACAGAGTATTCTGCCGATGAGTACAAAACTTTTATTGTCGAATATATAAAGAAAAACACATAACAAAGGTTCGTAGCCGACAGCGGGTCAAGCCCGCTGCGGTACAACCAGTTGTTATGACGACGCCCGCACTGGGGCGCTTATTGTTAATAAGTAAAATCCTCAAACAAATTTTCTCAAAAATGTTTGGAGGATTTTATGAATTTTTCAGGATTTGAGTACTATTGCGAGACACCCGATGTAGGCCTTTCTGGTAAAGGAAAGTCATATAAAAATGCAATACAGTATTTATGTGATTTTTTAAGGATTTCAACTTTTTCATTTTCATCAAAGGATTTGGAAATAATAAAAAGTAAAGAATATGATGTTTCATCAACAAACAGTGAATTTTACAAAGAATTGATGAAGTATTTAACTGCAAATGGAAGAAGCTCTTATTTACGAAGTGGTTTTATTAAGAGCTGCATTACCATATTTCTATGACTATTGTAAGCTGCATAATATTAAGTAAGGAAAAACAAATTGAACAAAAATGCGGTCAAGCCACGTTTTTTTATGTCTTGAATATTTTACAAAATATTGTATGATATTATTCGTAAAATATTACGAAACATTTAGGGGGTGTTTATGATTGCAATAAAACCAGTTTCAGATTTGCGAAATTATAATGAAGTTCTGCAGGATGTAGCAGATGAATCTCCTGTTTTTCTCACAAAAAATGGACGAGGTTGCTATGCGGTGATTTCAATAAAAGATTATGAAAAACTTACAGCTACAAAAACTTTATTTGCTGAACTAAAAAAAGGAGAAGATTCCGCCAAAGAGAAAGGCTGGCTTAGCACAAAAGATGTTCGCACTATGGTGGGGCTATGATGTTTGAAGTAAAAGTTTCTCCTCAAGCGGCAGAAGATTTACTCGAAATAAAGAATTATATAGAGAATGAATTGCAGAATCCAATTGCAGCTCATAATACTGTAGAGAAAATTGTAGAAACATATGAGAATTTAGGAAATTATCCAGAAATTGGTATTCCAGTAGAAAGATATGTTTCGTTTCCAACAGATTATAAATTTGTGCTTGCGAACAATTATTCTATTTTTTACAGAATAGAAAACGATTGTGTGAAAGTAATAAGAATAATGTATTCCAGACGGGATTTTGTAAGAATCTTGTTTGGCGATAATGGGAACACATAACAAAGCTTCAAAGCGGATGTCGCGGTCAGGCCGCGCCACCGTTTAAGCAATTGTTATGTGGACGTCCGCACTGGGGCGCTTTTTAAAGTAATTTAAAATTTTCCCGTTATTATATATAATAAATTTTGAGACACTATGAAAGCAAAAGATATTCTTGCAAAAGCAAAAACAGAACTTACAGCTCTTGATAAACATCTAATTGATGTTTTAGATATTACTCGTCCGCCATCCTTAGAGTATGCAAAACAACTTACAAAAGTTATTTCTAAACTTTCACCGCTTTTAGGTAATATGATTGAATTTTCTACCGTAGATTTATTAAATGAGACTGATTGGAAAAATGAAGGTAAATGGGTTCGTCAGGATCCAGGCTTCCCAGACGCCTTATTTAAAAGCGAGTCAATTGTCCCTAATCCTGGAATAGAAATAAAAGCATGGTTTCCATTGGCGACTGAAATTACAGCACGTTTTAAAGATAGTATTACGATTTTTGAAAATGACAATATAGACATGGCATTAATCGCTTGGCTTCCAGAAAATGTTATTTGGGGAAAACCTCAAATAATAGATGCACTTGTTGTTAGTGGAAAGAGTGTTGCTCAGGCCAGAGATACACATTATCATCGTCCACCAGATTATCTTGTTTTTGAACCAGAAGATACAAGTAATCGTACTGCAAATTTGCAACAAACAAATACTAATGGATATAAATTGCAGACAGATAAATGCAATTTAGAGGATGCAAAAGCCGTTGTTGAATCATGGGGTGAAGATAAAAAAATATACAGTCCTCTTCCGGAATATCAGAAATTATTACGGACTTTATACGGTCAATTTGTTTATAGACTTGATACAAATTATGCAAAAATTGACCGTATAGAACATTCTGAAATCGAAAGTTTCAAACAAAAAGTATTGGAAACTAAATTCAAAGGCAGAAGCATAAAGTCTTGGTCGGATATATTCTCATCAGGAAACGAATCTCTGTTGGAAGAGGCTTTGAGAACTATCATCTAAAATGCTTTCTATTCTTTCGCTTGCAATTTTATAAACATCAGAATTTATTTCAGCACAGTAACATTCTCTGTTTAATTCTATAGATGCAACTGCGGAAGTACATAAGCCTGCAAACGGATCCCAAATCACATCATTTTCATCAGAAGTTATTTCTATTATCCTTTTTATTAATTCAAGTGGCTTTTGATTTAAATGTACAGCCTTTTGGTTTTTCTTCAATCTTTCACCGTTTCGCAGTTGCGGGGTTTGCCAAACATTTGTAACTCCGATTGGGCAATAAAATTTTGAGCGCATTTTACTCCATTCTTCTTTTGTTATTACCCTTTTTCCATCTATTGAAAAATACGGCTTTCCTTCGTCTTTTCCATAAGTATTAGCATAATTTGAAATTTTCTCAAATGCCTCAGCTGGTGGCATATACCATAGATGGCATTTTGTAAAATATTTTCTAGTTGCTGCATCAACAACTCCACAGGCTTCATTTGTTCTTGAAAAAGGCAATCCTGTTCTATTCCATTCATAACGAAGCCATTCTTTCATGGAGAGTTGTTTGTCATCAACTTTAAAACGTGGAGTTAATACATATTGAACACAAACTTCAGTAACAACAGGCAAGTGGCGAATGGTTTTAGTATTAGTATTTCCTGCTACATGACTCATTCCTTTGTCCCATATGCAACAAGAAACATACTTCCATCCATATTTTTCAAGAATTGGATGTACTGTTGCCCAGCCCAATTCGGTATTCCAAAACCAAAGAGTTGTAAGAGGAGTAGAATATTCTGTCCATTTTTTTATATGCGGCTCATACCAAGAATCAAGACCTTTGTTTGTTACTAAATCTCCTGGGAAACCATTAATACCATAGGGCCCGTCACTTATAATTACAGTGGGAGTCTTCCAAGAACTGTAAAAATCCGAACTGTCACCACAAAATAGATGAATATTTTCTAAATTAATTTGATTCATCAGAACCTCCCGTTGACGAATGAACTATGACATCTTGGACATCACAGGAAAAATAAGAACATATTCTGTCAATAATATCCATAGAAACAACCTCTTTTCGTCCCATTTTGTCCATAGTTGATTTAGAGATACCAGTTGCCTGCATTAATTGTTTTTTTGTCATTTCTTTATCAATAAGTAATTTCCATAAAGGTTTATATGAAAAAGACATAATTTCCACCAAGAAAAATTGTAATATAAAAGTATTGAGTTTTCAATACTTTTATATTGATTTTTTAAATAATTTTCTATACTATTAAAACACATAACAAGAAGTTCAAAGCCGACACAGGCTCAAGGCTTGTGCGGTTTAAGCAATTGTTAGGTTGACAGGCCACTGGCCTGCTTTTGCAAGGAGTAAAAAAATATGGAATCGAAAAGAATCGGTGCTTTTGTAATTGATTTTATTATCATAGCTTTAATTTATGATATACCATTTTTTATTTTGGTAATGTTTCCAATACTTCAAGGAAATGCACCGGCCGGTAATGTAATTATGACACGAACTTTCATCTCAACATTTATCGCTTACATTTTATTGGTATTCAAAGATATATTTAAAGATGGAGGTATCGGAAAGAAAATAATGAAATTAAAAATCATTGATTCAGAAACAAAAGAATCTGCATCTTTAGGTAAAAGAATTTTAAGAAATGTTACATGGTTTTTGAGTTGGATAGAAATAATTGTTTATTTTGTTACAAATAAAAGAATCGGTGATAGATTAGCAAAGACAGATGTAGTTCTAAAATAATTGGAATAAAAAATCATCGAGTCAAGCTCGATGATTTTTTGAAATAGAACTTTAGGGTTTACGCAAAGAAGCTTAAGACCGCTTTCTTAAATGTTGTTGTATACTTCATATAGATGCCCCTCCATCAGGCGACATCTATCTTGACACAGAGGGTATTCTGAGTTTGACAAATTGACCGCTTAGTGTGCAGTCTGAGATTCTTGCTCCAGCAAAGATTCTATTTTGTCCAGAATCAACTCGTCCGCCGGGAGCCAGTTTACGGAACGCAGAGTTTCTTTTGTGAGCCAGCGGGCATTCTCGTGCTCAAGAAGCTTTGGCTCGCCAGAAACGATTGTGCACAAAATACAGTGCATTTTGAGGTGAAATGCAGGGTAGTCGTATTCAACCACGCCAAGAAGCTTCTCAGGCTTAACCCCGCAAGTAAGCTCCTCGCGGATTTCGCGTACGATGCATTCTTCCGGCGTTTCGCCCACTTCAATCTTTCCGCCGGGAATTTCCCACCAGCCTTTGTATTCTCCGTAACCGCGCTGGGTTACAAAAACTTCTTTTTGCTGGGTCTTTGGGTTCGTGCGGAGTATTACGGCTCCGCTCACGGTTATGTTTTTCATGATTTTTCTTCCTCATCCTCAAACACAGGAACTCCGCCCCATACGTTGTCCATGTAGTTCTGGTCAAGAACCTTGTCTATTCGAACCTGCTCGTCTTCAAGGCTGAAAAGCTTTGTGCTGTCGTCGTCGTTTTTGTCAGCAATCCAGATTTCGTCCCGGCGCACAAGGTCATGGCTCATGATGCGGCTTTCGTGTGTGGTCGTTACAAGCTGGATTCTTCGTTCCTTTGCGTTTGCAAAATATTTTTTTACAAACTGAACGGTCAGCTTTGGATGCAGGCTGCGGTTTATTTCATCCATTATATAGACTTTTTCTTTTTTGCTTATGAGAATTTCCAAAAGCTGGAAGAGGCGGTGGGTTCCGTCGCTCTCGCTTTCCATGCTGAACTCAATTTTCTTTCCGCCAAGGTTGTGGACGAATTTTATCGCATAAAAATGAAAGGCCCCGTCTTTTTCCAATGTGATTATGAAAATGTTCCTTCTGCCTCTGATTACGGTCGAATAAAAATTTTTTTTCTGTATTTGTGTATTCTGCGAAAGCCCTAAAGAAGTCGGTAATTTGGCAATCTGAGCAAGCGGACTTACAAAAGCCATCTCCAGGTTGAGCTTCTGCTGGGTGCGCAAATCAAGGGTCTCAAAAACCTTTTCCTTGCTCACAGGCTCAAGCCTTATTTCCTCGATTCCCGTGTCAAAATCCTTCAACAGCTGGGCGAACTCATCCTTGCAGATTTCGTACTGAAGAAGCGAAGTCTCCTGCAGAGGCTGGTCAGGGAAAATAACCTCAAGAGTGTCCTTGAACCAGAGGAAGGTTTTTTGAAGGACAAGGGCCTGCGGATTTGTTGCATAAAATCCCGCCGTGTTGTGGTTGATGCTGAAAAGAAAGGGCTTTCCGCTCATGGCAAAAGTGCGGCTCAAAACTTCAATGTCCTTGTGCTGCCCCTTTATTGAATGGTGAAAAATATAAGGGCTTTCGGCATTTTCTTTATAGAAGATTTTCGTGTGCCGGTTTCCGACAATGTGAACCAGTTCCTCTTTTGTTATGATTCCGGTCGAAAGGACAGTCGAAATTTTATATTCGTAAAGGTTTTTGTCGGCAATAAAAGTTATTTCAAAGTCAGACGGCTTACTTTCGTTTTCCTCGCTGATTTTGCACCAAAGGTCAGCGGCGCGCTGTGGAAGTTTTCCTAAAAGCACAAAGCCCCGCAAGACTGCCATAGCCCTTATAAAGTTCGTTTTTCCCGCACCGTTTTTTCCGAACATGGCGGAAAACTTCAGAAGGCTCTTGCCTGTTTCGCCGTCCGAAAGCAGATGGTCTGTTTTTTTTGTGACGCGTCCGCTTTCCATCTTGAAGGTTGTCTTCTGGTTAAAAGACAAAAAGTTTGTGACGCTGAAATTTACTAACATCTGTGTTCCTGATTGATTAAGAATCTCTCGCCTTTGGCGAAATTATATAGTAATTATCGGCACTTTTCAATTAAAACTTGTATAAACAGGAGAAAAAATCGAATAAAAATTTGACTTTAAAATCAGTTTGTTGTATATTCAAACTGTCAAAACGGGTGAAAATATCGAATGAAAAGCTTAGTTTTGATGTGGTAAGGCTGGATTTTGCAGCTAAAAACAGTGCAAGTCGAATGTTCGTCGAACTAGATTGCGCTGCCTGCTCAAGGGAGTGCAAAACAGCCGGAAAGATAAAAGGAGGTATGCTTATGGCAGTACCATTTATTAGCAGAAAGCGGCTTAACCCGCAGAAGTTGGAAGCAGAAGGCAAGTTTTATCCAGCCCCTGCTTATATCGCAGAAATCGGTGTGAACCAGCTCGCCGAAGAAATTTCCCAGAGCACGACTCTAACACCAACGGAAGTAATCGGAGTAATCCGGGGACTTCTTCTTACAGTTCCCAAGTACATGCTTCTTGGCTACAAAGTTCGCCTCGACAGCTTCGGAATCTTTAAGCTTGGCCTTAAGAACAAGGCAAGCTGCAAGGGCTACGAAAAAGCCAGTCTTGTAACGGCGAACGACATTGAGGGAATCAAAGTGATGTACACGCCAGACGCAATGCTCAAGGCAAAACTCGAAAAGCCTGAGTATGTAAAGCTCGACGCGAAATATATTGCTGACGATGAAGAAAACACCTCAAACAGTAATTAAATGAAAAGAGGGTAGCGGACTTGAATAACGGCAATCCGCTCACAATAAAAGCCCGCAAAGAAGCGGAAAGGACATCCGTTATGAATACATTGATTTGGGAGACCTGCATCTTTTTTAGCGTGCAGGCCTCCTTTTTTTTATCCGGCTTTTAGCAAGATTTTATCCCGAATTTACGGCTTTTTATGCGTGTTTATCGGGATATTTTTTTGATTTTATACGGATAAAATGGATGCGTTTGTCGGGATGAACGGAAAAGTCTGTGTGTATGGATGCGGGACGGGGATACGGATGGAGGGGAATGCTTTGTGCGGATGAAAAGACTGATAATATTTTTACTGCAAAATGTGTAATTCTCAAATAAGTGCGTAAATACGCAAAAATTCTCAAAGAACACTTGTACTTTGAATTTAGTGGCATTACAGTAGATATTGAGAATAAATGAAATAAACTCTCTCAGCCGTATAAACGATGCATTTACAAAAATAGTAGTTGTTAGGGATATTATATGGGCATGGCAAGATGATACCGAATGTAATACTATAGAAGTTTTTCCACTTTATCCAGAATCGTAACGTCTGCCGGTAACCAGCTTACAGACTGAAGAGTCTCTTTTGTGAGCCAACTCGCATTTTCGTGTTCTAAAAGCTCAAGTTTTCCGCTTACCACCGAGCACTCATAGCAGCGCATAGAAAGATGAAAAGTAGGGTAGTCGAACTCGATTGTATCAATGTATTTGCCCACGCTGATTTCTGTGGCAAGTTCTTCTTTTATTTCCCGTTTGAGCGCATCCTCCGCACTTTCTCCTTTCTCGATTTTACCACCGGGAAATTCCCACCAGTCTTTATATTCACCATAGCCACGCTGGGTGGCAAAGACTTCTTTTGTGTCGTCATTGGCGGTTCGGATTATTACTGCGGCTACTACGGTTATGGTTTTCATTTTATTTATTCTCCTGTTTTCCTAGCATATCAGTTCTTGTGGTAAAATCCAAATACATCTCGTCTGGAATCGGATTCTCCAATGCAAAGTGAATTGTTATTGGCTTGTTGCCTTCCGCACTATCAGAGAATGGCACGACTTTTCCAAGATAAACAAAAGGCTGGGTTACGCCTTCGACTTCCTCAAACTTTCGCACAAAAAGATGCAGGTTTATTCCCCGCTTGTAGCTAAAAATTATGTTTTGCCCAACTTCTGAATCCTGTGTCGTGCTGTTAGGTGACTGCCACTGAAATACTCCCGGTGAAATAAATTTGTCCTTGTAATTTATTGACTCCTTGATGTCTGCATTTTTATGCAGGTTTACAAAGATAAAATAATCAGGTTTTGCGGAAGTCAAAAGTCCCTGCCCGCGGAAAGATGAATGAATTTTTGTGTAATTACACAAAAGGGCTGTGTCCCGCATTGAGTATTCATAGTAAAGCTTCAGGAATGGAAATCCGTAATCGCTGGAACCAAATTCATCCTGGTAGCGGAGAAGGTTGTACTGAATCAAATCTTCAAACCAGAGCCATGCATTTTTATCTGATTTTAAAAGCGAGAAAATTTCAGGCTTGAATGAAACAGAAGAGCCGTCAAACAAAAGCAAAGCTGATTCATAACGCTTTAATTCAGAAGAATCAAAATACTTTCCGCTTAAAGTTTCTGCAGAGTGACGAATTGAGTCGTTTCTTACATTGTCTAGATATTTTTCTGCCCGCATAGCCAGTTCTTCAAGACTCACTTTATTTTTTTCTGAGTTTAAAAGTGAATCTGCAATCAGCCACTCTTCAATCCGCTTTGCAGGCGTATAGAAAGTAAAGAGTCGCATTAATGCTTTAAAACTTTCATTTTGTAAAAGAAGGCTAAGCTCCGGGTGAGCCTCTTTTTCCATCGATGCCACAAATTCTAGATAAGTTTTATAGTTTGCACTAAAAGAAGAAAAACGTAGCGGGTCCACGCTTCCGTCATGCTTCAAATAATCAATCAGCATTGGAATTTTTCCGCTACAGACATGCTTGAATGCAAGATAAGATTCCTTCATGTATTTCATGGACATAAATTTCTCGTTTTCGAGCTGACGAAGAATCTGCTCTTTTGTAATTTTGTCCATGTGAATGTACGTTCCGTTTGGCAAATCTGCAAAGTTGGTCTGAACCTCAACTTTAAGGGAATCCTTATCAAAATTCTGTTTTCCGTTAAGGGCAATTGCCATAAGGAAAGACTTGTTGTAATTGCCAATAAAGTCCAGAACCGTTACAAATTCCTTTTCCGCGAGTTTTCGTAAGCCTCGCCCAAGCTGCTGAATAAATATAATTGAAGAATTTGTGGGGCGCAGCATGAGAATTGTGTTCACGCTCGGAATGTCGATACCTTCGTTGAACAAATCTACTGTAAAAATCACTTTCAGTTCATCATCATCGTTTTCAAGACGCTTCGTAACGGCAATGCGCTCGTCTATGCTCGTGGTGTCTTCGCTGGAAAGTGCAATCGAAGGAATTCCGCGTTTGCTGAATTCTTCTGCCATGTATTTTGCATGTTTTATTGTCTGACAGAATCCTAAAACTTTAGGCTTAGAGGCATCGTGCCCATAAAAATTCATCTTCTCGATAATATAATCAACGCGGTAACCGACCATGAGCATTTTTGCGATTTCTTCTGTATATTCGCTTGTTCCAGGTTCTGCTTTGATTTTTGAATAATCGATTCCATCAGCATCTTTTAGGCCAAAATAGTGGAAAGGGCAAATAAGATTGTATTCTAGCGCCTGTCGAAGACGAATCTCAACAGCAATGTTGTTGTCAAAAAGTGCGTAGATGTCGCCGCTGTCGCTCCGCTCAGGTGTTGCGGTAAGGCCGAGCAAAAATTCTGGCTTAAAGTAAGAAAGAATTTTCTGATAGCTTTCGCTTGAGGCATGATGAGCTTCATCAATCACGATGTAGTCAAAATGTTCCGGTGAAAAGTCAGTGTAATGCCGGCTCAATGTGTCTCTGGTTGCAAAAAGATATGTGCAGTCACTTTCTTTTTTGTTTCCAGTGTAAAAACCTGAAACGTATTTTTTTTCTACGGCTCCGCAAATTGTGTCAAACGACTCCTTTGCCTTTTTTAGTATGTCTTCCCGATGAACTATGAATAGAAGACGTTTAGGCTTTACCTGCAAGGCATCAAAAACCGACATGTAAGTTTTACCGCTTCCTGTGGCGGCAATTGCCAAAGCTTTTTTTGCTCCGGCTTTTCTTAATCTGTCGAGCTTTACGATTGCTTCTTGCTGCATTTCGTTAGGCTGAATCGCTTGTGTTCGCTCATAGGTAAAAAGTTCTGAGATTTTTTTTGCCCGCACATCTTTTTTGATTCTTGCAAGATAGTCGCGGTATGAAATCAAAAAGTCGTCCGAGTATTCCTTTGCCCACGGACTTTTCCAGAGCTGATTGAATTCATCAAGCACGGATTTTGCAAATTCGCCAGGTCTTTGCAGCTCCAAAGTCGGCTCATTTTGCAGAACATTCCATTCGACATTCGTCTTGAGCGCCCGTCCAGTAATGTTTGATGAGCCGATAATTACAGTCCATTGGTCCGAGTCATTAAATGATTTATGAAAAAGATAGCCTTTTGCATGAAAACCGTCGGTTGAAGTTGGTGGAACATAGATTTTCAGTTTTATATTCGGAAATTTTGAAAGCCTCTCCAATACAGATGGAGTTGTCATATTCTGATATGTTGTGGTAAGAATTTCGCCCGGAATATTCTTATCAGCAAGTTCCTGCAAAGTTTCTAAAAGAACCTGTAACCCGCCGTAAGTAATAAAAGCCACGCTGATTTTAAATTCCGAGCATTGCTGAAGATTTTCGACTAAAGTATTAAAGAAATTGCGCGTCCGCCCGTTGTAGATGAATTCCTTAGATTCGTATTCCATTTTTTTACTTCCGTTTTTGTATGAAAAGTGTCACTTTAAACCGACGTTTTTTGTGCTACTGTTTAGCAGGTTGCATTATCAAAAATTATTTTTCACGGCATTAAAATTAATCATACATGCAATAAAAAACTGCCAAATTCTGTATTAAAAAATCGCTAAATTCTGTATTGAAAGTCAGCCAAAGTCTGTATTAAAAAATTGACAAAATCTTATAGAAGTTCAGTGCATGAGAACAAAGTTGAAAATTGGACAACACTTATGGAAGAAAAATGAAATTTGTGATATAGTGGCTCTACATGGAGATGTGATTATGTGTCAGGTTGCAATTCAAATACCAGAAGCAGTTTTATATGATACTCACATGACAAACATTCAAGTCAATGATTATGCGCGAAAATTGATTGCACCTGATTACTACACTCGCCATCATGTTTCAATAAGCTATTGTTCCCAAATTGCAGAAATGACAGAAGAAGATTTTATTAAACTTTTAGGTCAAAATAATATCTCTATTTTTCAGTTTTACGATAAAAATGCTTAGAGTTATCGTAAATTCAACAAATATCAATAGTTTTCAATCTACTTATAGGACTGTATATTAAAATGTCAGAAAATGAAAATAAAAACACAGATATGAACACAAACATTGTCACCAAAAACGTCGGTTTAAAGGGTACAAGCAGTGCTCAAAAATACGATTTCACTTTCATAGATTTGTTTGCGGGAATCGGTGGATTCCACCTCGCTATGGAAAAACTTGGTGGGAAATGTGTTTTTGCAAGCGAATTAAAAGCAGATTTGCGTGATTTGTACAAAAAGAATTTTGGAATAGATTGTGCAGGAGATATAAACGCTGTAGACATAGAAAAGGATATTCCGAAACATGATGTTCTTTGTGCGGGTTTTCCTTGCCAACCTTTTTCGAAAGCTGGAAAACAGCAGGGTTTTAAAGACGAAAAAGACAGAGGCAATTTATTTTGGAAGATATTGGAAATTTTAAAAGCGAAGAAACCTGAATATATTCTGCTTGAAAATGTGCAGAATCTCGAAACACATGACAACGGAAACACTTGGGCTGTAATCAAAAAAAATCTCGAAACGCTTTATGAAGTTAATTGCGCGATTATCTCACCGCATCAGTTTGGCATTCCTCAGCACAGAAAAAGAATTTATATCGTCGGACGACTGAAAGAAAAAGGCGGACTAAAGGATTTTACATTCCCTTCACCTGATAAAAAAGAAGAATGCAGCATAAAAAAAATTATCGATGAAAATGAACCAAAATATATGCATCTCAAAAAGCAGACAAGAACACATCTTGAAGCATGGGAGCATTTTATTGAGATACTAACCCAAAATAATATTGCACTGCCAACTTTTCCGATTTGGGCAATGGAATGGGGTGCGACTTATGATTATGAAGAAAAGCCACCTTGTCAGCAATCTGAAAATGAACTTCGCGGCAAAAAAGGAAAATTCGGAGAAGAGATAAAAAGCGGTTCCAATGACGATATGCTCAAGCAGCTTCCAATCTATTCTCAAGTTGTAATATCAAATCCGAAAGAACAATTTCCTGACTGGAAAAAGAATTTCATAAGATGGAATCGTGAATTTTACTTTGCGCATAAAGAATTGCTCGACGAATGGCTTCCAGAAATCAAAAAAGAAGGATTTGAAAACAGCCATCAAAAGTTCGAGTGGAATTGCGGAAACGGAAAAAATATCACAAAAACGCTCAAAGACAAAATTGTTCAGTTCAGACCGTCTGGAATTCGCGTGAAACTTCCAACGTATTCGCCGGCTCTTGTTCTTACAACCACTCAAATTCCGATTTTTCCATGGGTAAAGACTCCGGAAGGAGAAGTTGGACGATACATGACAAAAAAAGAAGCTGCAAGACTTCAGTGTATGGAAGATTTGAAGGAGTATCCGAACACTATTGCAGAAGCGTTCAAGGCCTTTGGGAACGCTGTGAATGTTGAGGTTGTAAGATTGATTGCAGAAAGACTTTTGGAGATAAAATAATGGCTATTTCACAAGTTTCTATCGCATTAAAACCCAATGTTTATACAACTTTCAGGGATTTGCCCAACACTCTTTCAAACACTCTCGGCGAATATGTCGACAATGCCGTTCAAAGCTATTTTGACAATAAAGAACGCCTAAAATCTTGCGAGCCGAATTACAAACTCCAAATTTACATCATAATGGATTGGGAAAAAAACACTCTTTCCATAATTGACAATGCCGCAGGAATAAGCGAAAAAAATTATCTTCGTGCATTTGAGCCTGCAAACATCCCTGAAAACAGGGCGGGACTTAATGAATATGGAATGGGGATGAAAACGGCTTCCGTCTGGCTTTCTGACAACTGGACTGTAACAACTAAAGCGCTGGGAGAAAACAAAGAGCGAATACTTTCATTCGATTTGAACAAAGTTATTGCAGAAGAAAAAGAAGTTCTTGATGTAACAGAGAATGAAAAAACGGAGAATGAACATTACACGAGAATAGTTTTGACGAACCTCTCAAAAAATGCACCGAAGCCAAGTTCTTTTGAAAAAATCAAAAGGCATTTGAGCAGCATATACAGAGCCTTCCTACGAACTGGTGAAATTGAAATCTATGTTAATGACGGAAAATCTACAGAAAAACTTGTCGCACCTAAATACAAAATTCTGAACGCTCCATTCTATAAAAATCCAGACGACAATAACATTCTTTGGAAAAAAGAAATTCATTTTGACGCAGGAAAATACAAGGCAAACGGATTCATCGCAATTCTCGATGAAATTCAACAAGGCGCAAACGGGCTTGTACTGATGCGGCGCGGTCGAGTCATTGTCGGTGGCGGAGACGAACATTTTTTCCCTTCTTGTATTTTTGGTTCAGTTGGCACATTCAAATACAAACGACTCTTTGGAGAATTGGAACTTGAAGGCTTTGAGGTTTCGTTCAATAAAAATAGCTTCAAAGCGGAAGATGATTTGCAAACTCTTCTTGAAGACATACGGGATGAAATAAAAAACTCAGAACCAAACATTTTCTCTCAGGCAGACGGATATCGACAGAGAAGCAGAGCAAAAAAAGAAGAAATTGCGAAAAAACTGAAAGAAAGATTTGAGGAAAAATCAACACCTGATTTGTTTGAGCCAAACAAGGTAGAACAAGAAGAGAAAAGAATCAAAGATATTGATGCAATCAAAAAAAATGAAGAATTGATAAATAATTCTGTCCCGGCACAAACTTACTCTGATTCTATTCGCGTTAATAATAAAGACTTTTGTTTGGATTATCAGTTAATTACAGAAACAACAAGCACGGACTTGTATTCTGTGAAACAGGAAAATGGTAAATATGTATGCAATATAAATCTTAATCATGCGTTCTTTGACTATTATCCTCAATTCAAGAAAAACAAGGATTATGAACCAATTATAAAGTTGCTCATGTCTTTCGCAAAAGCTGAAATCAAAGCGCCTGAAATGGGAACATCAAATGCAGGCAATTTAAGAAATCTTTTCAATCAATATGTTCGGGAGGATGATTAAATGGAAATCCAAATTCAAAGAGAAAATAATACAGACACTTTTAAGCCAGTTTTTGGTCAGCGAGCAGAAGAACTTTACAGCCGTTTTAATAAACTTTCTCCTGAAGAATTGGAAACTTCAAGAAGGGAGACTGTCTCAATTCTTTCTGATTGTGTTAATCCAAAAGCGGATAAACCACAATCTGTTACAAATCTTGTTGTCGGTTATGTTCAGAGCGGAAAAACAATGTCGTTTACGGCACTCTCAGCCCTTGCAAGCGACAACGGATATAGAATCATCATTTATTTTGCAGGAAACAAGAACAACCTTCTTGACCAGACAACAAAACGCTTGGATAAAGATTTGATAAACGAAGGGAAAAACAGCAAGTGGTACAAAATACACTCAAATCCTTCAAAAAACGATTTGAACCGAATCGCAAATGAATTGCAGATGAGCACGAATCCCACCATCTTGATAACGGTTTTGAAACAGCATTTGCACATAAAAGAGCTAACAGATATTTTCAATTCTTCAAAAATGAAAGATGTGCTGAGAAATTCTGGCGTTATGATAATTGACGATGAAGCAGACCAGGCAAGCCTTAACGGATATGCATATAAAAACAGCAAATCAGAGGACTGGGAAGAAGACGAATACACAACAACTTACCGAAGAATCATGGAATTAAGAAGCGTTTTGCCGAATCATTCATATATTCAATATACGGCGACTCCTCAGGGACCTCTTCTTATCAGCATTATGGATTTGCTTTCTCCTAAGCATCATACTGTTTTGACACCTGGAAAAGCATATACAGGCGGAAAAACATTTTTTAAAGAAAATCCTGGTCTTGTAATCGAAATCCCACAGAATGAAACTTACAACTCAAAACGAAACGATTTGACAGAGCCACCAGAAACTCTCAAAACTGCCCTTAAACTTCATATTTTGGCGGTCGCTATTGTCGTTTATAATAAAAAGACTGAAAATTTTCTTTCCATGATGATTCATGCAGATAAAGAACAGGATGCAAGTGAAAAGTTTTATACATGGGTATCTTCTATAGTAGATAGTTGGATTGATACTTTTAATCTTGATAAAGACGATATAGCGTTTGCCCGCCTTATTTCGGATTTTGAAAAAGTTTATCCCGAAGCGATAAGGGAATATAAAAAGAATGGGGAAGAATATCCAAGTTTTTCCGAGATTGAATCATTTATCCCAGACATTATCAAAGACACGAATATTGAACTTATTATAAGCAGAAACAAAAAACAAGGTGAGAATAGAGAAATAGCATGGAAAAATTATTCTTCACATATTCTTGTTGGAGCTGACATGCTTAATCGTGGTTTTACCGTTGAAAATCTTGCAACGACTTATATGCCTCGATACACGATTGGAAAATCAAACGCAGATACAATCCAGCAACGTTGCCGTTTCTTTGGGTATAAGCAGAAATATCTTTGGTCGTGCAGGGTGTTTTTGCCTTTAGATGTGCAAATTGAATACAAGGAATATGTCGAATGTGAGGAAGAAATGCGCAATTGGCTCAAAGAAAACAAGAGTCTTGAAAATGTAGAGCATTTGCTTTTGACAAGTCCATCTTTCAATCAAACAAGAAAAAATATTCTTACAAAAGATGTTGTGACAAACAAACTGAAGGGCTGGCGAAAGATGAATGCCTTCCAGATGAATACTATTAAAGACAACAAGCGCATTGTAAATAATCTTTTTGAGAAACATGAAAAAGATTTTTCGGACTGTATGGATTATGGAACGCCGGATAGGAATCATAGATATTTGAAGCTTGAAATGAATGAAGCTATTCGATTTCTCTCAGAATTCAAGTTCCAGAACATGCCTGATGCTGCCCGAAAACAAGCAACTGTGAGATATTTGAAATATCTTGCAAAAGAAAAATCGCTTGATTTTGTTTACATCATTCAAATGGCATACGAAGGAGAGCCTCGAAAACGAGCGTTTGATACAGAAACAGAAAAAATTAATACAGAACTTTTTTCTGGTCGCTCACCAAACGGAAAAGATGTGTATCCAGGAGACAAGGAAATAAAGTTTGGCGATTCAATCTCTATCCAAATCCATAATATCGAATTGGACTGTGATAGCAGAAAATGGAACGGAAAAACAGCATATACAATGGCGATTTATTATCCCGATGATTTTGCAGTGAACTATGTAGGGTAATTCTTATGAAAAGAATATGCGAATTGTATTCGGAATTACAAAACAAAGACTCAACAAAGAATGGTTTTACACCTGTCACTAAGATTATTGCTTCTGATAAATTTTTCTTGGGAATATCCGAAGAGAAAACCCCAATGTTTCTTATTGATTCTGAATTTGAAAGTGCAATCGCAGATTCAGAGTTGGAATATATTTCTGTTTTGTTCAATAAAAACTGTAAAATAATCGATGATGCAAATAAAGAATTCTTAAAAACATGCTCAATAATAATATTGAATTCAGATAATTATGATTTTCAGAACTATTTTTTGGAAGTTATGTACTTAATGTTGCAAAACATTCCTCAAAATCCAACATCATCACAATTAAAAACAGAAATCGACAAAATCATAAAATTGTTCAGTTGCATGTCAAAACCAGCTGTAAAAACAATTCAAGGGTTGTGGGCTGAACTATTGGTTATTGAACAGTCTGCAAATCCTGAATATCTGATAAAAGCATGGCACAGTTCGCCAAGCAGCAAATTTGACTTTGATGACGGAACCGACAAAATAGAAGTCAAAAGCACATCAAAAACAGAAAGAATCCATAGTTTCGCTCTGGAACAACTAAATCCAAATAAAAATTCAAAACTTGTCATTGCATCAGTTTTTGCACATCAAACAGGAATAGGCAAAAGTATAAATGATTTAAGGGAACATATTTTATCTCGGATAAACGATATACAAGTTCAGGCACTTTTTGACTCGATGATTTTCCAGACTTTAGGGAATGAACTGGAAACCGCTTTTAACTTTTTCTATGACTACAAACTGGCGGTGGACGAACTAAAATTTTATAACGTGGAATTGATTCCAAAAATCGATGCTGAAAATATACCCGCTGAAATTTCTGATGTTCGCTTTTCCTCTAATTTATCTAATGTACCATTTATTGAAAAATATACATTGCACCTGTCTAACCATACTTTGTTCAGGAGTTTGTAAATGAACGGAAAAATTGCTGGTGAGAAATTACTTTCATTATTTACGCATGAAATGGATAAAAATGGAAAGTTTTCATTTATTTCTGGAGTCCAACCTTTTAAAATTCTGTTTAATTCAAAAAACTTTTTCGTTTATATCAAAAATATTTCTTCCGCATATTTTAAAAACAGACCTGACGTGAACCGAGCGCAGCTTCCTCATCGCGAAGAATTTGATTTTATAAAACAATCGGATATCCCCTTTATCTTTTTAGGCTACGACGATGAAAATGATGTGTATGTTTGCTGGGATTTCTATATTGTTAAAAAAAGATTAAATGTACAGGATAATGTATCGTTTTATTCACGGCAGTCATGGCAGAATCAGGTTGAGAAAAATTCATTTCTAAAAAAAGAACTGACAAATGGGGATAAACTTGTCCTATTTAAAAGAACAGACATAATAAGTTTTTTTGAGAATATTGATACTTTCTTTATTTTTGAAGGAAACGATACAGATGAGTTTAAAGCAGATTCTTCGAGTCAAAGTTCCTCCACTGATAAACTTTATAAAATTACGGATAGGAAATTATTGAATAGATTAAAGCCTCTGATGTCTGGTGAGACTTTGCACACATTGGAAGCGATTCAACTTGCACAAAATTTTTATCAAGATGAATATCCGAATATGAGTTATAAAGATTGGTCTATTTTGGTAAAAAGTTTAAAATTCGAGTGATTTATCAATAAAGACTACTTTTCCAAGGGCCTTGCGGGGCTCTATGTCTTTCCCCCTCATTACCCCCGCATCAGTTCCATGAGTTCCGCTAAGTTTGCGCCTGTGTCGAGCCGGTTTTTGCTGATGAAAAGTTTTACGGTTTTTCGGTGGGTGCCGTACAGTCTTGCCATTTTGTTCACGCTTATCCCTGCAAGTAGCATTACGCTCACTTCACGTTCTGCGCCGTCAAGTTTGCTTTTTTTGCTGGTGATATAAAGAACTTTGAAGAACTGCACAAAACTTTCCTTGCAGAAGGATTTTCTGTATTCACTGATGAGTGCAGGTTAGGGGAAAAACTTCAATCCGTGGACAAATCAACAGTCGCTCATGCTGAATAATACCTCTTGGTTAAATAATACATGACGACAAATTTGCAGTATTGTAGTATACTTTTTTTAGGAGGCAAGGAAAATGTACGCAACTACAGGAATAATTCAGGGAAATACAGTTTTAACAGATGATTATACTCTTGAAAATTACAATGGAAAAAAAGTAATTATTACTGTCTTGGACGACGAAAAGCAGTTTTCTACTGTTTCTGATGAAAAACTTTTTTCTGTTTCAGACTCTCTAATTAATCAAAATATTGAAGCGTACAAGGAACTTGCAAAGTGATTTTTAATATTGCTTCTGGAAAACTGGATAAAGATGATATAAAAAATTGGCTTAATTCTCATATAATCTATGGCAAGTAGGATGGCTTCATACAAAAATCAAACATCACTTTTTTCTCACTGCGTTTACTTTGAAAATTCTTCCCGGGATGAAGAATCAGGGCAGGTTGATAAATTTGTTGGATTACGATTTATTGACGGAAAGCTTTCAATTCATTTTCCTGTGGGATATAAAGAGCCGGATAAAAGTGACGAAAAGCAAATTAGGCTGGACATTCTGAATTTAATCAGCGTGCTTTCTTCTTTTGGAATCCCGGAGGCTGAACTTGTCAGAAACGATTTCCGCTCAAAACAGCAAAATGTGGAATTCCCAGTTCATGCCTATCTTTTTATCATCAGCGATTTTTTGAATCACGGTTACTACCAAAAGAAAGAGCAGATTTACAAACGTGGCACAAGCGGAAAAATCAACTGGAGCCGTACAATAAAACAACTGCGCCCTCAGATTGCAGACGAAAGTCCTGTTTACTTAGAATTTATCACTCAGAAAAATCTTCACAATGAAAACGCTCTTTTGACTTTGATTCACAAATATTGTGTTTACGAAAGCTTTCAAAAATTGGGATTTCTTTTTAGTTCGTACAACCCGCAAAAATCTTCGCTGTCTTTCAACAAATCACTTTTTTGTTCTGTCATAAAATCCAAAATCGCTTCAACTTTTAACGAAAAGGAACTTTTGCTTTTTAAGAATATGCTTGATATGATTAACTATCTTGATAATTCCAGCGAAAAAAAAGATTTTATCTACGGCACGAATAATTTTCATCACATCTGGGAGCAGCTGGTAGATTCTGTTTACGGAGAAAAAGACAAGGAAAAGTTTTATCCGAAAGTCTACTGGCGCCTTAATGGGAGTTCAAAAGCTTTTGAGCCTGATTCAGAAAAACGAAGTTCCCTGCGCCCGGACACAATTATGATTACAGACCGCGGAAAATCGAACCAGAAAATATTTGTCTTGGATTCAAAATATTACCGTTACGGAGCCACAAAAAATCCAAATCATCTACCGGACAGTGGCAGTGTGGTAAAACAGCTTGCGTATGCAGAATATATCGATAATCCTAAAAACCGAAGCAAACTTCCAGACAGCGTAGGTGAAAATATTTCAGATTCTTCTATATATAATGCATTCATCATGCCGGCAGAAAATCTTGCTCCTCAAAACATCGGTTATGTTTCGGCTGATTATGTGTTTCCGCAAAACTCAGACGTAGCCGAAAAACCTTATCACAAAATCTACGGTATTCTTTTGGATGTCCGCACCCTTATGTACCGTCACATTCCCCACGACAAGGATATGATAAGTCAACTTGCAAATGTTATTGGAAATACCTAAAAGCAGGGCCTTGCGGGGCTCTATGCCTTCCCCCACGTTACCCCCGCATCAGTTCCCTGAGTCCCGCTAGGTTTGCGCCTGTGTCGAGCTGGTTTTTGCTGATGAAAAGCTTTACGGTTTTTCTGTGGGTGCCGTACAGTTTTGCCATTTGGTTCACGCTTATCCCTGCTAGTAGCATTACGCTCACTTCAAGTTCTGCGCCGTCAAGTTTGCTTTTTTTGCTGGTTGAACCGACTGGACGACCGAGTTTTTTGCCTTCGTTTTTTCTTAGGGCGAGAGCTTCTTTTGTGCGCTGGCTTATAAGGTTCCGCTCGATTTCTGCGCTCAGTCCGAAGGCGAACGCAAGGACTTTGCTCTGAATGTCGTCGCCGAGTCTGTAATTGTCTTTTATTGTCCAGACGCGCGCGCCTTTTTCCATCAGAATGTTCAAAACTGACATAATCATAAAA
This sequence comes from Treponema zioleckii, assembly GCF_014737315.1. Lineage (GTDB taxonomy): Bacteria > Spirochaetota > Spirochaetia > Treponematales > Treponemataceae > Treponema_D > Treponema_D zioleckii. The sequence goes on along the minus strand of NZ_JPUF01000024.1, from coordinate 22,291 downwards.
AGGCTTCGTCCGAGGCGAGAAAGTTCCGAGCAGATTATAAGGTCGTCTTTTTTAACGCACTCGAGAAGTTTTCCGAGTTCCCGCTTTTTTGGTTCAACAGTTCCGCTTATAGTTTCTTCAATCCACGAGTCAACTGTAATGTTCTGCTTTTTGCAAAACTCAAGGATTTCAAAGCGCTGGTTTTCCACTGTCTGTTTGTTTGTGCTGACTCGAATGTATCCGTATGTCATTTTAATCCTTCACGAACTGTTCGATGAACTCAGAAACAATTCTATCTTGCAAGTTGTTCAGAAGGTTCTCTTTGTCCAACTCGTTCTTGAATTCACTGTTCATGTCAATCTGGATGACGTTCATCTTGTTCAGGTTGCTCTCAAAACTTGGGTCGCGGCTGATTTTGTACGGCGCGAAAAGCTCTCTTGAATCAACCCCTTTTGAAAAGTACGCCGAGAGCATGTTGCCGGCAATCGTCTTTCCGAATCGGCGCGGGCGCGAGACGCAGACATACTTGTTGTTCACTTTCATTATTCTGTTGAGCGCGCTTATCATCATTGTCTTGTCAACGTAGATTTCGTTGCTCGTGATTTCTGTAAAATTGTCGTTGTTCGGATTTAAGTAGATTCCCATGTTCTGCCTCTATTCTCATTATAGTACGACTGGCTCATAAAAAGAAGTGGGCGTTTTGTTTGTTGTATTGTTTAGAAAAATCGAAAAAATCGTGGTCTTGTTGTTTTTATGTTATAATCTTTTTGACTGGCATGGCGAATAATCAGCATGGCACTTATTTGACATTCAATATACTAGTCCGCTTGCGGTTTTGAATTTTTAATTTTGAGGAGAAAAATTATGATAAGAGAGTTGGTACAAAAAACTCGTAGTTTTAGAGGATTCGATTCAAGTTACAAAGTTACTGAAAGTCAGCTCAGGGATTTTGTGGATTGTGCTAGGCTTACGGCTTCAAGCATGAATATTCAGCCTTTAAAATATTATCTGGCTTTTTCTGACGAAGATGTAAAAACGGTGCTGTCTCTCTCAAAGTGGGCGGCGGCCTTAAAAGACATGCATCTTCCGCATCCGGGAAAAGAGCCGACAGCCTTTATTGTTATTTGCCAGGATCTGTCTATTTCGCCGAACACGGGAACTTTTCAGAAAGATGTGGGAATCGTTGCGCAAACAATTCTTCTGGCTGCGAGCGAGCAGGGGCTTGGCGGCTGTTGCATAGGGAATTTTAACAAGGACAAAGTAAAGGAAGCGCTTTCATTGCCTCAGAATGTTGAAGTTCAATTGATTCTTGCCGTTGGCCGCCCGGATGAAAAAATTGTTCTTGTGGAAGCCAAAAAAGAAGGAAGCACCGCCTACTATCGTGATGAAAATGATGTTCATTATGTTCCAAAACGCGCTTTGGAGCAGGTTTTATTGAACTAGTCTCAAGATTTGAGCTTACCTCAATAAGCCGTGTCAAAAGTCTGGGAGAGTTTTTAATGAGTATTTTTGAATGAGAAAAATGAAAAAAAATTTTATTTGCCTTATTGTATTTTTGTTGGCGGCGAGTGTGTTTGCCCAAATTGATTCTTCTGTAATCACGTTCAGAGTCGTAAGTTCAGTGCCTTATGAAACGGGCATGAGCAAAGAAAGATGGCCAGCGGACTGTGAGCCGTTCACTTTTTTTAGCGACTTTTTTACAGGAAACAAAACTGTTTTTGCCGAGAGAAACGGACTTGCAATTTCTGGTTGTGATGTTGACTCGATTGATTTTTCTGTTGAGGAGATAACGGGTTTACCATGTGTTTATATCAATTTTTCGGCTGATGCCGCAGATCGTTTTGCAACCTTTACCCAAAATAATGTTGGAAACAGCATTGCAATGGACGTAAACGGTTTTGTTATTTTTACTGCGCAGCTTTGCACTCCGATTGTCGGTGGCAGGCTTCAAATCGGAAATCTTAGCAGAAACACGGTTTATCATGTGGCGGAAGCATTTGATTGCAAAGACAAAATCGAGTATCCGGCGAACTTACAAAAGATTGGTCCCGAAACCAAGATTACGAGTTACGACGAAACCGATTTAAAGGATTTTAATCAGGTTTGCATGAATTTCTTCTACAGTCTTTTGAACGACACTGATGATTTTGAAAAATACGTGGCGCCAGATTCTTTGAAATATGTTAAAAAATACAGAGAAGTTTTGCTCAGGGATTATAAAAACTGCACGGTTCGTGTTGAATCCGAGGGAGACGTTTATTCCCGCATGTTAAATCACGTCTATTATCATATTCCGACTGTAAATGTTTATTTTGAATTGCAAAATGACTCGATTTTTTATGTTGGGGAAGTCGTTGTGAATCCTAATACCTCAGAGATTTTAACTTTGCGGTAGCGAAAGAGAGCCCCCGAAATGAATTCGGGGTGGCATTAATCAATGAACTTGCGGGCAACACAGGCTCTAAAAAAATTGAGTTTATTTTAGACTTTCGAATTTTAGTTTTGCGGCAAAAAGAATCATTTCCACGGCCTCGTCAACTGAAAATTTCTCCATGTTAATCATCATGTGGCGGGCGGTTAATTCTTCGCGGCTTTGTCCTGTAACGAATTTGTACCATTTTTGACGCAGAAAATCGACTTTCTTTATGAGTTTTTCCGCATTCTTAAAAGGCAGGTTGTATGCGCTCGAAACATGCTGTCGCCTAAAAGAAAATGGCGCGTAAAGAAAAATGTTCAGAACGTTCTCGTAATCGGCAAGAAAATGATCGGAGCAGCGACCGAACATAACGCAAGTTTCTGTGTTCGCAATATCACGGATAACATACGCTTGTGCCGCGACGGCTTCGCTTTTGTAGTAGGCATTTGTCGTTCCGTAATCAAATTCATTTATGTAATATTTTATCAAATCTTTTTCTGATTTTTTTCTGTCAATGTCGTATGCCGAGGATTCGTCGATTCCTGCGATTTTTGCGGCGCGTTCCACAAGTTCTTTTTCGTAAAATTTTACGTTCAGTTTTGACGCTAGCTTTCTGCCAACTTCGCTGGCATTGCATCCGAATTCTCTTCCTATGGTGATTACAAATTTGCTCATATTTTTCCCCTTTTATTGTGCTCAGACTATTTCCTTTACAACTTTTTTTGAAACGTAAAGCAGCAAGGAATTGATACAAAAATAGACGACGGCTATTAAGGCATAAAGAGCGATAATATATGAAGATTTTACGTATTTTCCCATAATAATTTGCCCTGAATACATAAGTTCGTGCACGGCGACTACCGCACACAGCGATGTGTCTTTTAAAATCGTTACGAACTGTCCGACGAGCGGCTTTCTGATTCTTTTTACAGCCTGCGGAATCACCACGTGAATCAACGTTCCTGTGTAACTAAAACCTTGCGAATATGCGGCTTCCCATTGCCCCTTTGGAATTGATGCCATGCCGCTGCGGATTATTTCTGCTACCAGCGCGCAGTTCAAAAATGTTAGGGCGGTTATTGAACTTGCGATGGTCGGCAAGGGGAGTGTAAAGCGAAATGCGATAATCATCAGAATCAAGGGAAGATTTCTGGCAATGTCTATATATATAGAAGAAATTTTTGCAGCCAGTCCTTTCCCTGAAAATTTTGAGACTCCAAGAATGGCGCCTATTAAAAAACTCAGTACAATCGTGCAGACTGCAATCAAAAGCGTTGTGGCAAGTCCCCGAAGGAGGAACAAAGCTGTTGTAGCTGAAAGAAATTCTGTGCTTGACATTTTTAACCCCTTACAAGTTTTTTCTCAAGAGCTTCTGACCATTTTGAAAGGGGCAGGCAGAGAATCAAATAAAGCAGAGCCGAAATGATAAAGCTTTGTGTGTAGCATCCGTAATCGGCAGCCCACCCGTCCGCGCAGTACATAAGCTCGCCTGCGGTAACGACTGTCAGCGTCGCGGAATTCTTAATCATGTTCACGCACTGGTTTGTCATTGGCGGAATCGCGATTTTTACGGCCTGGGGCAAAATTATATAAAAAAGAGATTGAATGTAGCTCATTCCCTGGCTTAAAGCCGCTTCGTTTTGACCTTTTGGAATTGCTTTTATTGCGGATTCAAAAACGCTGGCTCCAAATGCTCCGGTGTAAAGCGAAAGTCCTATGCAACCGCATAAAAACGGGCTAAGCATGATTCCGATTCGTGGAAGTACGTTGTACATGAACAGAAGCTGCACTATGAGCGGAGTATTCTGAAAGAAGTTTATGTAAGCCAACGCAATATTTTTTGCAGTCGTATTCTGTGTGCAACGGACTATTCCCACAAAAAGCGAAATGAGAAGCGTAAGGACAAGGCTCACCAGAGAAATTGCGATTGTGATTAAAAATCCTCCCGCAAAAACACGCCAGTCAGAAAAAAGAAGCAGCCATCTATCAATATCGAACATACCTTTCTCCAAAAAAGGGGCTTTCGCCCCCCACAAATCCAATTACATATTATTTTGAACTTATTTATCAAGGTTGAATTTTGCCTTGATTTTTGCCATCTCTCCAGATTTTTCCATTTCGTCAATTGTTGCGTTTATGACTGCGAGAAGCTCTTTGTTTCCTTTTTTGACAGCAATTCCGTAGTTCTGCGGAGAATATCGCTCGCTCATAAGCATTACGGAATCTTCCATGTAGCCTGCAAGAATCGAAGAGTCAACCGAGAACGCGTCGATTCGGCCTGAATCGAGAGCAGATTTTATTTCTGCGTAAGTTGCATAATCGTTGAACTTGAGCGTAATTCCAGCTTTTTTTGCCTCGGCCGTCAAAGTTTTCTTAGTTGTAGAAGCCTGAGAAACTCCGACTGTCTTTCCGTTCAAATCCTTAAAAGAATTGAATCCGGAAGCCTTTTTTACCATAATGGCAATTGGATCCTGCATGTAAATCGTAGAAAAATCCCAGAGCTTTCGTCGCTCATCAGTAACGGTGAATGTTGCGGCAACCATATCAATTTCACCTGTGTCAACTAGAGGGCCTCTGGTTTTTGCTGTTACGCCGGTGAATTTAACGGACTCTTTTCCGAAGATTTTCTTTGAAACCGCTTTTGCAATTTCAATTTCAAGACCTTCGTGCTGGTTTGTCGCAGGATTTAAATATCCGTAACCCGGAACGTCTTCTTTGCAACCGACTTTTAAAACGCCGGCTTTTTTGATTTTGTTCAAATCACTTTTTGCCGCGAATGCGGAACTTGCCGACAAAACCATGAGACTTGCACAAAGAAATTTTACCAAAGTTTTTTTCATAAATTTGCCTCCAATTTATTTTGTTTTTTGGCGTTCCAAAGTTTTTAGTTTTTAGAAACGCCCAATATTTTACTGAAGAACATACGAGTCCGTTCGTTCTTCGGATTTCCAATTACGTTTTCTGGCGTGTCATCCTCGATTATGTGGCCGCCTTCAAGAAAAAGTAGCCTGTCGGCAATGTGACGCGCAAAACCCATTTCGTGGGTGACGAAAACCATGGTGATGTTCTCTTTTGCAACTTCTTCCATGATTCCCAGAACCTCGCTAATCATTTCGGGGTCAAGCGCGCTCGTTGGCTCGTCAAAAAGAATCACTTTTGGTTTCATCGTAAGCGCGCGGGCAATGGCAACACGCTGCTGCTGACCACCGCTCAGCTGACTCGGAAATGAATCTTTTTTTGCGGCAAGACCGACTTTTTCAAGATTTTGCATCGCTCTTTCAACAAGTTCCGCCTTTGGTTCGTGTTTTAAAAGAAGCGGGGCAAAAATCAGGTTTTCCAAAACAGTCTTGTGGCTGTAAAGATTAAAACTCTGAAAAACCATGCCAATGTCCTGCCGGGCTTTGTAAAGAACTTTTGCCTTCTGATTCGTAAGAACTTGACCATTTACAGTGACAGAACCCGAATACGGTTTTTCAAAAAGATTGATGCAGCGGAGAAGTGTGGATTTTCCGGCACCGCTCGGCCCGATGATTACAGTTTTGCTTCCCTCCGCGATTTTTAGGGAAATATCGTTCAGAACGGTCAAATCGCCGTACTTCATCGTTAAGTTTTGCATTTCAATCATCGTTTTTTCTTTGACCATTCAAACCTCCGAGCATAAAAAAAGGAGCTGACCATTTTTTAGGCCAGCTCCTTTGCTGATGTGGTTAATTTATTCTCAAAACAAAAAAGCTACAATACAGTTTTACAAAAAAAATCAAAAACTTTATACTTTATAAGTATGAACTTAATACAAAACTGAGGGCAAAGTTTGAACTATGATGGATTTTCGTATGATGAAAAACTTTTTGAAGGTTGCCGAGAAGGAAAATATAACACAATCTTCAAAAGAACTGAACGTTGCACAGCCTCATTTGACGCGGCAAATTCAAAATCTTGAGGAAGAACTTGGCGTAAAACTTTTTGTAAGAGAAAAAAAACGGCTTCACATAACTGATGAAGGCAGATTTTTAAAACAGCAGGTGGAGCAGATTTTAAAACTTGTGGAAAAAACTGAGCGCCAGATTCGGGAAATGAGTACAGAAATTTCTGGGACGCTTTTTATTGGCGTAATAGAAAGCGTGAGCGCAAATTATCTTCCTGAATGGATAAATAAATTCAAAAAAAATCACTCTGCCGTAAAATACAATATTTGGTCTGCAAATTCAAACGATGTTACGGAGCGACTTGAAAAAGGGCTGGTGGACATTGCCATTGTGCGGGAGCCAGTTGATTCTGAAAAATTCAGTTCGATTCATTTGTTGGATGAAAACTGGGCAGCTTTTTTTAGCAAAAATCATATTTTCTCTCAGAAAACCGGCGAAAAAATCAGCCTCGCGGAATTGTCGAACGTTGAGCTTTTGGTTCCCGCCCAGCGCGTTGAAGAAATTGAGGGCTGGTTTTTAGAAAATAAATTGTTTGCAAAAATAATTTGTGCCTTCTCTCCGATGAACAACGGACTTGAGCTTGTAAAACAGGATTTTGGCGTTGCGATTCTTCCTGAGAGTGCCGTAAAAAGCGTAAATCCGTCGGAAGTTCTGGTAAAAAAACTTGCGGAAGAAAAAAACACCGGAATCGCAGTAATCTGGAAAAAAGATTATGAGCTTCCGGTGGTCGCAAAGAATTTTATAAATATCCTAAAGTCTGATTTTATTCAGTAACGGTTTCTGCTGTAGTTGCTCCAAGCTGTTCCGAAATCAAAAGCAGATTTTCGTGTGTTTTTGGTGCAGTTGCAGTCTTCTTTTCTTTGTAAATATCTGCAATTTCCTTAAAGTACGATTTTAAGGAAGTCGCAACTTCAGGATTTTTTACGTTTGCTTCAAAGCTCGGAACGGTTAATTCCATTCCTGGCAAAAGCAAATCTGGATCAAGAACGACTTTGTTTGAAGCAAGCATAATCAGCGGAAAATAGTAACCGTTGTCTTCGCCATAGAATTTTTTTGCAATGGAAGTGAGTTTGTCACCGTAAACAACTTTATAAGTCTCTGCATTGTCAAGAATTAAGTTTTTCTGGTACGAAGAATATACTTTTTCAAATTGTTTGTTTACTTGTTCCTGTTCTTTTGAAGTTGCCTCCACGTTTTCGGCAAGTTTTGTGTTTGCACAAGAAACAGCTAATACAGAAGCAATTATTGCAAAAAGAACAACCAAATTTTTTTTCATGTAATTTTTTTCCTCCAAAAACAAGTATATAAATTTTAAGAACATTTAATAGAGCATTCATATACTAATTTTACGGTAACAAATAAAAAGTGCATGAAAAAATTATTGAATCTCCAAAAACTCGAATTTTATTTGCACGAATGTGATTATCCCCAAAATAATAGCTAAGACTCCGCTCAAAATATTGCTCACGCCCATGACGATTCCTGCGCTTTCGCTTCCGTAATTTGTGAACGCACGAAGTAAAACAAGCACTGGAACCCTAAAAAGGAAGATTCTGCAGAAATTCATAAAAAGAGTCACTTTTGTTTTTCCAAAACCGTACATTAACGAAAGGACTGACGCATTTACGCCGAGCGGAATCGCCCCCCAAGCTTCGTAACGGTAAATGGTTTTTATCATTTCGTTAAAAGAATCATCGTCGCCTGCAAAGAATCTGGAAATATATTCAAGTCCCAGTAAAGTTACGGCCATCAAAACGGCACCAATCAAAATATTGCAGACAAGTTCGCACTTAAAGGCCAAAAGCGTTCTTTCGTATTTTCCGGCCCCGCGGTTCTGGCTTATGACGGCACTTCCGCCTTCCTGAAATCCCGACTGCGGCATAGTCGTAATTCCGCCAATGTTGTTCGATATGCCAAGAGCACCCACGGTTTGTGAACCGTAAACCGTGCACATGGAATTTACGATTACTTTTCCCATTGCAAAGGCTGCTTTTTCGATTATGACAGGCACTGAAAGATTCACCATTGGCATGACGGTTTGTTTTTTGAATGAAACTGCTTTTGCCGAAAAACTGAAAAGATTGTCTTTTTTTGACATGTTCACGGCAGCCGTGGCAAGAACCGTCAATTGCGAAACGAGAGTTGCGATTGCGATTGAAGTTACGCCCCAGTGGAAAATGTAGATAAAGACCGCGGTAAGGCTGAGCTTTGTGATTACGATTCCCATGTTCATCCAGAGGATTCTCTTGGAATTTCCTCGAGCACGTTCAATTGCTATGTAGATGTTGTTGAAAAATGTGACGACCAAAGCGACAAGCTCAATCCTAAAGTAAGGAATTCCGATTTCCAAGAATTCTTCTGGCGTGTTCATAAATTCAAGAAAGCTTCTCGAAAAAGGAAGAAGGGCGAGCAAAACTCCAAGACCGAGAATTGCGCACAAGGCGGCCATTGTTGAAACTCTTCTTCGGACCAATTCAAAATCGCCGGCACCGTAAGCTTCGCTTACTTTTATGCTCGCTCCAACGGCAAGCCCGCTTCCGAGCGCCGAGAGCATTATCTGAATCTGGCTGATGTAAGCCACTGAAGAGACTGCGGTTGAACTTATGTGCGAAGCCATCATGGTGTCGAAAACCTTGAAGACTTGGGTTAGACTTTGGTAGAGCGCTAGCGGGGCGCAAACGTAGAGAATCACCTTCATCATGCGCCCGTTAAGGGCGAATTCTCTGTAATTTTTCGTCTTTTTTTGACAATTGTGCTTTCATTTTCTTGACCTACAAAAAAAGTATAAACTAGAAAAAATATGTAGAAATACGTATTTTTTTGTGTTTATACTGAATAAACTACTGATTTTTTATGATTGTTCAAAACTGAGTGCAAGCAATCGACTTGTGAGGGAAAATGGCAGAGCAGACGATATACGACGGAAAGCGGGACGGACACTACCGTGACAGGGCTATGGAATTTATGATTCAAAAAGAAGTGCGCAACAAATCCATGACCAGCGCTCATTATCATCCGTATTATGAGATTTTTTATGTTACGATGGGAAATTGCAGAATGTTTGTTGGACACAGCCTTTTTACGGTCTCGCCGGGCGAAATGGTTATTTTGCCCCCATCCACGTTGCACCGAACGCAGTACGACGAAAAAATCCCGGTTGAAAGAACGACGGTGAGTTTTACTCCAAAATTTATTGATGGAATGGGCCAAATTGTCGGAATGAAGACACTTGAAGAATCTTTGTGCATGGGCAAGGTGATTTTTAACGGTCAGTCTAGAGAGCGGCTAGAGGTGATTTTTGAAAACTTGCTTTTTGAAGATAAAATCAACGACAAATTTTCGGAAGCGGCAAAAAAAACACTTCTTTCGGAGCTGTTCGTTTGCTTGGCGCGAAACGGAAGCGGTTTGTCTGAAGAAAAGTTGATGAACGAGACCGAGGCAAATATTCAGGATGCTGCCAAGCACATATTCGAGCACTATTCCGAGGAAATTACGCTAAAGGAAGCAAGTTCCATAGCAGGGATGAGCGAGACTTACTTTTCAAAAAAGTTTAGGGAAGTGACCGGATTTGGATTTAAAGAATACCTGACGAACATCAGAATGCAGCATGCGATAAACATGCTTACGAGCGGTGACTTAACGATAACGGAGATTGCCATTGAATGCGGATTTCCTGACGCGAACTATTTTGGAGACACATTCAAAAAACGCACCGGAATGTCGCCGCGGGATTTCAGACGGAACCCATCGGCTGGAAAGTTATAGGTTCAATGTTGAGTTTCAAAACTCGACATTCGACATAATCAAATTTGCAACACGGACTGTTGACACAAGTTTTTCTTTGTAGTATAAATCTATTCATCAAACGGCAACGAGGTCGCAGAGCAAACGCTTTGCGACCTTTTTTTATATTCGGCGATGAAGTCGGCACAGTGCACGGTGTTCGATTTTGTCGCCTTTTTTTTTCGGAGGCAAAAGATGCAAGATTTGTGGTCGGTTTGGTTTTTAATAGGCGCTGCATTAGTTTTCTGGATGCAGGCGGGATTTGCAATGGTGGAAACAGGCTTTACACGTGCAAAAAACGCAGGCAACATCATCATGAAGAACCTGATGGACTTCTGCATCGGTACGGTCATGTGGTTTTTGATTGGTAGCTCGTTGATGCTTACTTTTACAGACCCGGTGACTGGCGAAGTGAGCAAGGGCATCTGGAGCGTGCTCGGAAAACCTGGTTTTTCAGTATTCACGAGCTATGCGACCTTCGATTTTTCGAATTTCGTTTTTAACTTAGTCTTCTGTGCCACAACGGCAACAATCGTTTCTGGCGCAATGGCAGAACGAACGAAATTCAGTTCATATTGTATTTATTCAGCAATCATATCTGGAATTATCTATCCGATTGAAGCTCACTGGACTTGGGGCGGCGGATTTTTAACGGCTTGGGGATTCCACGACTACGCAGGTTCTGCTTGTATTCACATGGTTGGCGGTATTTGTGCTTTGATTGGAGCCGCGATGGTCGGACCACGAATCGGAAAATTCAAGCGAGACGGGAACGGCAAAATCGTAAAAGTTCACGCTTTTCCAGGACACAACCTTACAATCGGTGCGCTTGGTGTATTCATCTTGTGGCTCGGCTGGTACGGATTCAACGGTGCGGCTGCTACAGACGTTCCAACCCTCGGTTCTGTTTTCTTGACTACGACTGTTGCACCAGCGGTAGCCACAGTAACTACGATGGTTTTTACTTGGATTAAATACGGAAAACCTGATGTTTCAATGTGTTTGAACGCTTCGCTTGCCGGCTTGGTGGCAATTACAGCTCCTTGTGACGTAACGGATTGTGCTGGTGCCGCAATTATTGGCGTAGTGGCAGGTTTGCTCGTTGTGTTCGGCGTTTGGCTCTTGGACTACAAACTTCACATTGACGACCCGGTCGGTGCTGTTGCAGTTCACATGATGAATGGAATTTGGGGAACAATCGCAGTCGGTCTTTTTGCTACAGAATCTGCTCCGGGATTCAAACTTGCAGGAATCAAAGAAGGTGTCTTCTACGGAGGTGGATTTGAGCAGCTTTTTAAGCAGTTTGGCGGAATGGCAGTAATTATTTTGTGGACTGTCGTTACGATTACGATTGTCTTTGCAGTAATCAAAAAACTTAACGGACTTAGAGTTAGCGCAGAAGAAGAAATCATTGGTCTTGATAAGCTTGAGCATGGTCTTGAATCTGGTTACGCAGGATTTGCTTTGAGTCAGCATTATTCAAGCGCAGAAATTCGTGCTGCAGAAAAGGCAGGATTTAAAGTTCCTGAAGAAGAAGCGATTCCTGTTAAGACAGTTCCTTCTTCAAAACCAGATGCAAAATTCCACAAAGTTGTTATTATTACTCGTCAGACAAAATTTGACGAACTTAAAGCCGCTTTGAACGACATTGGCGTAACCGGCATGACTGTAACGAATGTTTTAGGTTGCGGAGTTCAGCATGGTCAGGGCGAGTTCTACCGAGGAACTCAAGTTGAAATGACTCTTCTTCCAAAAATCAAGATTGATACAGTCGTTTCTGAAGTTCCGGTTGACTTGGTAATCCATGCGGCCAAAGAAGTTCTTTACACCGGTCACATTGGCGACGGAAAGATTTTTGTGTATGACGTTGACAACGTAATCAAAGTTCGAACCGGTGAAGAAGGCTACGACGCATTGCAGGATTAAAAGGAAACGCCACACGTTGCTTTTAATTTTAAGTTGGCTTGTGCGTTTCCGTAAACGCCACGAGTTGGTTCTAAGATTTTGAGTTGACTTGTGCGTTTCCCGACAGTTTTTCTAGCGAAAAACTGTCGCTCTGTTTGGGGCACTTTTCTGGTGTTCGCAAAATACGGCGGCAAGGAGAGCCGTGTTAATCTCTGTTCGTCTGTGTCAAAAGTGAAAGTCTACTTGCAGGACGGACTTTCTGTAGCAATTAAAGCAAACTTATTGACAAAAAAGTGCCGTTGGGGTATAAAAACATCAACGGCAAAGAGGTCGTAGATAGAATCCTTGAGATTTTCAGGGGTTTTGTCTACGACCTCTTTTTTTTTAATTCCAGCCAGTTTTACTGCATGGATTACGTATAGCATAGACTAAAAATTTGCTAGTTTATAATGCAAAATCCATGAACTTTTAACAGTCTGGAACTTTTGGAGGCATTTATGTGTGGATTTGTAGGTTGTTTTGATTTGAGTTCTGGCGGAAAACCAATTGCGGACGGATTAAAAGATGAGCTTCGCACCCAGGTTTTGGAGATGAGCAAACGCATTCGGCATCGTGGGCCGGACTGGAGCGGTGTTTATACTGGCAAAAACGCGATTCTGAGCCATGAACGCCTTTCTATTGTTGACCCGCTTTCTGGAAAACAGCCGCTCGTAAGCGATGACGGAAAAATCATTCTTGCCGCAAACGGCGAAATCTATAACCACAAAATCCTTCGTGAAGAATTCAAAGAAAAATACAATTTCCGCACCGGAAGCGACTGCGAAGTAATCATTCCGCTTTACAAAGAATGTGTTGCAAAAGGCGGCGACTTTGCAGAAATGATTGAAAAACTTTCCGGCATTTTTGCCTTCGCGCTTTACGACTCCGAGCGGGACTGCTATCTTATTGCCCGCGACGAAATCGGCGTAATTCCGCTTTACCAAGGCTGGGACAAAGCCGGACGTTATTTTGTTGCAAGCGAACTCAAAGCCCTGGAAGGCGACTGCGTTACAATCGAAGAATTCCCGAACGGAAGTTATTTGTGGAGCGGGGCGGATGTTGCGCCAAAAACAATCCGTTGGTACAAACGTGACTGGGAATCTTACGACAACGTAAAAAATTCTCCAAAGGCCACAGACGAAAAAGGCGAAATCATAAATCCAAGCGTAATCGAAAAAGTTCGTAACGGGCTTGAAGCAGCCGTAAAAGCTCAGCTTATGAGCGACGTACCGTATGGCGTTTTGCTTTCAGGCGGACTTGATTCTTCGATAATTGCGGCAATTACGCAAAAATTCAGCAAAAAGCGAATCGAAACTGACGGAAAAGAAAGCGCATGGTGGCCACGATTGCACAGTTTTGCAGTTGGCTTGGAAGGCAGCCCGGACTTAATCGCCGCACAAAAAGCCGCAGATTTTATCGGGACAGTGCACCACGAAGTTCACTTTACGATTCAAGAAGCTTTGGACGCGCTCCCAGACGTTATTTATCACATTGAAACTTACGATATTACCACCGTCCGTGCGAGCACGCCAATGTATCTTTTGGCACGCGTCATAAAATCAATGGGTATTAAAATGGTACTTTCGGGCGAGGGAAGCGACGAGCTTTTTGGCGGATATTTGTATTTCCACAAGGCACCGAATTCTAAAGAATTTCACGAAGAACTTGTGCGAAAAATGAGCAAACTTCATTTGTACGATTGTCTTCGTGCGAACAAAAGTCTTATGGCATGGGGCGTTGAAGGACGAGTCCCGTTTCTCGACAAAGAATTCATTGATATTGCGATGGGCCTGAATCCGACAGACAAAATGTGCATCAAGCTTGATTCAAAACAGCGAATTGAAAAATGGATTTTGCGCAAAGCTTTTGAAGACATACTCCCAGAATCAATCTGCTGGCGACAAAAAGAACAGTTCAGCGACGGCGTTGGCTACAACTGGATTGACACTCTCAAAAAGATGACGGAGGAAAAAGTGAGCGACAGCGAATTTGCCCGCCGAGCAAACCGCTTCCCGGTAAATCCGCCAAAAACAAAAGAAGAATAGTATTACCGCGAAATCTACAGCCGACTTTTTCCAAGCGACAGTGCCGCAAAATGCGTGCCACACGAAGCAGGAGTCGCTTGCAGCACAGCAAAAGCCCTTGAGTGGGATGCCGCATGGAAGAACATGGACGAGCCGAGCGGACGAGCAATTTCTGGCGTGCACGATAAGGCATACTAAATTATAGACGAGGTTAGCAATGTATACTCAAAGTGAAGTTTTGGATTTTATTCAGGAAGAGGACGTAAAATTTATTCGTCTGGCATATTTTGATGTTGCGGGCAAACAAAAAAACATTTCGATTATGCCGAGCGAACTTGAGCGGGCATTCAGGGAAGGAATCGCCTTTGACGCATCAGCTGTCCGCGGATTTGAGGGACCTGAAAAATCAGACCTCTTTCTTTTCCCTGACCCTAGCACTCTTGCAATTATCCCGTGGAGACCGATGACCGGAAAAGTCGTTCGAATGTTCTGCGACATTCAGGATTCCGATGGAAAACCATATTCAAAAGATTGCAGGACGCTCCTAAAAAAATCTTGCAAGCGCCTAAAAGACGAATGCGGAATCGAGCTTATAATCGGCACGGAAATTGAGTTCTATCTTTTTTGTCTGGACGAAAAAGGAAAGCCGACAAAAGAGCCGTTTGACACCGCTTCTTACATGGACATTGCGCCTGAAGACCACGGAGAGAATATCCGCCGAGACATCTGCTTTACGCTCGAACAAATGGGAATTACCCCGGAAGCAAGCCACCACGAAGAAGGCCCTGGCCAGAACGAAATTGACTTTATGTATTCAGACGCATTAACAGCCGCAGACAACGTTGCCACATTCAAGTGGATTGTAAACACAAAAGCCGCCTCGAACGGACTGTACGCAGACTTCTCGCCAAAGCCACTTGCTGGCGAAGCTGGAAACGGAATGCACATAAATCTTTCTTATCGACTTGCAAACGGCGCAAAAGAGAGCGGGGGAGACGAAAATCTTCTTCCGTACATTCTTGGCGGAATCTACAATTATATAGAAGAAATTACGTGTTTTTTGAATCCTGTGGAAAATTCTTACATTCGGTTAGGCTCTTCAAAAGCCCCAAAATACATTTCGTGGGGAAAAGAAAACCGCTCCGCAATGATTCGACTCCCGGCCTCAAAAAGCGGAACCCGGCTAGAAGTGCGCTCCCCAGACCCGATGTGCAATCCGTACATTGCAATTGCGCTCCTGATAAACGCGGCAATCGAAGGAATCAAAAACAAAATCACTGCACCGGCCTCAACGGAAGAGAATCTTTTTGACAACAAGATTGCTTCAAAGCTCAATTTAAGAACGCTTCCGCAATCACTCGAAGAAGCAAAGGCAATCGCAAGAAAAAGCGATTTCGTAAAATCAGTTTTAGGTGAAATAGAAGTGTAAAAAAATGAACCAGGAAAGCCACAGCGTACTTTTAGTTTCTGATGACAGCAAAATAGTTTCTCAAATCAAGGCGTTTTTAATCGCACCGATTTTTAATCTGACTGTAGCTGACAATTTTTATGAAGCTGGCAGAATGGCAGAAATGCGGTCGTTCGATTTTATTATCATTGATTCGGCAGACGGTTCTGGCACGGATTTTTCGATAAATATCTGCGAAACCGATGCAGTCCTTTTGCTTGTAGTTTCAAGCGAAAAGTTTGACGAAATTTCATATCGCGTGGAAAGTTACGGAATCCTTACGATTTCAAAACCGTTTGAGCCATTCTATTTTTACAATATGATGAAAGTCGCCATTGCCGTAAAAAACAAAATTCGTGCTCTTACAAGCCAAACCATAAAACTCAAAAGCAAAATGGAAGAAATCCGCCTCGTTAACCGCGCAAAATTTCTTCTCATTGAAAAGCAAGGCTTGTCAGAGCAGGAAGCCCACCGTTATCTAGAAAAAAAATCCATGGATTCTGGTCAAAAACGAACCTCCGTTGCCGAGGAAGTGATAAAAAGACTTTCATAGGCACGCGGAGGCGTGGGGGAGGGAGGGTTAATCCCTTGCGAATAAATCCCTCGTGTAAACTTTATCCCTACAGTCTTGCAAGTCGTCAGAAAGACGGTTTGCAAGGATTACGTCGCTTATTTTTTTAAATTCTGTCAAGTCGCGAACAAGGCGCGAATGAAAGAATTCGTCGTCTTTATAAGTCGGTTCGTAAATAACAACTGTAATTCCTTTTGCTTTTATTCTCTTCATAACACCTTGAATAGAACTTTGTCTAAAATTATCGCTATTTGCTTTCATTGTAAGCCGGTAGACACCTACAACTTGAGGTTTTTGTGCAATAATTTGGTCTGCAATAAAATCTTTGCGAGTTGAATTTGAATCGACTATTGCACGAATAAGATTCTGTGGAACATCATTGTAGTTTGCCAAAAGCTGCTTTGTATCTTTAGGAAGACAGTATCCACCATAGCCAAATGATGGGTTGTTGTAAAAATCTCCGATTCTTGGGTCCAGACAAATTCCTTGAATAATTTGTTTTGTGTTTAGACCGCGAATTGCTGCATACGTATCTAATTCATTGAAGTATGCTACGCGTAATGCAAGAAAAGTGTTTGCAAAAAGTTTGATTGCTTCGGCTTCCGTGCAATGCGGATGAAGTACAGAAATCTCTGAAGCAGGTCTTAACGCTGCATCCTTTAAGAGTTTTGAAAACAGTATAGCTTTTTCTTTTAAGCTTTCATCATCTTTTGGATAACTCACTACAATTCGGCTCGGGTAGAGGTTGTCGTAAAGCGCATGACCTTCGCGTAAAAATTCTGGACTAAAAATCATGTTTTTGTAGCCAGTTTCTTTTCGTAAGTTTTCCGTATATCCAACTGGAACCGTTGATTTTATTACAACGGTAGCTTTACTGCCACACTCTTTTACGATTTTCATTACTGAATCAATACTTGAAGTGTCAAAATAATTTTTTTCTGGATCGTAATTTGTTGGAGTAGATATGATGATAAAATCAGCATCTTTGTAAGCCGATGCTCCGTCTGTAGTTGCGATTAGATTCAATTTTTTTGTTGCAAGATATTCTTCAATTTCCTTGTCAATTATTGGAGATTTTTTTGAGTTAATTAAATCAACTTTTGCCTGGATTACATCAACGGCATGAACTTCATTGTGTTGTGCCAAAAGAATTGCATTCGAAAGACCTACATATCCTGTACCTGCTACAGCTATTTTCATTTTTTTCCCTCTTACAAACTATATCGCTATTTTTTTCCTTTCAGTTTTTTTCCGAGTCCGCGTAAAAAGCCCATTTGTTTTTCCATAAAAGTAAAAAGCAAAGGAAACTTTTGTTTTATATCCGCCAATGTGAACGTTAAAGGAGATTGCATTATGCTGACAATTCTTTGGTCGTTTATCAAATGAACTCCGTTGAACTGAAATTTGGGATCTAAAATCATTTTTTGAATATCTTCTGGAATTATTCCTATTTCTTTTATGCGATACTGCAAAGTCTTGTCTGCCAGCTTATAATATGGAATATAGTTCTTTCCGCTGAATTCACTTGAGTAGTAATGTATAATTTTTGCATTTTTTAAGAATGCCAGTCCGCCATGACTTGGCTGACAATTCCACTTTCCGTCCAAATGCCCCATTTTTAACCCAGTTCGGTAATTGGCCTCGTTAAGCGCACTTTGGTCATGCAAATCATGCTTTTCGTAAGCGGAATATTTCCATACTTCGTTCCAGGCCTTAAAAAGTGCTTTTGACTCATCACCGTCTTTTGCTAGTATTATTCCACCATTTATATTGCAATTTGCAGCTTTTGTGCCGTTAAAACCAAGTTTTTTATCGCGTTGCAGAAAATATTGCTTATGAATGTGCTCATCCAACATACAATGTCCGTCAAGAATTCCTGCTGTTTGGAACGGTTCATTTTCAATTTCTGACAAGTCTTCACATATGATTGTGTCGCAGTCAATATATAAAAAAGAACCACTTACATAATCTGGAATAGCAGTTTTTATAAGCCGACTTCGCTCTGTATTTGTTACACTGTCGTCAAAATCAATACTCATAACATGTGTTGCATATTTTAAAAGCTCAGTACGCTTATTTTCTGAAGTGAATGTCGAGAAAGTCTTGTTATCAACCAAAACTATAATTTCAGCAGTCTCCATTTTTTGTCTTAAAGACCAGACCGACATGAGACACTGTTCGTAGTATAAATCTTTTGGTGTTGATGTAAGAACGTAAACGTATTTCATAGCTATTTATTGTAATATTTTTTGTACCACTTGGCAAAGAGAGAAAGCCCCGTTTCGAGCGAAGTACTTGGCTTAAAACCAAAATCTTTCTGCAATTCCGCAACATCAGCATACGTTTGATATACATCACCAGGTTGCATAGGCAAAAGTTCTTTTTTGCCAGGTTCTTTTATGATTCCCTCATTTATTAGACATTTTTCCAAAGTTTCGACAAATTTCATAAGACTTTCTGGATGATTATTACCAATGTTGTAAATCTTGTATGGAGCACCGTCTTCGGTTTCGGAAGGCGTTTTTTGCATCACATTTACGATTCCTGTTACGATGTCATCAACGAAGGTAAAATCTCGGTACATGTCGCCCATGTTGTAAATCTGAATCGGTTCACCGTTTACAAGTTTGTTCGTGAATTTAAAGTATGCCATGTCAGGACGTCCCATTGGACCGTAAACTGTAAAAAATCTTAGGCCTGTGCTAGGAATTTTGTACAATTTTGAATAAGCATGTGCAAAAAGTTCGTTGGATTTTTTTGTTGCAGCATAAAGTGAAACAGGATTGTCAACTTTGTCTTCAGTCGAATATGGAACTTTTTTGTTTGAGCCATAAACGCTAGAAGATGAGGCATAAACTAAATGTTCCACAGAATGAGCCCTGCATGCTTCAAGAATATTGTAAAAGCCGATTATGTTTGAATGAATGTAACTTTCTGGATTTGTTATTGAATAACGAACTCCAGCCTGAGCAGCAAGGTTTACAACGATTTGTGGGCTATAATCTGAAAAAAGTTTATCGACAAATTTTTTTTCCGCAATATCCCCCTTTATAAATGTAAAATTCCCGCCAGCTTCCGAAAGCATTTTAAGGCGCTCATCTTTTAGATTTGTGTCATAGTAGTCTGTAATGCAGTCAAGTCCAATAATTTTTGACGACGGATATTCTTCAATCAATCTTTTTGAAAGAAAGCTACCTATAAAACCTGCTGCTCCTGTTATAAGAATTGTTTTTTTTTCTAACGATATATTCATAAATTATCCTCGATTCGTTAATTGAATTAGATTAAGCAATTAGCATTTATTATAGCACTTGTTTTCTGTATGAAATACATATTTAGTTTCATAAGTTTTATTGTAATGATATAATCGATATATGTCTAAAGAGTTTGTAGAATCTATTATTGAAAACAAAAAAAATTCTTTAAATGAATCAATTGAAATTTTGCATTCATTCTGTCCGTATAGAGTTTGTCCTTTAGGGGCGCATGTTGACCATCAGCTTGGTTTGGTGACGGGTTTTGCGCTTGATATTGGCACGACTTTTGATTTTTTTTCTACTGATGATGGCGAAATTGAAGTCTATTCAGAAAATTTTGACGGTGATGCTTTTGGCAACATCAATGATGAATTTGAACGGCAGTACACCTGGGTTGACTATCTTTTTGGCGCGATAAAAACCTTGAAAAAAACGTATAGCATTACAAAAGGAATCAAGGGAATTTTAAAAGGAGATATTCTTGGCGGCGGTCTTTCGTCATCCGCGAGCGTAATTCTAACTTATTTAAAAGCTTTCGCGAATGTGAATGGAATAAAACTTACGAGTCCTGAACTGATAAATCTTGCCATTGACGAAGAGCGAAATTATATTGGCGTTAATGTTGGAAAACTTGACCAAAGTTGTGAAGTTTATTGCAAGAAAAATCATCTTCTGTATCTTGATACAAAAACGGATTCCACAAAACTTATTCCGATTCCAGAAAATATGCCAGATTTTGAAATTGCCGTAATTTTTTCTGGAGTGGAACGAAAGCTAGCGGGAAGTGCCTACAATACGAGAGTTGATGAATGTAAGGCAGCAAGCTACGCTCTTAAAGATTTTGCTCATCTTGAGTATGGCAAATTTGCAGATTCATATTTGCGCGATGTTCCGCTTGGAATTTATCAGCAGTATAAAAAACAACTTCCGCACACATGGGCAAAGAGGGCAGAACATTTTTATGGTGAAAATGAACGTGTAAAAAAAGGTATACGAGCTTTTCAAAATGGAAATTTAACTGAATTCGGAAAAATAATTTTTGAAAGTGGTCGTTCTTCAATTGAAAAATATGAGACTGGAAGTAACGAGTTAAAAGCCCTGCATGAGATTCTGGAGAAAACAGAAGGTGTTTACGGCGGACGATTTAGCGGTGCTGGTTTTAATGGCTGTGCAATGGCAATTATAAATCCTGAATTCAGGGATTCGATAAAAGAAACTGTACGAAGTGAGTATCTTTCAAAATTTCCAGATTTGAGCAATAAATTCTCGATTGTATTTTGCAAAACTGCAGATGGAGTGGGATTATGAAATCAATAATTTTAGCGGCTGGCTATGCGACACGTCTTTATCCTCTTACGGAAAATTTTCCAAAACCGCTTTTGAAAGTCGGTTCTGTCTCAATTTTGGACAGGCTGATTGATGATATAGATTCTTTTGATGAAATTAACGAGCATATAATCATTTCAAATCATAAGTTTATTGACCAGTTTAACAACTGGAAAAATTCACGCTCCTTTCAGAAAAAAATCACGGTGATTGATGACGGTTCTACAGAAAACGAAAACAGGCTGGGAGCCGTAAAGGACATACTTTTTGCAATAGAAGAATGCAATATAGGTGAAGATATTTTGGTTCTTGCAGGGGATAACATTCTTGATTTTTCTTTACGAGATTTTGTTTCATATCAAAAAGATAAAAACTCTGCCTGTATAATGCGGCATTTTGAAAGTGAAAAGGTAAAACTACAGAAAACGGGTGTTGCTATAATTGATGAGACTGAGAGAGTCATTAAAATGCAAGAAAAACCCAGTGAACCTGAATCAAACTGGGCTATTCCGCCTTT
Organism: Treponema zioleckii; assembly: GCF_014737315.1. Taxonomy (GTDB): domain Bacteria; phylum Spirochaetota; class Spirochaetia; order Treponematales; family Treponemataceae; genus Treponema_D; species Treponema_D zioleckii. The sequence continues at coordinate 1,101 of NZ_JPUF01000024.1, read as the reverse complement.
TTATATCTATACGAAAGAAGATCTTCCCTACATAAAAAAAGCCTGTACCCCCCAGAGTGATGGTTCTTTAATCTGCGGTACCGATGCTCCGGGTGACTTTATCTCCTGGTTCTGCTCAAAGCGACCTGTCCACGCCTGGCTGATGCCTGGCAAGCGACATGACATAGGCGACTTGAAAAGCTTCGAGGAAGCTCAAAAACTGTTCACCTGAAAAGAAAATTATATCTTTTCAGGAATTAATGCTTTCTTTACTTTTTCCTTATTACATATTCCGCAAGGTTTGCCAGATCTTCCTTCTGCTTTCTGGCGACGAGCGGAGAGTCGGTGTTTCCCACAAAACTGAACTCGACCGGGCTTGTGGCGATGATTCCCGAAGGAAGCAAAAATCCCGCAAGAAGAGCGAGACCAAGTGCGGAGAGTATGAAAATCGAAAATCCGCTGTCGTGGTGTGAGGTTGAAACTTCTGTAGAATCCCTCTTGTTCAGTAATCGTCTCGCGAATCCCATGCAGACCGGCAGAAATGCCACAAGCATCGAAAATCCGACAAGTGCAAGTCTTTTTGCGAGTGCGTAATTCGGTTTTGCGAGGATAAAAATGCTTGCAAGCAACAAAATCCCAGAAATCACAAGGTGAACCAGTCGACGGGGATTTTTAACCTTTGCATTTACTAGATTTTTAAAAAGCGAGAATGTGTTGTTCAGAATCCAGTAGCAGACAAGGCCCGATGGAGAGTCGTAAAGAATGAAAAGGAACACAAGCGCGAGTGCGTAGAGCTGGATTTTTTCTTTGAGCGGCGCTTTTTTAAGGTAGATTACTCCCGAAACAAAATTGATGAGCGTCATCAAAATCGGGAGAAGATTTATACTATACGGCAGTTCCCCCCCCGTTGAGATTTGAACTGACCCCATAAACTAGGACACCCACGGAGGTGTAAAAAATGGGGAATAATCAAAAGTACAGCATTGACTTCAAGTTACTGGTTGTAGGAAAATACAGGCAAGGTATCTGTGGCTACAAAAAACTTGCCAGAGAATTTAATCTTTCTAGAGATACGGTACGCGACTGGTGTTTAAATCCGAAGCTTCAGAATGCAACTCAAAT
>NZ_JPUF01000023.1 GCF_014737315.1 Treponema zioleckii | reverse complement strand
CAGGACTTACCCACGAAGCAAAAGTCTCAATCCAAAAAGCAGATTTAATCGTCGGGTACACAAAATACATCGAACTTATACAAGCCGACTTTCCAGAAAAAAATTATTTTTCAACCGGAATGATGAAAGAAGCAGACCGTTGCGAGCACGCCCTAAAAATCGCAGGCGACGGAAAAACCGTTACTTTGGTCTGTTCGGGAGACAGTGGCGTTTACGGAATGGCAAGCCTCGTGCTGGAAATTTCAGCAAAAAATCCTCTTTACAACGACGTAGAAATCGAAATTATTCCAGGTGTTACGGCAGCTTTAAGCGGAAGTGCGATTTTGGGTTCTCCGCTCACTAACGATTTTGTCGTTTTGAGCCTCAGCAATTTGCTCACCCCGCAAGAATTAATCGAAAAACGGCTCCGCGCCGCGGCGGCAGGTGATTTTTCAATGGCAATTTACAATCCGCGGAGCAAAAACCGCCCGGACGTTTTAAAAAACGCTTGCAAAATCTTACTCGAAACGCTTCCCAAAAACACAATCTGCGGTTGGGTGCGAAACATTGGCCGAGAGGGCGAGGATTACGGAATTTGCACGCTGAACGAACTTTCAAACGTTGAAATCGACATGTTCTGCACGGTTTTTATAGGAAATTCCGCAACGCAGCTTATAGAACAAAACGGTCGGAAGTGGATTGTAACACGGCGCGGATACAAAAAGGTCGATGCATGAAAATTCTGATTTTTGCAGGAACAACAGAAGGCCGAGAATTTGCAAAAAAAGCCAGCGAAAGCGGTTTTGAAGTTACAATTTCGGTGGCGACAAAATATGGCAGTGAAATTCTGGCAGAAACGCTCGGAACGAATACTCAAAAAATCAAAGTTCTGGAAAACCGGCTGAATCAAAAAGAAATTGAAAATCTTGCAAGGAATTTTGATGCGATTGTAGACGCAACTCATCCGTTTGCAGTGGAAATTACAAAAAATATAAAAACGGCTTGCGAGCATTTAAATGTGCCGTATTTTAGACTTTTACGGGATTGCGCAAATGCAGACCCAGCAATAACGTATTTTGACTCTTTGGATTCGGTTTGTAAGCATATTTTAAATGATGGTGCGCAAAGGGAAAACCCGGCAGAAAATGCTTACAAAAAGATTTTTATTTCCACAGGCAGTAAAGAACTGGAATGTTTTACGAAAATCCCTGATTACAAAAATCGTTGTTACGTGCGCGTTCTTCCAAATATCGACTCGATTCAAAAATGTTTGGACGCAGGTTTTTTGCAAAGCCATATTTTTGCGATGCAGGGGCCGTTTTCAAAAAAGATGAACGACGTTTTTTTTGAAGAAACTCAGGCTGAAATTCTAATAACCAAAGAAAGCGGAAAAAACGGCGGTTTTGATGAAAAAATTCTAGCCGCAAAAGAACGGGGAATGCAGATTTTTTGCGTAAAACGTCCCTCAGAAAAAGGAAAGTTTATTTTCAGCGATTACGATTCGCTGATTTCTTCGATAAATTCAAAAGCATAAAACAAAAAAAGGTGGTACCCATGAATTCTAATGCTGCGCCTCACGCATATCTGGTTGGAATCGGGGCAGGGCAAGTTACAAGCCTTACAGCTGAGGCAAAAAAAATAATTGAAAGCGCGACGCTCGTTTGCGGAGCTAAAAGAATTCTTGAATCGGTAAAAAATATCGTTCACGGAAATACTTTTGACTCTTACGATTCCGAAGAAATTTTAAAAAAATTCGAAGAAGAAGAATCTTCAAAAAAGAATGCACTTCCAGTGGCAATTTTTAGCGGTGACACGGGATTTTTTAGCGGTTGTTCAAAACTAACGCGTCTTCTCGAAGAAAAGAAGTGGGCCGTCCACGTGATTCCGGGAATCAGCAGCGTGCAATATTTTGCTTCAAGGCTCAAAAAAAATTGGCAGGACTGGAAACTTGCCTCGGCACATGGCACGGACTGCAATATTGGTGTTGAGCTTACATTCTCAAAGTCAGTTTTTTTTCTGACCGGCGGAAAGATTTCCGCAAAAACGATTGTGCGTTTTGTAAATCAGAATGAAATTCCTGCAAAAATTTTTGTCGGTTCGGATTTAGGCTATCAGACTGAAAAAATCACAGAGTTTTCAACTTTAGACGAATCTGGAAAAAATCAGATTTGCGACTGGCTGGATTCCAGCGAGGAAGAGAAACTTTCCGTTGTGCTCGTTGAGCAGACAGATTTTGCAGAAAAAAGCTGTCTCAACATAAAAGACGAGGATTTTTTACGGGTAGAAAAAGTTCCCATGACAAAAAGGCTTGTTCGTTCCGCAATAATCGCTTTGCTCGGTGCAAAAAATGACGAAACAATATGGGACGTTGGCTGTGGAAGCGGGGCAGTGAGCATCGAGTTAAGCCGCAGTGCAAAATGCACCGTGTACGGAGTTGAGCACAACAAGGCGGCGTATGAATTAGAAAAACAAAACCGAAGGAAATTCGCCGTCTGGAATTTGAACCTTGTTTTTGGGGAGGCGAGTGAATCCGTAAAAAATCTTCCGGCTCCTGATGCGGTTTTTATTGGCGGCAGCGAAGGCAAACTCGACAAAATAATCGATGAGGTTATTTTAAAAAATCCCCGTGCAAGGATTCTAATTTCTTCCGTGACGCTCGAAACACTTTCTTTAAGTCAGGAAATAGCCACAAAAAAAAATCTGCAGATTGAAGTGAGCCAACTTGCAGTCGCAAAATCGGCACTGCTCGGAACTCACCATCTTTTGCGCGCCGAAAATCCAATCTGCTTAATTTTGCTCACCCCAGGCAAAAACATTTAGCGGTTTGCCATTGAATCCTGTACGATGTGAATCCTTGACTCAACTTCGTAACCAGGAACTTCACAATTCAGAAGTTCAATAGCGCGTTTTACCTCGCCATTAGAACTTGAAATTCCGTACAAGATAATTTTTTTATTCTCAACTTCTGCCCGGAATGAATTAATATTAATCGAATATGTAAAAACAAGCATATTTACGATTGACTGTCCTAAAAGCAAATCGTTCAGCTGTTCTTTCGCTTTCTTCTGTCGCTCTTCCGTAGAATAAGCTTGCGTATAGCCAATAATCGAATCAACGATTGGCCCTACATCAGAATCGCCAGAATTATAAATTCCCTGAAAAAAGAAAGGAGTGTGCAACTTAAAACCAAAAAAATTCATGTGGAATCCTATCTGATGCCGGTCTTCCTTGCAAACCTTTTTTGTCGCAGCTTTTTCGCTCAAAGCAAATTTTTTCATAACGCGGTCAATTCGAAGTTTTTTTGGTTCAAGGATTCTGAAAGAAACACAATTCGCAATATCCTGCAAGATTATAAAACTCCCGCGACCTACAATCACACAGTTATCTTTATCCGCTGCGGAAAGTACTGCCGTTTTTAGGTAGTACAAATATTCATCACGATATTTTGAAAGATTTGAAAAAAAACTTAGATTCTTACCGTCGAATTTATCAAGTTTTTTAAGGGGGAATCCCAAATCAAGTATTTTTTGACGAATATACTCATGGTCAATAAGTTTATAGCCTAATTTTTTTGCCAAAGCCGCACAAATTTCATCGCCTTTGGAGCCAAATTGTCTGGAAATCGTGATAATTGCCATTTTTACACTCCTTAAAATTAACTCAATTTATATACTTTAAAGAATTGCTCAACATGAGCATTTATCATTCTTTTATATTCTTCGATTTTTTCTTCTTGCGCTTCACGTCTGCAACTATCAATCAACATATCAATAGGAGCAAGAAATTGCAGAGCCATAAGCGTAAAATCCATTTTTTTTAGGATTTTATCTTCACAAAGCCGTTTAAAAGTTTCCTTAAAAGGATTTATTAACCGCAAGCAAAATTCCTTGTCAATATTAAGGGCAATTGCATCTGTCCTATATTGCTCAACTTTCATGAGCATTGCAGATTTATTCATAAAATCATCATTAAGGGTATAATCAACAAGCTTATTAACGGTTTCTTGTACATAAAAAAGAATTTTATCAAAATTAGATTCAAAAGTTTTCTGAGTATTATAATAAGAATTTTTTATGACTTCGGACTCAATTTCAAGCCGCTTTTTGTACCTTGCCTCAAGTTCACCAATAATTGAATCAATGATTTCCTGTTTATTCTTAAAATGCTTATAAAGTGATGGGGCACGAATTCCGACAGCATTTGCAATCTGCTCAACAGTCGTCGCTTTTATGCCATTTTTCGAAAACAAATCTAAGGAGGCATTCAGGATTTTTTGTTTGGTGGAAACAAGATTATCATTCATATTTTATTCAGCTTGCACAATTTTAGGCTAATAAACATTAGCTGTCAATAGCACAACCTGAATTAAAATCAACCAAAAAAATTATCGCATTGAAGGAGCGTAAAACTTGCAACCTTTTTTTTCCAGAATCTTTTACGCGGCACAAAGCCTTGTAAGCCTGCTTATAAAGGATATCTGTATATCCTACAATCGAATACGCCATTCCAACACTAATAGAAACAGGTTTTATAGAATCTTTTATAACCTCAATAGTCTTGTTCACAAAATTTACTTTTGAAATAATTGAACCAGAAGAACTAACCTTAAAATTCGTAAGAAGTATTGCAAATTCATCACCGCCAATTCTTGCAATATAATCTTCCTGTCTAAAAGTACATTTTAAAACTTTCGCGACTTCCTGCAAAACAGTATCGCCTCCAGAATGACCGTATTTTTCGTTTATCTGCTTAAAATCATCCAAATCAATCAAGAGTAGGGCGATGGACTCACTTTTTTTTGAACTCTCATCACAAATCTTATCAAACGCACGACGATTCAAAATTCCGGTAAGCGAATCGTATTCGGATTTTGCATGTGATGGATTCTCAGATAGCTTTTTTGTATCATAAATCGCATTGTAAGACTGAGCGATGCTCTTAAACTCCGTCGCACCGATTAATTTTAACTTTTCATCCCGTTTTATTGAATTCTGAAATTTTTTAAGCGGAATCAAGACAAAAAAGCCAAGAACCACAAAAATCAATATGTTTACAATCAAAAGAGAAAAGAACAACAATCTGAGACGAGAAATATTTTTTCCAAGTTTTGTAGAATTTTCGCCAAGCTCATCTTGCACCTGCTGCTGAATGCTTTCGATTGTAAGATTGCAATTTTCGTTTATTCGGGTTTTATAAATCAAATATCCGTTGCCAAAAAGATTTTCGATTGCGGCATCGTGTATTTTCTCGCGGTCCAAACTTGCATCATGCGGTCGTAATTTTATTTTCGAAAAGTATGCTTTTATGTCATCAGGAACAGATTCTTCACCAAGATACACTGCGCAAAGCTTCATTGCATACAATTCCATGCGTTCAAGACTCGACGCCTGTGACATTGCAATCTGGAGACGCTGATAGGCAAAATCTTTCTCAGAACAAACAGCCTGCATCTTTTTCATGGCGCGTTCCTGAGACTTTCCGAGATTGATTTCTTCCAAATATTTTCTTGCATACGAAAAATCATGGGAAATCACGAACAAACGAGCGAGCTCCGTAAGATTGTTCGAACTTTCTTTTATAGTTTTAGAACACTGCTCACAAACTATAAATTTGCTTATTGACTTTTGAACGTCCTTGAACCTGCCTGTAACACTGTTAGAAATCATCAGCACAAAACAGAACATTAAAGCCGTTATAAGTGTCAGTGAAACATTAAGAAAATTTATGTTCATCCCCTTTATAGATTCATTTTTCCCAGTCTGAACAGCTTTCTCATCAATAAAATCAAAATTGTTAGATTCAGTCGTGTTTTTCGCCATTATTTTTTCCTAAACCAAGGATTTTTTTATACAAATCCGGAAACTGAGATGAAGAGTCTTTTATCATCTCGTCACAAGCCGCTTGCCAAACAGTTTTATCAGAAACTTCCGTAAAAACCGTTCCGATTTTTTTTAACTCATTGAATGCCGACCTTTCAGTTTCATCTATAATTTTTCTGCAATAATCAGAAGCATACTTACCAGCAATCTTTAAGATTTGCTGCTGCTCCTCAGAAAGAGAATCCCAGACCGACGAATTGATTACGACTTGAACAGCACCGAGCGTATGTCCGTCCATAATCATGTATTTCGCAACTTCATAAAAATGATTTGAAAGATAATTTGTTATCGGCTGATCAGCAACTTCAGTTTCGCCACGCAACATTGCAGAATACAAATCCGAAAAAGTAACTTCAACAGGATTTGCTTTTAACGAATAAACCAAGTCCTGCATAATCTTTGCATTTGAAACACGAACATTCTTATTTTCAATGTCGGAAAGTGAATTAATGGGAACCGTCGAAAAAAAGTGCCTAAATCCTTCTTCACCATAAAACAAGCCTTTTACGCCAAGACCTTTTTGATACGGCTCCTCCAAGATTTCATCGGCGAGCGGGGAGTCCGCAAACTCCCAAAAGTGCTCTTCGGTCAAAAAGGTGTACGGAATCGTCAAAAGCCGTGATTTTTCGCCACCATACGAAGCCAAACTTGCAGAAACTCGCGCAAGCTGAATCGAAGACTCAGGTTTTACGATAAGACTCATAACTTGCTTTTCATCGCCAAGAATTCCTGCACAGTGGAGATCAATTTTTATTCTTCCGGAAGAAAGTTCCTCGACCTTTCTTTTAAAGGCAAGGTCCATCAGACCAACAACACTGTCGGCTGGATTACCTTCTGCCATTACAAGCACAATGGACTTTTCATTAGAAGCGTTTTTAGAAGTGCAAGAAGAAAAAGAAAAGAGCACTAAAAAAGTTGAAAAGAAAGCAAATAATTTCTTGAGCATAACATCCTCATTACACAAAAGTATGAATTCCAATCTTTTTCATACATAATATCATGTAAATCATAGTTGTTCAAAGGTCAAAAGGTAAGTTCGTAACGAATAAAACTCTGCGTTTTGCGTAGTGGTAGACAGAACGTACATTATCAGAAGTTATATATCAAATTAAAAACGGCTCAGAAAGCATGAATAACTGCTATTGAACCGTTTTTTTTACACAAAAACTATTTTCGGTTAGTTGTTGAAGTCTTTTTTGAAGGCTGAGTTGAAACTGTAGTTCCGTAATTCTTTGCTGAATTAGCAACGTCAGTCTGGAGCTTTTTATATGCAGTCTCTGCATTAGCTACATCAGCTTCATACTGGAGAATGTCATCCCAGAACCATTTTGGAAGAAGAATAATTTTTCTTTCAGCTGAATTCTGGCTATCGTATTCAACGCTTACATACTCGCTTTCAGTCTTTGTAATTACGATTGCAGGATCTTTTGAATTGATAAGCAAGCCTGGGAAGTCAATGTCAGGCATTTTCAAATTTGAATAAGAAGCCTTTAAAGAAGCCAATTCCTTTTTCTGAGCCTCATTAGCTTTTTTCAAATCTGCAATTTCTTTTTTCTGAGCATCGCTCTGCTTCTGCAAAGTTGCGTTCTGCTTTTTAAGATTGCTAACCTCATTTGTCTGTTTCTTTAAATCAGCAAGCTCTTTCTGAGAAGCGGCATTTTGCTTTTTTGCAGTGTCTGCCTGCTGCTTCAAACTTGCAATTTCTTTGCTTTGATCTGTATTCTTTTTGAGAAGCGCATCTTTTTCTTTTTTAGCAGCAGCCAATTCTTTCTGTGACGCAGCATTCTGGTTCTGAAGATTTGAATTTGCTGATTTTAATGCAGCATTTTCCTGCTCAGCCTTATTCTTATCATCTGTAAGCTGAACGATCTGGAACTTAAGTTTTTCGTTGTTGTCTGTAAGAAGAGTTATTTCTTTCTTCTGAGACTCGCCCACCTCTTTTAAGGCTGCAAGTTCATTTGTAAGAGCTTCCTTTTCTTGCTCAAGGATTGCTTTTTCCTGTTTTAAGTTTTCAAGTTCTTGGTTCAAGCCATCATTCTGCTCTTGAAGTTCAGCAAGTTGCTTAGAAGAAGCACATGAAGCTAAAACAAAGGTGCAGCAAGCCAATAAAAACACAGTTTTTAAGCTTTTCATTTTTATCCCCTCAAAATTATGTCTACAATACTGTAGCATTATCAATTATAAAGAAAAATTTTGATTTTTCTAGTATTTTTTTCGTATGCAAAATACACTTTCTTAAAGGAAAAACAAAAATCTTTTTATATCTTTATTTTCTCCAATCACTTGTATAAAAAATCATACAATCTAGGAAAAATTCTCGCGCTTACCTGCCAAAATGACAGGTTTTGCAGGAACTCGGAATCAAAACTTTTTAGTTCCTAGACCAACTTTTCAAGCTGTTCGCGGATAAACTCGCTCTTTTCTTTTAAGCCGATTTTTCCGGTCGAAAGTTTTATCACATTCGGCTTTGCAGCATCCAAATTCACTCTTCCAGAGCTTTCTTTGATTAGCCTCAAAAGTTTTTCGATAGAAATATCCGAAACCCGCGCAAATTCCACGGTAACAACACCACTTCTCTCTTTGAGCGTGCTGATTGCAAGTTTTTTTGCAATGATTCTTATCTCTGCAAGACTCAAAAGACTATAAACCTCGTCTGGAATAGGACCAAAACGGTCTTCAAGCTCCGTGTAAACCCGCTCAAGCTCGTCTTTTGTTTGAACGGAAGCTAACTTTTTTGTAAATTTCCATTTTTGTCTGGAGAGTCGGAACATAAGAATCCGGGATAAAGCCAGAATATTCAAGCTCCATAAGAACTTCGTTCTGCTCCTGATAATTCTCTTTTGTAAGTCGCTCAACAGCTTCGTTAAGGAGTTTTACGTACAAATCAAATCCCACAGAATAAACGTCGCCGCTCTGGTCTCGTCCAAGAAGATTTCCGGCACCACGAATTTCCATGTCCTTCATGGCGATTTTAAATCCACTTCCAAGCTCCGTAAAATCGCTTATGACTTGAAGACGCTTCATGGCAACTTCGGAAAGTACTTTGTTTTCCGGGTACAAAAGATAGGCATACGCTTTTTTGTCGCTTCGGCCAACTCGTCCGCGGAGCTGGTAAAGCTGGCTTACACCGTACATGTCGGCTCGGTCAATAATAATCGTATTCACGTTCGGAATATCGATTCCGTTTTCGATAATCGTCGTGGCAACCAAAACGTGGAATCCGCCCATTTTAAATCGTCTAAAAATGTCGTCAAGTTCGTCTACGCTCATCTGACCGTGGGCAAAGTCAATCATCATCTCAGGAACAATTTTTTCGAGCTTTCGGCAAGTTTCTTGCAAAGTTTCCACGCGGTTATGCAAATAAAAAACCTGGCCGCCCCGCTCCACTTCACGCCTGATTGCCTGTGCCACGCGTTCGTCAGTGTATTCGTCAACAATCGTCTCAATCGGCTTCCTTGTCTGCGGCGGCGTGGTCAAAAGACTCATGTCGCGGATTTTCAAAAGACTCATGTGCAGCGTTCGCGGAATCGGAGTCGCGCTCATCGCAAGGGAATCAATGTTGGCTTTGAGGGTTTTTAGTTTTTCTTTGTCTTTTACGCCGAATCGCTGTTCCTCGTCAATAATCATCAAACCCAAATCACGGAACTTTACGTCTTTTTGAATTATTCGGTGGGTGCCCACGAGAATGTCAATCTCGCCCTTTTCAAGCTTTGCGAGGATTTTTTTCTGTTCGGTTGGCGTTATGAACCGGCTAAGCTGCGCAATCGTCACAGGAAAGTTCGCAAATCGCTCAACGCAGGTTTCATAATGCTGCTCCGCAAGAATCGTGGTCGGAGCAAGAAATGCGACCTGTTTTCCGCCCATAACAGCCTTAAATGCGGCCCGCATGGCAACCTCGGTTTTTCCGTAACCAACATCGCCGCAAACGAGTCTGTCCATCGGAACAGGCTTTTCCATGTCCTTTTTGATTTCAAGCGTAACATTGTATTGGTCAGGCGTATCCTCGTAAGGAAAAGCCGCCTCGAACGCAGTCTGCCATTCGCTGTCCTTCGGAAACGGGAATCCTCGGCTCGCTTTTCGCCGGCTGTAAAGAGCGATAAGTTTTTCAGCCAAATCCTCAACCGCTTTTTTAACTTTATTTTTGCGATTCTCCCAGTTTTTGCTTCCAATAGTGTCGATTCGCGGGTTATTTCCTTCATTTCCAATGTAACGCTGAACGAGGTTAACCTGCTCAAGCGGAACGAAAGCGAATTCCTCGTCGGCATATTCAAGTTTGATGTAATCTCGCTCAAGCCCCATCGTTTTTACGCGCTGAATTCCACGGAAAATTCCAATTCCATAATTTGCGTGAACAACGTAATCGCCCGGATTAAGTTCGACAAATGTGTCGATTGCCTCACTTTTTGCGTGGTGAATGCTTTTTGGAACGTGTTTTCGTCTGCCAAAAATCTCGTTTTCCTGAATTACGAGAACTTTGCTCTCAGGAATTCCGAATCCGCCCGAAATCGCCATCGGGTAAATCGTAAGCGGAAAGCACGGAAGTCCTTTTTTTGAATTTTCTTTGATTTTTTCATTAAAACTTTCTGATTTTTCGGTAAATTCCTTTAGAATCTCGTTGATTCGAAGAGCCTGATTCGTGTTGTCGGCATAAATATAAATTTTCCAGCCGTCGCCCTGAAAATTTTCAATTTGCTCTTTTAAGTAATTGATGTTTCCAAAAAAACTTCTCGACGGCTCACAGTCAATTTTGATTTTTTCAACCTGAGTGTTCTCGCCATCATTTTCAAATTGCTCCGAGCTTCCGTCCGTATGCAGTGTTCTAAAAAGAATCGAGCGAGCATGGATTTTTAACACTTCATCAAATGGAATAAGCATTTTTGACGGAGAAAAAACAGGGAATTCCAAACGAGCCTTTCGATACATTCCTGCATACTCACGGTTAAAATTTTCCTGCGCGTTTTTGAGTCGGTCAAAACCAAAATAAAAAACCGTCGTCTCTTCCGGTAAATAATCCAAAACGGAATATTTTTTGTCCCAAATAACAGGATAAAAAAATTCCTCGCCCTCGCTCTCGCCTTTTGTGCGCAAATCATCGAGCAATTTTGCTTTAGCCTTTATCGCCTGCTCAGTCAGTTGCAATTCAACTTGATTCGAATTTTTTGAAAGAAGCGTATCTTCATTTTCAAGCTCGTTGAATTTTTCTTCAAGCGTGTTTATGAGTTCTTCATCCCAAATAACTTCCTTCATTGGATAAATGAGCAGATTTTCTTTTACGTTGGTCGTGGATTGAGTTTCTGGATCAAATGATTTTATCTGCCCGATTTCATCAAAATCAAAATTCACGCGAGTCGGCAAAGAATCTTCTGGCGTAAAAATATCGAGAACTTCGCCGCGGAGCGTAAATTCGCCAGGCACGCCGACTTTTGGAACGCGGATGTACCCCAAATACGAAAGCGTTTCAGAAAGTTCCGAAGGATCAATCTGCTGCCCTTTTTTGAGCGTAAAAATCACAGAGCGCATATACTCTGGAGATGGAACTGGAGTTTGAAGTGAACGTTGATTTATGATGAAAATTCTAGGCTTAGTCTGCGCCGTCAAAACTCTTTCGCGCACCGCCATTTTTGCAAGCACGCCCGCACGTTGACCAAACACCGCCGATGAAGGCGACGCAGCTCTGTACGGCACAATTCCCCACCACGGAAAAATCGAAATTTCAACATTATCATCAAAAGCCGTCGTAAAATCGTCTTTTATCTCATTCGCTTCCTTTTCGGAAGAAACAACAATCGCTGTGTCCATCGACATCGCACTCGACGGCAAGCCATCTTTTTGCTGAGATTGAGAATACCGGCCAGTCGCGTTATATTGAAGGTCTGAAAGAATTTTATTTCTGATTTCTTCTATATAATTTGCCGTAAAAAAAACTTGTAGAAGCTCCGTGCAGTCCTTCAATTTCAACTGGAAAAGTTTTTTTACCCTCAGAATTAGAAGCCAAAAGTTCTTTCGCTATAGATTTAAATTCTGTCCAAGAATCCGTTATTGGATTTAAATAATTTGAAGATAATGATTTCATGAGAATCGTCCGATACTAAAATATAAAAAAGTGCACTTACATGTGCGCAGGAGAAAGCATTGAAACGTACTTTACTAGCAATTATATCAACTTTTGCATTGTTTGCACAGTTTGCAACTGCACAGACATCAACTCAGGATTTTTCAAAGGCTTCAGTCGTTATCAAATTTTCTGACAGAACAATGTATAACACTGCAAGTGCAGCAGATAATCCTGTAAACGTAAACGTTTCCATTGTAAATAATGGAACGGAGACTCTAAGATTCAAACTTGCCGATGACCGAATGTTCAGCGTTGATTTTGAAGCTTACACATTAAAAAACACTGCACTCGCTCAAACAAAAGATTTGATTAAAAAACGCTCTACAAACCAGACTGTTTATTTTAGAGAAATTGCAATTGAACCTGGTGAATCATACTCATTCATCGAAAACGTAAAAAATTACATTTCTTTCGATGAGCCATCTGTTTACTATTTTGAGGCAGTTTTCTACCCAGAATTGTATAAATCACGCAAACTCGAACTTACGTCAAACAGACTTAGCATCGATATTCGTCCGGCTCCATCAGCAGCATCTTCTACATCAATTCCTGTAGAAGCAAAAACCGGCTCAATCTTAAAGCCAGAGTCTATCTCGCCAGACAAAGTTATTGAGCAGACAATCGTTGCACGACAGCGTTCACTCTGGGATCAATATTTTCTCTATATGGACTTGCAGGAAATGTTGATAAGAAATGCAGACACAGCCCGCAGATTCAGAAATGCTTCCGCAGACGAACGAAGACGAATGGTTGAAGCTTACAAAACAGATTTGATGCAGAACAGAATTGATCAGGACATCGTAGCTGTTCCAGAGACATTCGAAATTGAAAAAACTTCTTATTCTGCAACAAACGGCGAAGTAAAAGTTATTGAATGGTTCACATATCCAACATTCAAAGAAAAAAAGCGATTTACATACAAGGTTCGTCAGCGCGACGGAATTTGGCAGATTTATGACTATACTGTTGAGAATTTAGGAACAGAAAAATAAATAATGAAAGCTCTTCTGATAGCTGAAAATGAAGAAGTCATCGATGGAATCACAAATATTCTTACAAGCGAGGGATACGATGTTATTGTCTATCGATGGCTCTTAAAAGCATTGGATAACATTGAAGAAATTTCTCCGCACCTTATCGTAATTAGTGCAAAAGACTATCCTCGGCATTGGAAAACTTTAGTTCAATACACATCAACTATCTTCAAAAAACAGTTACCCGAAATCATCTTGTATGCAAATTTAGATTTTTCGGATGACGAAAAAAATAAAGCAAAAGCTCTTCACATTAGAGGCGTGTTTTACTCCACTTCTGAGGAAGGGCTTGAAGGCTTTAAGAAAATACTTGAAGCAAAACGTGATTCGGTAAACCAATCTTCCGAGCAAAATCCGCAGGAAAAAAATTCCCAAATTGACGAGGAAGACGGCATTACGACTGTAAATAAATTGCTTTCGATTCCTAAAAACGAAGATGAAGAAAGCGATTTACCAGATGAATTAAAAAAAGAAGAAGCCGCAATTAAAAAAGAATTAGACGAAAATGATTTTTTTGGAATTCACAATGCAAACAATATAAATACATCGAAAGAAGGTGCAATTATGGAAGCAACAGAAAACAAAACTGAGGAAAAACCTGCAATTCATTGCTCATTCGTATTCACGAACCCGATTACACTTGCAATGATTTCGGGAACCGCCAGAAATTACAACGGGGAAACGCTGGAATTTACACCAGATATTCCTTCACTCGTTGCGACACTCTCTCCAGGAACAAAAATCGACGTTGCTTCGTTAAAAACGGACGAAGATTTGTCGTCCGTAACTGCGGAAGTTATCGCAAAAGATAATGAAAAAATCATTCTTTCAATAAAAAAATAGGCAAATAAGCAAAAATGAGTACAGCCAAGTTCTTTTGTGAAAGTTGCGGGGCAGAAGTTCCTGCAAATTCTAAATTTTGCCGTCATTGCGGCAGATTTTTCTCTTCAGTGCGTTGTCCAGTTTGTGGTCTTACGGGTTCTAACGAAAAGTTCAAGAACGGTTGTCCAAACTGCGGTTACGCTATTCCTGGGAAAAACGGAAAAACTTATAAAGAAAAGAATCACATTTCGAGAGCAACCAAAAAAAATTTATTTCGGCAATTGATTCAAAATCAGGAAATGCGAACATTGACGACGGAGAATTGCCAAAACGATTTATACTAATAATCGTGTTTGCACTTCTAGGACTATGTTTTTTAGCTTATAAAAGCATTACAAAATAAAAAAAGCTCTGAAAAAAAATTCAGAGCTTTACCATCTCCTAGCAGAATTGAACTGCTGTTGTCGGGATGAAAACCCGATGTCCTAACCACTAGACGAAGGAGACATCTGTTTGACTTATGTCAATCAACGTTCAGTAATATAACATAAGTACAAAGATTAGTCAATAGAAAAATTATATTTTTTCTATAAAACTTGCTTTTTCCAAATAAGAAATAATCATTTCAACAATCATTTCTGGAGTTTTTGTCGCAGTATCAATTTTGAGGTCAGCAAATTCATATTCGCTGTTGTCAATTTGGTAAAGCTTCATATATCGGGCAGAATCCTCCCGGTCTCTCATAGCGGTAAAATCCTTTATCTGCTGCAAGTCGCCACCCTCGCGATTTAAGATTCTTTTCGCACGAGTATCATCACTGGCAATAAGATAAACTTTTAAATCCGCATCTTTAAGCATCCAAATTGCAAGACGGCTACCAAGAACGCAAGATTCTTTTTTTGCGAGTTCTACCTGATGAGTATCAACATAAACATCATACGAATCATCATTTTTTGCATTTTCAATAACCTCTGCAAGAGTAAGTCCCTTCTCTGCAGCAAGTTGTCTGAATGTATAATTTATAAGCTTGATTCCAAGTTTTTCTGCAAGCATTGTGCTAACGGTCGTATTTCCACAACCAGATTTTCCACTGATAGCTATTCTAAGTTCTCTGCCATTTTTAATTTTATAGTCCGGCATATAATCTCCAAAATTATGTTCAATAAATAATATAAGAATAAAACAAATATCATTCTTAATCCATATAGTCAGGAAGTTTGTCTGTTTTAGAACGCCCGACCAACGGATTCTTATTCCACATTTTTAGCTTGCTCCCGAATATTCTCCAGTGCATCCTTCGCATTAATGACCATCGCACCGACTTCGGTAAACTGATTTTTTGAACCGATTGTATTAATCTCTCGGTTCGTCTCCTGACAAATAAAATCAATTCGTTTGCCAGGAGTCGGATTTTCCAAAAATTCTTTTCGTAAATTTGAAAGGTGGCTGTGCAAGCGAACAATTTCCTCATTTATCGTATATTTTACGAGCATCGCGGCCACTTCCGCCATAATTCTGTTTTCATCAACATGGTCGCCCAAAAGCTCCGTAAATTTTGCCGTAATTTGTTCCTTAAACTTCTGCTCCATTTTCGGTTGCCATTCTTTAAAGAAAGCAGCACAACTATCAAGAGTATCAAGTTTTAAAAGCAAATCCTTTTTGAGATTCTCACCCTCTCGCTTTCTATCCGCAATAAATTGTTCAAACACTTCGTCAAAAACTGGCGCTATTTTTTCCCAATACAACTCAGCGTTATAATCATGCGTGATATTCAATACGCCTTCTTGATTTACGATGAGCGAAAGCGGAATTTCTTCAGTTTTTTTGCCAAGTTCCTTTGAAATTGACAAAATCGCATCATAATACATTTTTGCAGCAAGCGGATCTGGCGTAACATGCGCTGTAGAATTCATATCTTTTACGCGAATAGTCAAATCAACTTTGCCGCGCACAATTTTTTCAGCAACAATTTTTCTAAGTTTTAACTCAAGCGGATTTAAAAAAGACGGTAAGTTTATATTTAAATCAAGAAACCTATTGTTTACAGACTTTATCTCAACACTTATCTGTGTATTTTGTACGACTGTTTCCTTAAAGCCGTAACCTGTCATTGAATTCATAATTTTCTCCAACTACAAAAACTAATTATTCAGAAATATTTAAGACTATTTATAAAAACTCTAAAAGAACCACAAATTCAAGTTTTTAGAGATATTTTTATTATAGCACAGAATTTGCTATTCTGATATGAATCTTGAACACCAATCGAAATATTTCTACATTTTTTGTCTTTCCTCGCGCTGTTTTATAAGTGCAGCATTCACGAGCGCGATTTTTTTATACAAATCAAAAAAATCAATCGCCTCTTCGCCGGCAACGATATCTTCTGCCCTAACAATTCGCTTTTTAAAACGTGCGTTGATTTTTTTCATTTCTGCATGGTCTGTCATATCATCAAGATTTTTTTGGTATTCCGCATTAATTTCCGGCGTCCAACCAATAACGTCAGGTTTTGCAAGAGTCTGTAATTTTCTTATCGAAACGATTTCATAAATTTTCTTTCCAAAAAATTCTTCGAGAGCGTTTCGGAAAGGTCGGTCTTTTTGAAAAAGCAACTTTGCAGTCACAATATTTTTTTCGGAATCAACTTTAAAACCACACAGACTTTCTTTCTGCAAAAACGGCTCTGCAACAGGCGAATCAAAAAAATCAGCCGCAACACAACCGTTTTTGAATGTATATTCATAAATGCTGCCCCACAAAGCCGTACTCAACGACTCACGCCGCCTTTGATTCGTAACCGGGAAAATAAAGCATTTTGTTATTCTGATTGAATTTATGAGATTTTCGTTCATCTTTGCGATAAATTCATTTTCAGAAATCGGGTCAAAAAGAACTGTAGAAGCCACTTCCGCATCGGATTGAATGCCCAAAGAAAGTGTCGTTCCAAATTCAAGACGAGGAACAGGATTGAAACCGGCCGTATAAATCACAGGAAGTCCCGATTTTAAGAAAGCCCTGTTGAATATCTCAATTTGACTAAGATGTGAAAAGAATTCTCCGCCGTCTTTCTTTGAGAACATAAAAATCACGCGATACATAACAGGAATATTGAATTCCGGACGGATTTGAGAAAATTTATTTTCTTTTTCAACAAGAACATCTTTCTTGTTGTCGATGTTCACGCAAGTCTTGTTATTGCAAACACCGCATTTGTGGTCACAATCCGGCATACATTTTTTTGTAAGACGCTCTTGCTCGTTCAAATCCCATTCTTTTTTATAGAATGCCTTTGCAGGTCCAAGAGAAATGCAATCCCACGGCAAGCTCTCATTTTTGTCACGCTCGTGAAGAATATCATTTTTTACGTCAAAATCGGCCTCGCTAAAAGCTTCGTCCCAATAACGCAAATTTTCGCGAAGATGATTGTCCCAAGCGTCAAGACGACAGCCCTTCTTGTAAGCAGCGAGAATTATTTTTCCAGCCCTTTTGTCGCCACGTGAAATCAAGCCTTCAAGATAACTTGTAGAAACATCATGAGTGCTTACACGGAATTTTCCGCGCGGAAGATGCTCGCGAATATATGAAAGCTTTTTGTTCGATTCTTCTGGCGAAATTTGACGAACCCACTGGTAAGCCGTATGAGGTTTCGGAATGAACGTTCCAACATTCACATTGCACTGAATGTTCGTTTTTTGTTGAAGATCAAGCATAAAATCAACGATTGCCTGTTCCTCCGTTTTTTCATCGGTTTCAGGAAAAGGAAGTCCGACCATAAAATAGAATTTTGCTTTGTTCCACCCCGATTTTTTTGCATCAAGAATTATATCAACGAGATGCTGAGCGTAAACTTCTTTGTTCAGACGAAGCTGCCAAGCCTCATCTGGAGTTTCAACCGCAAAAGTAAGCCCGCTCTTTCGAACCTCTGAAAGCTTTTCAAGCAAAGGAAGCGAAAAACTGTTAACTTTTAAAGAAGGAAGCTGAAAAGAAACATTTTGGGTTTTATATTTTCTGTTTAAATCATCAAGAAGATTTTCGATGTCTGGATAATCAGCCGAAGAAAGCGACGTTAGCGAAATTTCACGGTACCCAGCAACATTAACGAGTTTGTCAACTTCGTCAAAAATGAGTTGTTTGGTTTTTGCACGCTGAGGCCGGTAATACACGCCAGCATGACAAAAACGGCAACCGTTCGGGCAACCGCGCATAATCTCCACAACCCCGTGATCTTGCACAGGCTTGATATTTGGCAGCGGGAAATAAGATTCAACCGAGGGAACCGTACCGAATTCGGACCAAACAGCCCTAAAAGCTTTGTCATGACCACAAGTTTCGCGAGACATATTTTCAGTCCAAACATGACTGTCAGAAGCAAGTTCATGAATTATTTCTGCACGGCTGGCTCCATTTTTTTTCATTTTGGAAAGTTTTTCGATAAGTTCAAACATGCCGCCTTCTGCTTCACCAATAAAAACAGCGTCAAAAAAATCTGCAAATGGAGCTGGATTCGTGGCACCGCAGCCGCCAGCAATAACAATCGGGTCTGAATCAGAACGGTCGCGTTTTAGGAGCGGAATTTTTCCCAATTCCAAAATTGAAAGTGCGCCAGTGATTCCGAGTTCATAACCAATCGAAAAGCCAATCATATCAAGCTGATTTAAAGGCATTCCTGTCTCAAGCGTATATAGCGGAGCCGAAAATTTTTCAAGAAGATTTTCAAAGTCCTTTTCAACGGCAAAAACACGCTCACAACGAACTGAATCAATTTTATTTAGCCCGTTGTAAATAATTTTTATCGCCTGATTCGACATGCCAATTTCATACAAATCTGGAAAAGCAATACAGAAATTAAACAAAGCATCATTTTCTTCATGATGTTTTACGATTGCCCCAAATTCTCCACCAATATACGCAGACGGATTTTGAACAGAACAAAGTTCAGAACCAAAAAGTTTTATAGGATTT
Source organism: Treponema zioleckii (assembly GCF_014737315.1). Lineage (GTDB taxonomy): Bacteria > Spirochaetota > Spirochaetia > Treponematales > Treponemataceae > Treponema_D > Treponema_D zioleckii. The sequence continues at coordinate 32,835 of NZ_JPUF01000023.1, read as the reverse complement.
ATCAAATTCACTTTTCTCACCAAAAAAACTAAAAATCGTATTTACGGCTTCTGACACTCATTACAAGTCCAACAGAAATCATCGCCGTCCACAAAGACGAACCACCGTAAGAAAGGAACATCAGCGGAATACCTGTTATCGGCATAACTCCCATAACCATTCCGATATTCTCTACAAAATGAAAGAAAAACATTGCAAGAAGGCCAGAAGCAATCAAAGTTCCAAATTCATTCGTAGAATTTCGAATAATATAAACGATTCTCAAAAAGAATACCAAATAAATCATAAAAATCAGCAGGCTTCCAAAAAAGCCTAATTCTTCGCTAAGAATGCTGAATATAAAGTCAGTGTGCTGCTCTGGAAGATAACCGTGCTGACTCTGAGGGCCAAGACCAACGCCCCAGCCACTCGAACCGCCGTTTCCAATAGCCCGAAGGGAATTAAGAATATTCCAACCATGACGAGTCGGATCTGAATACGGGTTAATAAAGATAATCAGACGCATAATCTGATATTCTTTTAGGAATTTTCCGGCACCATACGAACTTACGAGCGACGCACAAATAATTCCAGAAAAATACGCAATCCAATAAAAATATCTGCTGTCACTAAAAAGCCAATAACTTACAATTGAAAATACGCACAAAAAGCCTGTAAGACCTATCAAAAGAAGTCTCAGTTTTAGGTTCGTAAGAAGATGAACAAGCTGAACGCTCGTGTTACTAATTTTTACTTCCCAAATCGGAAGAACGGTAAACAAACCTGTAAAAGCGACGAACAACAAAAGCATAAAAATATATCTTTTGTGGATTCCGCCCATATACATCATAAAAATCAGAATCGGAAAGAAAACAAGCGAAGTTCCCAAGTCAGGTTGCAACATAATCAGCCCAACAGGAATTAGCGCAATTCCACAAGCAATCAAAAAACGTATGAGAGGATTTTCGTTTCGCGAGTTCGTAAGATACCAAGCCAGAAAAATCGTAAAAATGATTTTCGAAAATTCGGAAGGCTGAACTCCAAGACCATGAAAGCCAATCCAGCTTTTTGCACCTTTAATTGAAACACCGAACAAACGGGTAAAAATCAAAACGAGACAAGTAAGAACAAAAAGATGCTTTGCCCATTTAAAAAGCTTTCGGTAATCAAAAAAAGCAAACAGCAACATTAACACAAATCCAATAGAAGCCCAAACAATCTGCTTTGTATAAATATCACCGATTTTCCGAGGATTACTAAGCCCAGCAGAATAAATAAAAACAATACCAAAGACAGAAAGAGAAACTACGCACAGCAAAAGCAATATATCGATAAACTGAAATACTTTTATTTTCATCCGTACCTCTCCTATTCCTGCCTATACTGAACGCCATTTCCAAAGGTCGCCATTTTTTCGCGGACCGTAGGCAATGAAGCCACAGCTTCTTCGTAAGTTTGGTTAGCAAAAATTCCCTGAAAAATAATATTCGAAGCAAAAGGTGCCCACCACTGCCATTCGTTTACGGCCTCGACCAAAACAACGACAACGACTTGCTCTTCAACAGGAGCATCAAATGGAGCATAACATGCCATCCATGAATGCCAGTGATTCTGATTCTTCGGTCCGTTTACTTCGGCAGTACCTGTTTTACCCGCGATTTTTACAACTTTGTTCCGCAAAGGATACTCAGGAGTTCCGTCCGTAATAACATACCGCAAATCATTCTGAATCTCTTTCCAAACGGATTGAGCAATGTTCGATTCATGCAGAATCTGTGGCTTATAGCTTGAAATCAACTTATTATCAGAAGAATCGCGAATTTCTTTTAAAAGATGCGGACGATAAATTTTTCCGCCATTCGCAACCATTGCCATCATATTGGCAACATGGAGCGGCGTTACAAGCGTATATCCCTGACCGATAGACATGTTGAGAGTGTCGCCTCCAAGCCATTTTTCATGCAAGCGACGTTCCTTCCACTGCGGAGTCGGAACAGTTCCAGCAGACTGAGAAGGCAAATCAACTTCAAGACTCTCACCAAAACCAAATTCCTTTGCGTAAGAAGCAATTTTTTCAACACCAAGAGCGTCTCGACCAACGGTCCAATAATAAACGTCACAAGACTGGGCAAGTGCCTCCCTCATATCAAGATAGCCATGTCCCCAACTCTGGTGACAGTGAAAATCATGATTTCCGTAATTCATAAGACCCGTACAACTGATTTTCTCGTAAGGCGAATAAGACCGCTCCGAAAGAAGTGCTGTAGACATAATCGTCTTAAAAGTTGATGCCGGCGGATAAATCGCATTTACAACACGATTAAGCATAGGCTCGTTTTTTGCACTTTCAAGCTTTTTATACTCAGTGTACGCATCATCACTGTTAAAAATATTCTGGTCGTAAAACGGATAAGAAACCATCGCAAGGATTTCGCCGTTCGACGGTCTAAGAACAACGGCTGCACCAACTCGCTCTCCAAGCGCCTTTTCTGCGAGGTCTTGTATCCTCTTGTCAATCGTAAGAATGATATTGTTTCCCATCTTTGGAAACTCAATATGCGGCGTATCCGAAATAATTCGTCCCCTGGCATCTACAGTGCGACTTTCAGAGCCTTCAATTCCTTGAAGTTCAGAGTCATACTGCTTTTCAATCCCCATTTTTCCTACAATAGAACGTTTTGTATAACCACCCTTGTTAAAGAGCATTTTGAATTCTTCATTGTTAATATCGCCTACATAACCAATGACATGCGACATTGAACCTGTAACAAGATAATTTCTGCGAGGCTTTGACCTCCAAGAAACACCTGGCAGGTCGTTCAAATTTTCAGCAATATTCGAAACAACTTCGAACGGAACATTGATTTTTACTTCGTATGAACTAAAATCATTTGCACGAACTTTCGAATCTGAAGGCAATTTTTTTACAATATCTTTCTTTTTTACACCAAGAAAAGCGGCAAGTTTTGCCACAACGGTGTCAAATTGCACTGAAGGAATTTGACCAGGAACAACGTCAACCGCAAAAGAGTCAGCATTTTCAACCATTCGCAAAGTTCCGCTACGATCATAAATTTCACCACGCTGCGCAGGAATTGTTTTTGTCTGGCTAGAAATGATATGAACCTCGTTACGCCATTTATTGTTGTCCCGAATCTGCAAATTATAAAGACGGACAAGAAAAAGAATAAAAACGACTATTACAAGCAGCCCTAAAACCAATGAGCGACTATTTTGTGAAATCGAATTATCTGAATAATCTTTGCTGTAATACATTAAGAAACCTTCTCTGGGTCAAGGAAAATTAAATTTTTAAAAATACCAAGGAATTTAAATAGAAAAGGACAAAGAAGAGTATTCATTATCAATTCCGCCCCAAACGTCGAAAGATATGCCCTATTCAACGACAGGGAGATAGGAAAGAAAAAAGAAATTATAAACAGCGTAACGATTTTTAACACTGTCGAACAAAACGCAAGAAATGCGGGCAAGAAGAATCCGTTTATGTTAATTGTCTTATTAAAAAGTCCGCTTACATATCCAAGAACAGTTCTCATAAGACAGTGCAAGCCAACTGGAGATGCGCTCAGGAAATCCATAATCAAGCCTGATGCAAAACCTGTTGAAATTCCAAAAAGTCTCCCATTATTTACAGAAAAATAAACCACACACAAAAGAAGAAAATCAGGTACCGCCGGCAAAAAAATTATATTCGACAACACTGCTGATTGAAACAATGCAAAACAAACGAGAATCAAGACTGAAACAAGTATATTTTTTATCATTTAAGATTTATTCTCCAAATCTCTTATCATTAACTTCTTTCATATCCGTAACGATTACGGTTTCAAGCCTAGAAAAATCAATAATAGGCACAAGCTCAATAACCAAATCAGAATCGTATGGCAAATCTTCCATTTTAGAAATCGTTCCAATAGGAATATCCTTCATATAATTCTCATTTTCGCCAGAAGTAACGACAACATCACCGATTGCAAAATCCGCAACGGCTTTCTTTTTGATATACGTCAGCGAAAGTCCGCTTTCCTCGTTACCAAGCCCATTTACAAGTCCCAGATCACGAGTATTTTGAATTCTTGAAGAAATTGAACTCTTTATATCATAAATAGGCATGATTCGGCTTGTAAACGGCGATACAGAAACAATCTTGCCGACAAGTCCAACAGAACCATGTTGAATAGCAACAACTGGCATATTTTTCTTTATTCCGTTTTTGAGTCCCTTGTTTATCGTAAAATATGAATAAAGATTATCAACGTTTCGACCAATTATCTGAGCCGGATAATTTTTCTGCTCGATTGCATATGAAAAATCTAATTGTTCTTTCAGACGCTCATTTTCCTTACGGATTTCGGCATTGCTTCTCTGCAAGAACTCATAGTTTCTCATTTTTTCTGCTAACTCTTTATTTTCCTCTTTTAAACGAGCGAGTTCATGAACCGCATTAAAAGTAGTCTCTACTTTGTGCTTTACAGAATAAACTCCGCGCTGCATCGTCGAAAGAATCGAAAATCCGACTTTCTCAAAGTTAAGAACGAAGCCCCCGGAGTTAAACGCAAGCATGACTCCAGAAACAAAAATGAGGATAATAAAAACAAGTTCAGGAAGATGTATTTTCGGTGGATTTTTTAAACGTTTCATTTGTAATCAAATAAACTCACCGCAGCCTTAGTCATTCAAATTATCATAAACAGATCTGTCTGCAGACATATCTTTGAACAATTCAAATGCCTGACCAGCACCAAGCGCAACGCATTCCAACGGTCGTTCAACAAGGATTACAGGTACACCAGTTTCCTTAGAAATCAATTTAGGAAGTCCCTTAAGCATACTTCCACCACCAGACATTACAATACCGCGCTCAACAATATCTGCAGCCAATTCAGGAGGTGTATCCCCCAAAACCTGCTTTATAAGCTCAACAATTTTGTTTACAGTGTCCTTCAAAGCCTCACGAACCTCAACACTGTCAATTTCGAGACGGCGTGGCAAACCTGTAATCGCATCAGTTCCGCGAACTTCCATTTTTTCGATTGACTTATCTTTGTCCTGAAGGGCATTTCCAATCTGAATCTTAAGTTTCTCAGCAGTTTGAGAACCGATCTTCAAGTTATGAACCGACTGAACATATTTTACAATCGCCTCATCAAATTTATCGCCACCAATTCGGATTGCATTCGTAACAACCATACCACCGAGGGAAATTACACTTACTTCTGAAGTACCACCACCAATATCACAAATCATGTGACCAGCAGGCTCATTGATTGGAATTTGCGCACCAATGGCAGCAGCAAGCGACTCTTCAATAACATCAACCTCTTTTGCGCCCGCCTTCAAAGCAGCTTCAATTACCGCACGACGCTCAACCTGCGTAATACAAGTCGGAATACCAATCTTCATACGAGTAGATTTAAAAAGCTGATGTTTAGAAATTACCTTAGAGATGAAATATTTTATCATTTTCTCGGTACTGTCGATATCCGCAATAACACCATCAGCAAGAGGTCTAATCGCAACGATATTTCCAGGTGTCTTAAACAACATTCGCTTAGCTTCAGCACCAACAGCAACTACATGCTTAGTGCCTTTTTCAACAGCAACAACAGAAGGCTCATCAACAACGATTTTTCCCTTTTTTCTGTCATAAATTAAAGTATTACATGTACCGAGGTCAATTCCAATATCAGTGGAAAAACTATCAAAAAGTGCCATAAAATATCTCCCTATTGTTTGTAATCAGCCAATTTTTTTTGAGCTTCTATATGATTATATTCAATTCTTAATGACTTTCGCCATTCTGCACGAGCTTTTGCTATATCGCCTTGTTTTTCGTATATAACACCAAGCTCATAATAAGCGTCGGCAAAATTTTCATTTTTTTCAATGACTTTAAGCAATTCATTTTCAGCTTCTGTATAATTTTCTTTATTTATGTAAATTTTACCAAGCAGGTAATGAGTTTTCAATATGATTTTTTCATCTTTACAGTTTTTTGAGATTCTGTACAGATATTGCTCTGCGGCAGAATACTGATTTGAAGCCATATATTGCTCAGCAATAGAAAGAAGCAAGATATCGGTTTCTCTAATGTTCAAAGCCTCTGTAAAAGCAGAAATACTCTCATTTGTCATGCCCAAAGCAGAATAACTCAAACCAAGAATTTCTGGAAGTTCAACGGCGGTATATCCCTTGCTTTTTGCCAATAAAAGATATTTTACCGCTAAATCTGAATAATAATTTGAAGAAGAAAGCACATCTTTATAAAAATAAGCCTTCCCAAGCATAAATTCCAATTGGGGAACAACTTTCTCTGATGATTGAAGAATAGCCAAACGAAGGCTGTTTATAGCCTCATTAAAAAGAAATTGTGCCTGCTCTGTATCATTTTCTGAAATCGCCAAAAAATACGACGCGTAACCATGATACATCAAGGCTGTCGGATCAAAAGGAGTTTTATAGAGAATTTGCGCACTTATCTCATAAGACATCTGATAGTCAAAATTGTTCCACTTGTTTCTCAAATTAAAGTATGAAGCACCGTTGTAAATTCTCGTTATCACAAAATGATATGAAAGATACGAAACAACAGAAATAACAACTAAAACTATAAGAATGAAGAAAAAACGTTTTACATAGCGTAATCGATTTTTTACATAAGTACCATTACTCATCTATAGAGCTTCTCCCACAGGCTCTTTTATAAAAAAAAGGGAAAATATAAGCCGGGTTCTGTACATTGCTTTCGCAAACGAATAACCATCTATCCGAATCATTCATCGCTGAATGACTTTAGCAATTTACCCGCAGAAAAACAGTCGGAATCTTATTTCTGCTACTTAATTTTGCTCCAAATGAGGTTTACCATGCCAAAAACATTACTGTTTTTGCGGTAGGCTCTTACCCTGCCTTTTCACCCTTACCTTTTCAGGCGGTTTATTTTCTGTGGCACTTTCTGTCAATAAAAAAAATATTGCCCGGTCATTACCCGGCATTTTTTCCGATGGAGCCCGGACTTTCCTCACGCCAAATGATTATCATCAGTCATTTGGCGCACGGTTATTTTCCCAAAAATCAACTAATTTTTAGCAACCTATTCATCATAGGATGATACAGAAGAATCATCTCCCATATCATTCTCGTCCTCAGAATTTTCAAGCTCTGAATCCTCAAATTCATCGCCAAATTCGCTTTCGAAGTCAGCAAGGCTTCCTGTTTCATCAAGCATTGAATAATTCTCTGCCTCGCTCTCAAGAACATCTTCATGATAAAGAATACGGCTGCAGTAAGGACAGAAAAGGATTTTCAATCCGTCATGAACTTCGTTTGCAAACTGTGCCGGAAGAATCATGTGGCAACCCGTACAAACGCCATTTCGAACAGCAACAATACCTTCACTGTTTCGGCGGATAATTCGCTGGAACTTATAAATCGTTTCCTGATAATCATCGCCAAGAGTATTTGTAATTTCAGCTTCTTTCGAAGACAAAGACTCAACTTGTTTTTTATATTCATCAATTTTCTCAGCCAAGGCGCTCTTTCCAGAATCAAGATCTGCCTCCTGAGAATTAATCATAGCCTCACGAGTCTTCAAATCTTCATTCAACTCTGAAAGTTTTTTCTCTACGCTCAAAAGCTCTTTTCTAACCGAATTCGCTTTTTCAGAAGCTTCTGCAATCTGCTTGTCGAGAGCTTCATATTCGCGGTGAGTCGTAATATTGTCCATTCCTTTCTCACCAGACTCTCGTGACTCCTCAGCCTCCGCAAGCTCTTTTTTAAGTTCCGCAACTTTATTTTTTACATCTTCATATACGGAATTTTTCTCAATATATTCTTTCTTCAAAGTAGCAAGAAATTCTTCCTGCGAATCAAGCTGCTTTGGAGATTCGGTTATTTTCTCTTCGAGATTATATTTTTCAACCAAAATATCCTGAAGATTTTTCAAATTTTCGAAAACTTCGTTCATGTCCATACAAAAAACCTCAATTGAAATCTAGCATGTAATTGTATAAAATTTATATGTTTATGTCTATAAAATAAAAGACGAGTTATTTAAAAAGAATTCAAAATCAATAGATAAAAACACTTAGAAAATTGCCTAAAGAAAGGAATATGAAATATTTTTAATCAAAGACAGTATTTTATTTTTAAGTCAACCCAAAAACAAAATACTGTCTTTCAAGACATCCAGCCTGTAAAATTACGTCTCGATATAATCCCTAAGACCGCTCGCCCGTCTTGGGTGTCGAAGCCGTCTCAAGGCCTTTGCCTCAATCTGTCTGATTCGCTCGCGAGTAACGTTAAAATACAATCCGACCTCTTCAAGAGTCAAACTATAACCATCATCAAGACCGAATCGCATTTTTAGGACTTCCTGCTCACGAGGTGGCAAAGTGTTCAAAACTTTTTTAAGCTGCTCCTGCAACAACGTGTACGCAGTTTGATTTGCAGGATTTTCAACTTCTTTGTCCTCAATAAAGTCTCCCAGCTGGCTATCCTCTTCCTCTCCAATCGGTGTTTCAAGGGAAATCGGCTCGCGCGCAACATTCTTAACCTGCTTAACGCGAGAAACTGGCCAACCAAGTTGCTGTGCAATTTCCTCATCTGTTGGTTCTCGACCAAGTTTTTGCATGAGCTGACGGCTCTCGCGCACAACTTTATTAATCTGTTCAATCATATGCACAGGAACGCGAATCGTGCGTGCCTGATCACTGATTGAGCGCGTAATAGCCTGACGAATCCACCAAGTGGCATAAGTACTGAATTTATACCCCTTTCGGTATTCAAATTTTTCTACAGCCTTTATAAGACCAATATTTCCTTCCTGAACAAGGTCAAAAAACTGCAAACCACGGTTCGTATATTTTTTTGCGATAGAAACAACAAGTCGAAGGTTAGCATTTATCAAATGATTTTTTGCGACTTCAAGTTTAACCCTACCGTCTTCGATCTCACGAGCCATTTCAAGAATCTCATCCACGCTATTCTCAAAATCATACTCCATGCGGCGGAGCTTTCTGTCGATTTTTTGAATCTGCGTATAAACATCACGGATTTCATCACTGGAAAGTCCGAGTTCTTGCTCAAGTTTCACTGCCTCAGAATGAATCGCAAGTCTACGTCCAAGACTTCGGAGCTCAGCAGAAGATGTGATTCTGAGCTCTTTCATCTTTTTTTCTTGATTATGATAATAGCCTTCGATTTTCTGCGTAGCCTCAACAAATTTCGCACTGAACTTATCAATTTCTTCTGACTGAATATCGATTTTTTGAAGTTCTGGTAAAATCTTCTCTCTTAAAGACTTTAGTTCACGGCTCTCAAAAATTTCCTGAGACTGATTCGTCTCAAAAAGTTCTTTTTTCTTGAGCATATATTTTTTCATATCATCACGGATAGGCTTTAAATACTCTCCGTAACAATTCTTAAGCCTTCGTTTTTCGGCCTGAGCCTCATTAATTTCCTTACGCGGCTTTCCAGGTTCATGCGGATCGATTTTCTTGAATGCTTTTACGGAAATGTCATAGAATTCAGGCAACATCATACCAGCTTTTTTTATAACATCTTTTATAATGTTTTCACCGTCTTCCATTTCCTTTGAATATTTTACTTCCTGCTCTGCGGTAAGGAGCTTTTCCTTACCAATCTCGCGCAGGTAAAGGCGAATTGGATCATCAACACTTGAATCTTTATCGCTGTTGACCAATTGATGACGCGTCAAATCTCCATCTTTCTGATCGCCGTCAAGCGCATCGTCATCATCATCGAGAAGATCCTCGTCATCCTCGTCCTCATCAAGATCAGTATCCTCATCCATAACCTGTATGTTATTTTGAGTTAAAACCTGAAGGACTTCTTCCATTTTTGGCGAATTTACAAAATCCTGCCCCAGAATTTCATTAATCTCTTCCCATGAAATAATCTGTTTGTCTTTAGCGTAATCCAGCAGTTTTTGTACAACTGGATCTAATTCCTGATCCATTCTTTTTTAATCCTTATAAGTTTAAAAAACTAAATTCAACAAAGCCATACATAATAGCCTTGCAAAATTTTAACTAGTTATTGTTTTAATTTTCGGTCGATATCCATTTTTTCTGCAATGAGCCGTTTTAATTCCTCAATATTTTGCGGAGACATTCGTTGTTGTTCTTCGATTTTTTCGAGAAGGTCATCCCGCTTTTTCTCAAGGCTCTTATTTTTTATCATGGCAATTCCGTCTTTTATCATCTGTTCCGTATTTGTTTTAAACTCGCCAGATGCTATAGTGCCAATTATAAACTGTTGCAAACTATTGTCCTGACAATGATTCACAACCGCCTCAAAAGAAAGATTGTCCTGCTGATAGCACTGTTTCAGAATACTGAACATATTTCGAGCTACAGGATCCTCAAAATCAGAATCAGAGATTTCTTCTATCATCATCTCAAACTTTGAGGTATCAGAAAGCACAGCCAACAACGTGCGCAATTCAGCATTGACTTTTATTGAAGTTTCAATCTTATCATCGACAGTTTCCGAGAAGCTGCGGTTTCGCGCAGAATCACGATTAAGGTAATCCCTCCTAACAGCTTCCATAGAAATTTTAAAAGTCTGGCTGACCAATTCCAGACATGATTCCTTCTGAATATCAGTTTGCAGCGCATCAATATACGAAAAAAAGCCCAAACAGGCTTTTACTTTTCCCTCTGGTGTGTCTACCGGAAACTCTTGCGCCAATGATTTTAGAAGATAATCACTATCTAGTATAGCACAGTTTATATCATTCGTCAAGCTTTCTTTACCAAATTTCAGCATAATTTCCGCAGGATCCTTACCGCCCTGCAATTTTATTACTTTTGCGGTGATATTATGTTGACGGCACATCAGAATCGCTCTTTTCGTAGCATTTTGACCGGCTCCGTCACTGTCAAACGAAAGAAGGATTTCGTTCACGAACCCTTTTACAAGCTTTATCTGCTCGTCAGTAAGAGCTGTCCCCAATGGTGCAACGGCATAAGTAATCCCACATTGATGATAGGCAATGCAATCCATATAGCCTTCACAAAAAATAACTTTCTTTTCTTTTTGGATAGAATTTTTTGCAAAATTAAAAGCGTACAAAGTTTCGCCTTTTTTATATTGAATCAAATCACCAGAATTAAGATACTTCGGGGACTTCATCCCCTCCTCGTCTTCCCTGAGGCGGCGTCCACCAAAAGCCACGACCTGGCCATGCCTGTCGAATATAGGAAACATGAGTCTGTCTGAAAAAAAAGCAACATCGGGATATTTTTTACTGAAAAGCCCCGATTTTTCCAAGAACTCATCGCTATATTTTTTTTGACGAAGAAAAACTTTCAGCCATCTGCGGTTCGCAGGCGAATATCCGAGCTTAAATTTCTCGATAGTCTCCATTGAAAGTCCGCGTGAAAGAATATATCCCAGCGCAGACTTTCCCTCCTGCGTCTGAGTAAGCAAATAATGAAAAGAACCGCTCACTTTCGTATAAAGGTCAATAAGCAACTCTTTGGTATTGTCAACAGGCTGAAAAGATTCTGCACCACCATTTTCATATTCAATTCGAACACCAGATTTTTTAGCGAGAATTTTTATGGCTTCTGGAAAAGAAATTTTTTCCATCTCCATGATAAACTTCGTTACATTTCCGCCTGCATGACAGCCAAAACAGTAATAAAGATTTTTATCAGGAGTAACTGAGAAAGATGGTGTTTTTTCGCTGTGAAAAGGGCAACAGCCCCACCACTGATTACCCTTTTGCTCAAGATGCACGTATTCGCTCACAACCGACACTATATCCGTCGCTCGCGAAACCGCATCTATCGTTTCCTTAGAAATAAGTTCTGCCACTAGTTTTGCCCAGCCGCCTTTTTAGTTCTAAATGCCCAAGTGGCCTTTTCGTGCTCACGCTGATTTTTACTGAACGTATGCGTACCCGCAGTGGAATCCGTCAACGTAAAATAGAAGTAGTCAGTATCGGCAGGTTCAGCCACGGCACTCAAAGCAGTAAAGCCAGGATTTGAAATTGGAGTTGGTGGCAGGCCTGCATATTTATACGTGTTGTAAGGACTGTCAATTTTCAAATCGTTGTAAAAAATTCGCTCTGGATGAGGTTTACCCAAAACCTCAGTGATTATGTACTCAATCGTCGCACACGACTCAAGCCCCATGTTTATTGAAAGCCGATTCTTAAAAACACTCGCCATAATAGGAGCCTCTGGCGCAGAACGATACTCTCGTTCAACAATCGAAGCCAAAATCAAATCATTGTAAAATTCATCTGGTTTTTTTTCCGCAAAATTCGGAATTTTTTTGATGTGGTCAAAAAAATTATCAACCATCATACTAACAATATTCTCAGCAGACATTCCAAGAGAAAAATTATATGTATCAGGATACAAAAAGCCATCGAGAGACGAAGCGTGAATTCCGTACTTTTCGAGCAAAGTTTTTGAAGATACTGCATTCATAAAATCTTCAGCCTTGCAAGCCTCGTGTTTCTCCATAATCACAGAAATTTTTCTTGTCGTAAGACCTTCTGGAACAGCAACTTTAACAAACGCCTGCTGCTTACCAGACGCAAGCAAGAGAATAATTTCAGGCGTGCTCATAGAACTGTCAAGCGTATAAATTCCAGTCTTCAAAATGACAGGTTCTTCTATTCCAATAACGAACGGCAATCGCGTCGCATAATAAAAGACATCTTCCGATCGAATGAGACCAGCTTTTTTCAAGTCCGATGCAACAGTCCTAAAAGTATCACCTTTATTTACAGCAAATTTGTCAATCACAACGATTTCGGCGGAATTCTTCGCGGCCAAAGGACGCAACTGACTTTTAACATGACAGCAAAGTGCCAGCCCGGCACAAACAAAACTAACGACCAACGCAAAAAAAACGACCAATAGGATTTTTATACTTTTTTTCATGAAAAAAACTCTTCTGCCTCTTCTATTGAAAGATAGCTATAAACAACCTGTTCAACAGAATATGAAAATTTCGTTAATATTTCCGGTAATTCAGACTGATAGTATCGAAAAAATTTTGCCAAGCTTTTTACCTCAGCAGGAGAAAAATCATAATGAAACGATTTTTTCCCCTCACCGCTCGCATTGTCCAATTTTCCAGTATCTATCATAATTTTATATCCAGCCCCTCAGTTGCCAGGTGAACTTCTACTTTGTCCGTCGTAATATATTCACCATACCAACGCGCTGATTCCAAGATTGAATTCAGTTTTCTGTCATCATACGTAGGTTCATGATGGAAAAGATAAAGTTTTTTAATTCGCCAGTTCACTGCAAAATCAATCGCATAACAGAACGCGGAATGCCCCCAGTTTTCTTTCCGGAGCGCTTCCTCTACCGTATACTGAGAATCCAGAACAAGGATATCAGCATCCTGGAAGACCACAGCCTTAGAAGAAGATTTGTCAAAATCAGCCTGCGTCAACTCAACATCTGTGGCGTAAACGAATTTAAAACCATTTTCTGTTATAGCGTAGCTGTAAGAACTTCCCGGATGATTCATTCTGACACACTGAATCGAAAATTCTCCAATTCGAATTTTTTCAAGCGGCTCTATCACGTGAAAAGTTATATTTTTTGTAAAAGCATCGAAAGTAACAGGATAATAAGGTGCGACCATCTGTTGTCTAAGATAATCTTCCATTTTTTCGAACGGTGAATAAATATCAAAAGATGATTTTGGGTTGTAAATCACATCATAAAACGGAAGCCCCTGAATATGATCCCAATGAAAATGGGAAAACAAAATATTGTGGTGCAAATCTGATGCAGGCTGCCCCAATTTTCCCAGCACACGGATTCCCGTGCCTGCATCAAAAATCAACTTGTCGCCCTTCTCAGAAGTAACCTCAACACAAGGCGTATTTCCGCCAACAGTGCCGTTAAGCCATTCAGGAAGCGAAGCCAGGAATTTTTCCCGCGACTCATTTGATTTTATATCATCTGGTGTGATTTTCTGAACCGCAGCAGCAATTTTCGCCTGAATCTGCTGAGGTGTCAAAGGGGCTGGTATAGAGCCTCGAACCCCCCAAAAATGAATATTCATCTTACTTCACCATCCTGCTGTAAAATTCATTTTTATGTATAGGCTTATTATTCTCATAAGCATTTCGCTGTTGTTCAATTTCTTCTTTTGACCAAAGTTTTCCATCGGCAGCATTTATTCCAGGACAATCCGAAGCACATTCGTTCCAAACTTTTTCGCTCTCTAGCATCCAAGTCCAGAACGGAAATGTAGAACATTGCACCGGTCTATTCTCGTATGCTTCGCACCCCACGCCTGTTTTCCAAAGAATACAGTCATAATTCGTTTTTTCTTTTAAACAGAGAACTTCCGAATCATCGTAATACTGAACCCAACGGCAATATACTTTTACGAATTCCTCAAATGAAACTTTAAACCAACGACACAGATTTGTCAAATCTGACCAGGAAAGGTAAACATAACCAGGACTGAGCCGACAGCAACCAGAACATCTATTGCAAGAAAATTTTAAACCTTTTTCATAAAACATAAATTAAATCTCTTATTAAATAAACTTTTGCGATTAGTAAAAAATAACCATTCTTTAATCTTAACACATTATTAAAGCAATGTCTAAAAAGATATATTTTTTTTCGTAAGCCAGTTTGAAAAGTTTTCAAAACAATAAAAAAAGCCTTGAATAATCACAAAAATTATCCAAGGCTTATGGGGAGTGAGGGACTCGGACCCCCGAACCCGATAGGGAGCGGATTTACAGTCCGCCGCAATTGCCGCTATGCGAACTCCCCGAAACTTCTTTTTCAGAAGAAAGCTGCCTGTAGGACTTGGACCCACGACCCCGAGATTACAAATCACGTGCTCTACCAGCTGAGCTAAGGCAGCATCGTTCGTTCAATAGCGAACGTATGACATACTATATTTTTCTAAAAAAAATGTCAATAATCATTTTTGATTTTTATTTAATTTTTTTATTTTTTTGTCAAAATCCGGACGCAATTTTTCGGCACCGTTAATATAAACGTGTTTTTTTTCGGAAGAATCCTCTTTGTAGCATGTGAGCAAAACTCTTATCATGCGCTCTGGGGAATTATCGATTTTAGGTTCCTGGCTGCAAAACAGAGCGAGTTTTGAAACATCAAATTTTATACCGCTCTTTCTCAAGGCAGCAGCAGGATTCATCGCAGTCAAATCGTCTGTTATCGTAAAATGAAGCGAAACAACGTCTTCCATTGAGACTGCATTATTTTCAAACAACTTCTCACACATTTCGCCAACTGTCTTCGTGATTGATTCAATTGTATTCTCAGCTCCCGTGGCACCGCGGAGAGCACACAAAACTTTTGCCATAAAAAAACTCCTAAAGATTTATGGGAACTCCGAAAAAATCTATTAATTTTTCGAAGTTCTCTTATGATTGCTCTAAAAACAGTTCGAATTTGTTTTTTAAGAGATTTCCTTATTCCTAAATCATAAAAAAATTGATAAAATTAGACAATTGTTGATATGGATACAGAATCTGAAAAAACAGACAAAATTGAAGAACTCACTCCGATTCACCCGCAAGAAGGCTCGAAAGCTCCGTCCGAAACGGTTTCAGATTCTTTTATTCTGGACGAAAGTTCAATCCAAAACGAAGACGACGAAAATGACGAAACTGACTTTTACGAAGAACTTGAATCGGCAAAAGGAATTCCCATTCCGTTTCTATTCCTCTCAAAAAAGAATTTTAGGCCACTTTTGTTCCGTCTCACCCGCCGCTCAGTTTTTCTTCTGTTTTTTCTATTGCTTGCGTTCAGCACGTACTTTGTAATCGGAAACTTTCAGCACTTTTTGGATTCAAACTTGCGGGCAATCCTTTTTATGATTACCTTAACTTCAATCGTCCTCGTGCTGGACAGTTTTATTGCGATAATTCAGTCGATAATATTCTTCTTTACCGAAAAAAGAATATTTTTCGCCATTTACATCATTTTTTTTGTGTTTTTAATTGTATTTTCAAGTGCAATAGGAATCATCGCAATTTCGTTAAAATCAGCCTCGGAAGGCTTTTAAAAACTTTCCCACTCCAAGCGGGCTGAATACGGAAGAACGAGCACAAAATCACTTTCCAGCGTTTTTATTGAAACCGGCAAGTTTTTTAAAAAGTATTCCTTAGAAATTCTGTTGCTCAGACTAGGAACACCTTCAGACCTAAAAAGTCCGCCTTCCCATTCAAGGCCGTTAGAGCAAACTTTTCCGCCAGCGCGCGAATTTGAAAGACGAAGAACAGAAACAATGTCATCATTTTTTAAATCGAAAATTTTTACGGAACTTTCTTTTGGAAGAAAATACAAAAATTGCTCGCCAGAAAGCCAGACATCAGGTTTTAAATCTGTAGAAAACAAATCAAAAACGGCAAGAAGGTGATCTATTCGGCTTCCGCCTCCGGCTCCGACCAATATGATCATATCAGAATCAGCCTTGTTGTTTTTAGAAATCGTCCCAAGTTTTTCATGCGCTCTTTCCAGTGCCAATTCCGTATCAGTATAATCCTTATCTACATTAAAATTTTCTATTATCTGTGACGGATATTTTTTTAGAATAGACTTTTGAGAAAGACTGTCCCAGTCCCCTAAAATCAGATTTGGCTCAGATAAAAAAAGTTTTTCCGGCAAAGAATTAAAAAACTCACTGTACGTTTCAAACGTTTCCAGTCCAGAATCAGCAGAAATCACAAAATCAGGTTTGTGAGTCTTAAAAAAATCTACAGTCAACTCCGCTTTTGGGGCATAACCGCCAGTAAATATGACAATGTTCATAGTGCAAAGCCTCGCTTTTTTTTGTTATAATAATCTACATGAAATCAATAAAAATTCCTAACGAATTAAAAAAAATGTATTCAATCTTTGAGGAAAATGGATTTGAGGCATTTTTAGTTGGCGGCGCCGTGAGAGATGTTATTTTGGGAAAAGAAGCGTCCGACTGGGACGTTACCACGAACGCGACGCCAGAGCAAGTAAGTTCGATTTTTAAGAAAGTTATTCCTACAGGAATCGCACACGGAACCGTTACCGTTCATTTTATGAAAAAAGAAATAGAAGTCACGACATATAGATGCGACAGCGGATATTCAGACGGTCGGCACCCCGACAACGTAACGTTCACGACAAATCTGGAAGAAGATCTTTCGCGCAGGGATTTTACGATGAACGCGATTGCAGCTTCGTTAAAAGACGGCAAAATCGTTGACCCTTTTGACGGGCAGCAGGACATCCGAAAAAAAATCATACGCACGGTGGGAAAAGCCTACGACCGTTTTATGGAAGACGGGCTTCGCCCAATCCGCGCGTTGCGATTCAGTTCGCAGCTCGGATTTGAAATTGAAAGCGAAACTTTTGAGGCAATCACAAATTCTGACGTGCAAGAAAATATAAAATCAATTTCGATGGAACGATTCAGAGACGAATTTACGAAAATCTTAAGTTCGCCAGAGCCTTCTGTGGGCTTAAAAGCAATGGAAAAAACCGGAATCCTAAAAATGTTCATTCCAGAACTTGCAGATTGCAGAGGCATTACGCAGGCCGATGCACGCGGATTTCATGAATTTGACGTTCTTGACCACAACATTTACGCCTGCGACGGTGCACCCCGCGAAAATCTTACTGTGCGTCTTGCGGCTTTATTCCACGACATTGGAAAAAAGGACGCCCGAACGGTTGAAAAAAAAGCTTTTGACACTTCAAAACCAGACGAGCTTTCTGAAATCATACATTTTCACGGGCACGAAAAGATTTCTGCAGCGTTGACCCGCCCTATTCTGTTCAGACTAAAATTCCCGAACGCGCTCATCGACAAAGTTGTGCATCTTATTGAGCAGCACATGTTCTTTTTTGAAGATTTTTGGTCGGATGCGGCGGTAAGACGATTTATAGTCCGAGTAAAACCAGAATTTATTGAAGATTTATTTGATTTAAGATATGCAGATATTTACGGAATGCACAGAATTCCGGTCGCAGCGACAAGTCCGGCAGCAACAAGTTTGAATCATCTTCGCGACAGGATTGCGTTCGTCCAGGCACAAAAATCTGCCGTGAGTCTAAAAGACATGGCTGTGAACGGAAGCGACCTGATTTCGATTGGAATTCCCGCAGGAAAAAAAATCGGAATAATTTTGAACGAACTTTTTCAGTGCATTCTGGACGACCCGAACATGAACGAGCGAGAACAACTTCTTAACGTTGCAAAAAAACTCGCAGAAAAATATTAGGTTCAATTGCATTCCCGTGCCATGCTTCGGCTACGCCCAGCAACTGAGCACAGAAATAAGCTCTTGCGCAGCCGAGCGCCGAGACACGCAAATTGGACTCGGATATAAAAAAAAACACAGATATCCGCGACAAATCCGCGAATATCTGTGTTCATCAGCGTTAAAAATCTAAAAACAGTATTTTTCTGTCCAGACTTTCTAGATTTCCATATTCATTACGTGGCGAACTTCTTTTAAAGTCTCTTGTGCGATTGCACGCGCCTTTTCTACGCCGTCAAGCAATACCTTTCGAATATATTCAGGCTCTTTTTCGAGCTGAGCGCGCTTTTCGCGAAGCGGTCTAAGTTCCTCGTTGAGGGCCTCCGTAAGAGTGCTTTTGAGCATTCCGCCACCGCCCTCACCGATTCTTGCGGCAACGTTCTCAGGCTCCTCGCCAGTACAAAGGGAAATGATTCTAAGGAGGTTTGAAACTTCAGGACGATTTACAGGATCGTAAGTGATATTTCTTTCCTGGTCGGTTTTTGCCTTCTTTATGAGCTTTGCAGTCTCATCAGCAGTCGCGCTAAGCATAATCGTGTTTCCGAGCGACTTTGACATTTTTGCGCTGCCATCAAGTCCCATAATCATCGGAGTTTTTGAAAGCAATGCCTGCGGCTCAGGGAAAACAGGCTTTTCTGGAGAGAATTTTTTATTGAATCTTTTTGCAATCAAACGAGCAATTTCAAGATGAGGAAGCTGGTCTTTTCCAACAGGAACGACATTTCCCTTACAAAAAAGAATGTCAACAGCCTGGTGAACAGGATAAGTGTACATTCCGGCATTAATTACGCTCATTGCAGATTTTTGGATTTCGTCTTTTACAGTAGGATTTCGGCTCAATTCAGAATTTGAAACGAGAGCCAAAAACGGAACCATAAGCTGATTGGCTTCTGGAACATGGCTATGCGGATAAATAAAAACATCTTCGCCAGGTTCAATTCCAGCTGCAAGATAGTCGATAACAAGCTCTTTTGTGTTCTGACTGATTTTGTCGAATGCGTCATGATCCGTAAGAACCTGATAATCCGCAATCAAAATTGCAGTCGGAACTCCGAGCTTTGAAAGTCGCACGCGGTTTTTGAGAGAGCCAAAATAATGTCCGATGTGCAGACGTCCTGTAGGTCTGTCACCGGTAAGAACACGGTACTTTTTTGGGTTTACAAGAATGTCAGCCTCAATTTTTTCGCTTACGCGCATCGCCTCGGCCAAAATTTTATCTGCATTTGTTTCTAATTCTTCTGCCATATTTGCATCCTCATTCCAAGCTTAAAAGTTAGAGTTTTTGAATGAAACGATTATAGCAAAGTAAAGAATCTTTATCCACTGACACGAGATGCTGTTTCATGCAGATTCAATGCGTATGATTAAATTTCATTTTGCAATTCATTATAATTTTCTTATGAAAAAATTTTCTTCTATTACTTCACTTGAAAAATGGATCGATTCCTATCTCAATTTTGAAAAAACTCCAAAAAAGAATATTTTTTGGCTTGAAACAATGCGTTTTTTTTGCGAAAAGTTCGGTCATCCAGAAAATTTCGCCCCCTGCTTTCATGTGGCCGGCTCTAAAGGAAAAGGCTCGGTATCTCTTTTTATCGCTTCAATTTTGGACGCGGCAGGATACAAAACCGGGCTTTACACATCGCCTCACATTCTGGACTTTATTGAGCGCGTATCTTCCGCAACGGGACCGTTTGACGAAAGCGTCTACGCACGAGCCGTTGAAGAAATTATGACTGGCGTAAAGTCAATCGACACAAAGGAACTTCCCAGCGAAAGACCGATTACCTGGTTTGAACTCGTAACCCTGTTCGGATTTTTGGTCTTCAGGCAGGCAAAAGTTGATTATTCGGTTTTTGAAGTCGGTCTCGGAGGCAGGCTTGACTCAACAAATGTCGTCACACCGATTTGCTCTTGCATCGCAGCACTGGAACTTGAGCATACAGAATTTTTAGGCGATACAATCGAAAAAATCGCAGCCGAAAAAGGCGGAATCATAAAATCGGGCGTTCCAGTCGTAGTCGCAAAACAAACTGAAAATGTAAAAGAAGTTTTAAGAAAAATCGCAAAAGAAAAGAATTCAAAAGTGATTTTTGTTGATGAAATTATAAAAGATATAAAAACATGTCTAAAAAAGTATACGATTAAAGATGTTAATCTTCTGGAAAAAGATACATATTGCATGGATTTTGAGCTTTCATGCGGCCTTTTTTCTAGAACACTAAAAGCAAAATTGAATCTTTTAGGAAACTTCCAAGCCGAAAACGCAGCCCTTGCAGCAATTGCAATAAAAACGGCTCTGCCACAAATAAGCGAAGAAACAATTGAAAAAGGTCTTTCAAACGCAAAACTTCCGGCACGGTTCGAGATTTGCGAAAATCCAAAAGGATTCGAAGGAATTCCGGCGCTGATTCTTGACGGGGCACACACCGTAAAAAGCGTCGGTTTTACGATGGAAACATTCAATACGCTCTTTGAGGACAAAGATGCAGCCTTGCTTTTTGGTTGCGCAGCCGACAAAGATTCAAAGGACATTGCACCACTTTTTAAGAATGCTTTTTCAAAGGTGTACCTAACCCGCCCCGGCGAAGTTAAGCAGTCTAACCTAAGCGAAATTGAAAGTTGTTTTTCTGAGGCTGGAATTAAATATGATTCAAATTCTGATTTTAAAATGCAGATAAAAAAAGCACTGGAAGAATCGGCGGAGAACAAAAGAGTTTTGCTCGTTACAGGCTCGTTCTACCTTGTTTCGGAAGTAAAAAAAATATTGAAACGCTAAAAGTGAACTTTGTGGATATAAGTTCACACGTGCGTTTCCCGCGAGTTTTCGTTAGAAAACTCGCGCTTGAGTCGGCTCACGCTCCTCGTGGTCCTCTGCGTCAGATAGCATTCATTAAAACTGACTAAAATTTGCTTTCGCTTTCGAGAGCCTCAACCGCCGTATATTGCACTATTCTTCGATAAAGACGCGCGGAACCCGTTTTGTAATGCCGCAAGTCACTTCGTAAGAAATTGTATTCGTTGCGTCAGCAAATTCCTGTGCCGAAAGAACAGCACCGCTTTCCGCAGGTCCAAAAATCACCACATCGCTCCAGCGGTCAATTTTGCTATCTTTTCCCAAATCAACCATGCACTGATCCATGCAAATTCTTCCACGAATCGGAAAAGCTTTTCCGTCAATCGAAACTTTTAAACCAGAATTCGCCGTTGAAAAACATCTGAAAAAACCGTCTCCGTACCCAACAGGCAAAACACCAATTTCAGTATCATCTTCGCAAGTCCAAGTGCGCCCGTAAGAAATTGACTGTCCTTTAGAAAAATGTCTTTTTGCGACAATTTTTGTTACAAGTGCCATAACAGGTTTTAAATCAACAGGATTTCCTTTTTTTTCAAAATAGGCTCTGTCCAGCATGTCTGGATAATAGCCATAAACGATGATTCCAGGACGGCACATATCAAGATGCATTTCTGGATGATCGAGCGTTAGCGCAGAATTCGCACAGTGTCTGATTCCAGGATTGATTCCTGCCTGCTCCACGGATTCAAAAGCAAACTTAAAATTTTCAAACTGCTTTTTTGTGTATTCAATATCATCTTCCACATTAGAGTCTGCAACAGCAAAGTGCGTGCACATTCCGCCAAGAGACAGATTTTTGGAAGATGAAATTTTTTTTGCAAAATGCACTGCATCTTTTGGAAGGCAGCCTATTCTTCCCATTCCAGTATCAACCGCAAGATGAACTGAATAATTTGTCTTGCCAGCTTTTTTAGCAGCTTCCTCAATCAGTTCAATATATTCATCATCAAAAACAAGCGGAGTAATATCATTTTTTACAAGATTTTCCATTTCTTCTTTTTGACAAAGACTCAAAATCAAAATCGGAACTTTTATTCCTGCAGCCCGAAGTTCAGCCCCCTCGTCCACTGTTGCCACGGCAAGAAAATCGGCACCAAAAGAAACAGCCTCTTTTGCGCACCGAACAGCCCCATGTCCGTAAGCGTCAGCTTTTACAGCCACGCACATTTTTGCCGAAGGATTTATTTTTTCACGAATAACTTTAAGATTGTGACGAAGATTTTTTATGTAAATTTTTGCAAATGTAGCTCTCATAACAAGATTATTTTAGGTCAATGAATTTAAATGTTCAATAATGCGCGATACGAATATTTTCTGCAAAACTAAAAAAAACAAAAATATGTAAGTGAAGTTCGAAAACTGAAATTTTTCAAACTTCACTTTATAAACACGCATAAAATCTAAAAAAACTGTCATCAATCAATGAAAAAACAATGAAAAAAACTTGTTAAACGAAAAATTTTTCTATATATTGTTACAATAGTAGAAAATATTATTTATTCACTAGAGGCTAAGATGAAAATCACACGTGTTAACAAGAAGACTTGCCTAGTATTGGTCGCTTCAACTTTATTTACAATTTCCTGTGCATCAGCACCAAAAGACCCTTCAACACCAAACACTCCAGTAGCAGCAACGGAATCTGCAAAAAAAGAATCTAACAACGATAAAAAACCAGGAGCAAATATTTCAGTCTCAGAAACCGAAACGGAAACTGCAGAATATTCAAAAAAAATTGCTGACGTAAAAATTGAAGTTACATCTTCGCCAGCCGCACCGGTAAAAAACGCAGCTTTTAAAACTCCTTTTGAAGTTAAAGCAACAAAATCTGACGGAACGCCGTGTGCAAACCTTGAGCTTACAGTTTCTTACCCGGTTTCTCGAAACGGAAACGACATTACATTCGCAGAAGAAACCTTAACAACCAACACCGAGGGCAAAGCGACATTCTTGCCGAAGGCCCCAACGACTTCATTCAACAGCGAGATAAAATTCTTCCCTGCTGGCGACATAAAGAATGAAGACATCGCAAAATTAGCAGCAGAACACACCGCAACTGCAAAATATCAGGTTGTAACGAACCTCAAAACTTCAGGCGGATTGATTTCTGTAGTTGAATACAACGAAAAAGGCAAAGCATCGATGGATGTTTCAAGAACCTCGTCAAAATTCCTTATGGCTCTCATGCGCGCAGGATTTAAAGGAATCGGAAACGCACCTCTTGAATCTGCAATCGTTACAAATGACCAGAAAAAGATTTATGAATCCGCAAAGGCTCTCAACGCTCCGCGCGTAAATTTCGTGATTTACGGAACTGCCAAATTTGGCGGCGAGGGAAAAATCTCAAAGGTTGACGGCGGATATTCTTGCACGCTGATTGGCGACATAACTTGCATCGACCTAAAAGACGGCTCGATTCTTTACCACACAGTTCACGAAACAACTACAATAACAAAAGATTCTTGGAATGCACTTGAAACATGCCGAGAAACACTTGCAACAGAAATTGTTTCGGACATGCAGTACGCAATGTAATTAAAAACAAGTCAAATAAAACGCTAAAAGAAGGAACGACTAAAATGGTTTACACAGACACACGTGATAAATCTGTTAAAACAGATTTTAGAACCGCCGTTATAAACGGAATGAATAAGGATACAGGTGGACTTTACATTCCTGTTGAATTTCCAAAATTGGCTTCAAGTTTTATCAATAAAACTCCGGAGCCAGGATTCAGAGAAATTGCCTTTGAAATGGCAAAACCTTATGTTGAGGGCGAAATCTCCGATTCAGATTTGATGGCAATCATTCAGGATGCTTACCCTTTTTCAGCTCCTGTCGTTCCTGTAGACAAAACTTCTTACATGCTGGAACTTTTCCACGGTCCAACATGTGCTTTTAAGGATTTTGGCGCACGTTTTATGGCTCGCGTAATGTCTTACTTTAACCGAAACGAGTCGAGCACGCTTCACATCCTTGTTGCGACAAGCGGTGACACGGGTTCTGCCGTAGGAAGCGCGTTCCACAACGTTCCAGGACTCGACGTTACGATTCTTTACCCAGAGGGAAAAGTTTCCAAATTGCAGGAAAAGCAGCTTTCTACTTTTGACGGAAACGTTCGGGCATTAAAAATCAAAGGCACGTTTGACGACTGTCAAAAGCTCGTAAAAACAGCGTTTACAGACGAAGCTCTTCGCTCAAAACTCAGACTTTCATCTGCAAACTCAATAAACATTTCTCGCCTTTTACCACAAAGTTTCTATTACATGTATTCAAGTTTGGTTGTACGAAGCCGCGCTTGGGGAGACAGTAAAATTGAGAATCCTGCAATCATAGCAGTTGTTCCGAGCGGAAACTTTGGAAACCTTACTTCCGGCTTGATTGCACGGGAAATGGGCGCGCCAATCACAGGATTCGTTGCGGCAACAAACTCAAACCGCACGATTCCAGACTGGATTGCAACGGGCAAATATGAGCCTCGCCCATCAGTAGAGACTTACGCAAACGCAATGGACGTTGGCGCACCGAGCAATTACGAGAGAATTGCCGCAATGTACAGCCTAGACGAAGTAAAGAGCCTTTTTGCATCTTACTGGCTCGACAATGACGGAATCATCAATTCAATTAAGAATTGCTACGAGCGAACAGGATACACCGTAGACCCGCACGGAGCTGTCGGCTGGAAAGCATGGAGCGACATTAAAAACGGCATGATGGAAAAATTGGTAGCCGGTGAGAAAAATGATTTTACAAAACCAGGACTTACGCCAAACATTCCAAAATGGGCAAATAAAGTTATTTCAAAAGAAGCTTTGGGCATTATTCTTGAAACAGCGCACCCTGCAAAATTCTCTTCGACAGTTCAGAGCGCAATCGGAATTTCTCCAACAATTCCAGACAGACTTGAGAAAGTTCTCTCGCTTCCAGACAAGGCTATTCCAATGGAAAACGATTACAACAAGTTTAAGGAATGGCTGCTTGCCAATTTGAAGTAAGCAAAACCTAAACGGAAAAACTCCACAATTCCGAGTGAGTTTATCATGCGGGAATGTGGAGTTTTTTTCAGCCACAATTTAATTTGAATAATCCATGATTAACTATATATGCAACAGTTTTTGAATTTTATGGGACAATATATCATTGGACGCCAAAGATATCTTCTCTCATATTTTTAATTTTTGTATCTGTTCGGTATGTTCACAGTATGGATAATTCGTGCAGCCAATGAACCAATGACCTCTATTACCTTTTCGTTTTACAAGAAAGCCTCCACAGCTAGGGCATTGTTTAGGACTTGAAAGTATGGAGATATTGTTCAGTGTATATCGGCATTTTGGATAATTTGAGCAGCCAATGAAACTCTTTCCATCATGTTCTACTTTCAGCAATTCTCCGATTTTACATCTTGGACAATGAGTTTTTGATGCATCATCATTTTGTCTTATATGAACAAAACAGCAGGATTCTGATTCATTGAATTCCCTAAAGAATATAGATGGTCGCTGATTATCAGTCAAAACAAAAGTTCTGTTCTTTGTTCGGGTTATTGCTACATAAAAAAGTCTGCGTTCTTCTGCAAATATATAGTTCTCTCCATGCGTAAGTACAAAATTCAAAACTTTATCATCTTCAATCTGGTTTGGAAATCCAAGTTTATCATTTTTGAAATTAACAAGAACGACATTATCAGCTTCCAGCCCTTTTGACTTATGAACAGAAAGAAATGCAACAGGAGTTTTTGGAGAAGGCAGATATGTCAATTTTTCTACCCTATTCTGCCAGCTTACCGAAAATAAGCCTGATGCTTTCAGAATCTCAATATCATAATTTGTTCTTCCAAGCAAGAGAATAGATTTTTCAGGACCGAACTCAGAAATTATTCTTTGCATCACCTGACTCAATGCTGGATATGGTTCCTTATCATATCCCCAGAATACTAGAGGATATTTCAGTTCTTTTCCTGAAATCAGATTCTTTCTAAGCTGTAATGGATTCCTTGTAACAAATCTAGACGCTTCATTTATAAGTTCTTGCGAATTACGATATGTTTTTTCTATTTTCAATAAGTTTGTATAACCAAGATATCGTTCAAAATCTGTAAAAAGAGAAATATCACTTCCAGCAAATCTATAGATAGACTGCCAGTCATCGCCTACACAAAGAAGTTTTGCATTGGTTGCCGTTACTATTGATTTTAAGAGATTAAAGCGGGACTGAGAAATATCCTGATATTCATCAACAATCACATAGCTGTATTTGGGAATAGAAGCACCGGCTTCAACTTTAGCGGCTGCATCATTAATCATATCTGAGAAATCTACAGATTTATTTTCAGCCAAATACTTTTGATATTCACTCAAAATAATACGTGCTATATCCAGGAAAATACAATTTCTTTGATACAAAAAGTCATTTTCAAGCTCCGCAGACTGTTTTTTCATCAGCTCAAATTGTTCCATCTTAAAGTTATTAGACTTAAAGAGAGTGATAAATGTACAGCAAAGCTTTATGAATTCAGAGAAGTACTTATTGCTCTTCTTTGCATATATTGTTTCAAAAATGTCAGTAAAATCATGGGGCTCGAATGTAACTCCATTTGACTGAAGAAGCTTCTCTAATTCAGGTAAAAGTCGACCTTCTTTAGTGTAATAGGAATAGGTTTCAATCAGCTTGGTACCGTTTTTCTTATGGAATTCACGTTTCCAGTTAATCCCGTCCAGATATTTCTTTTCTTCTACTTCGGAGAGCCAAGGACACTTATTATCTCTGCTGATACCAAAATGTTCTAGGTAAATATCGTAATCAGTTAAATAAAAGTCCGGTCTGTATGCCTTTCTGTTTGTCTCATCGCTTTCAAAAGGATAAAGTTTCTCGTATTCATAGTTTACACCATGCATAAAAAGAAAGTTTGCAATCTTTGTTTCCTCAATACTTTTTACTCGCTCTCCATTAAGAGTCGTAAGATTTTTTGCCTTTTCAGAGCTGATATCTTTGATGAAATGTTCCCTATCGTACTTTGATTTTAATGTTTCCAGGTCTGCTGACTTTTCTCGTTCATACAGTTCCCCAAGGCTATCACAGTCTTCCATGTTTTCTGGAATGTCAAGATAATAAGTGAAGTATTCCGTAAGGGACTGAACTAAATCAGGATGATTAAGCAGTTCTTTTTCAAAGAAGTTATGAACAAAAGTCGTCAAATCATCCGTAACTTCAGGCCTATACCCTAAATCATTTTTGATTATATCAAGACCTAACTTATGAAAAGTTGTTGCTTCAACAGGTATGCCAAGTTTATTCTGGATACGTTCTGTCATTTCTGCAGCAGATTTATTAGTAAATGAGATTAATAGAATATCTTTCGGGGCAATATTCTTAACTTCACAAAGATATTTTACCTTTGCGGCAATCGTTAATGTCTTTCCAGAACCAGCACCAGCCAAAACAAGAGTCTTGTCTTCATCAGAAATAACAACCTTTCGCTGCTGCTCATCAAGTGATTTTCCATCTATATTAGATAGTAAACTATCGCTTTCTCGCATCTCTTTTTGCAGAAATACGTCATTTCGATTTGAAATCTCCAAGTTAATATTTAAAAAAGTCTCTAAGAAGTAAGCAATTTTCTCATAATCCGGAAGCTTTGATGGATAATGTCTTTTTTGAATCTCTGTATAAAAAGATTCCCACTGCTGTTTGAAAACCTGCTCATCGGACTTACTTATGTAATGTTCGGAAAGTGTGTTTAACGAAGAAAAGAATTCTTCAATTTTTGGAAAGTCTGTTTTTGACTGCTCAACAAGTTCAAGGAAATGCTTCTTAGCAGCTTTACGAGATAAGAGAACAATGCAAATAACTACCGCTAAAGAAGCAATTCCTACTCCGATAAAAGGCAATGGCATATCTTACATTATATAAATTCTTAAAAAAATAATACACATTCAAACTTATTTTACACTTCTTCCACCAGCTCAAAGCGCCACTTCTGCTTTACATCAGGGTACTTCTTGTGATCCACCTCGCTCAAAAACATCCACTTCTCCCGAATCCAGAGCGAATTGTCTCCGTAGAGCCTGCGATAAACCACATATTCTTCCTTGGTTTCCGAATGAAAAGCCTACGGTCTTCGCATGGCTACGACCGAGACTCGCATACGAACAACTCTCAGTTGTTCGTTCGCTACGCGACCGGCTCCCTACCTCAACGATGTAATACTTGTTCCCAAAGTGTTTATCGATTCCGTGGATTTTGACTTCCCATTTTTCTTCTGACATTTTACATTTGCTCTAGTTTCTTCAATAATTCGGCTTTTAGGTATTTATATCGCTGATGTTTTTCTCCTTTCTGCCAGTGAACTTCGCGGAATTGTTCGGGATTGTTTTCGTAACTGAGTTTTTCGTCAGCGAACTGCTCGCTCGTAAGGTCAAAAATACATTCTCCGCCATTCGGAAGAGGAACTGCGTTGTAGCAGTGAAAATTCTTTCCGCCTTCGCGAGGGATTCCATAAACTTTTCCGCCAAAAATATCCTGTGCCAAAAAAGCCGTAATAGAGCACTGGCCAAGAGTCTGATTTTCTCTTGTCCACTTTTCCCGCATTCGAGGGGCACAGGTATCCGCACACCAGATTTCGCTTAGAATGTCATAAAAATGACGGGGATTTTCTATCGTTTTAAAAACTGAATCAACTGGCTTACAATCAGCTGTCTGCCAGCCATAAAATTTGTATACTCTCATTTTTTATCTCCAAAGTTTTAGTTCATTCATTGTCCGAAAAGTCTCTGTTATTATTTATTCGTCTTTATACACATCGCAAAGCTGCCACTTATGACCAAAATGCTCTGTGAACCGCTTTAAATCTTCAAAACTTATGCTAACAGATGCTGTATTTCGTAAGGGATGGATTATCACTTTTTTTCCTTCAAAATTCTGGTCAAACAGAACTTTTACTTTCTTTTCTGTATCAAACATGATGCAAAGTGGCGTTACAGAGCCTGGAGTGATATTCAGATACAACAAGAGTTCATCAGGATTGCAAAAACTGAGTCTTCCGAATCCAAACTGCTCCGCTATTTTTTTTAGGTCTGCCCTTTTGTGCAAATTCATGCTCACAAGGCCGTAATTTTTATTCTTATCTTTTACAAAAAGATTTTTTACGTCCATTCCTTCAAGAGTGATTACAACATCTTTTGAATCTTCCTCAGAAAAAATCGCCTTATGTTCCTGCTTTTCATAAGGAATCTTCAGTTCTGCCAGTATCTTAAAAATATCAACAGTCTCGCTCACTTTCCGGTATCTCCAAACTCTTTTTATCCTACAGTTTTTTTTGCCTTCATAAAGTTCGTAATTTTCATCAGAAGAGGACGGTTAATGACTTACGCATCTTTTCGATTCGCATTATGCTCTCGTCGATTCTTTGCTCGCTGATTTCGCCGCTTTTAACGGCGGCAAGCACTCCTTCAAATGCGTTAACGTAATTTAAGGGCATCAAAATTATATCCGCTCCGGCTTTTATTGCCCGAACCGCCGCCTCGCCAGAGCTGTAATTTTTTGCAATCGCTCCCATTTCCATTGCGTCTGTAATAATCACGCCCTTAAAACCAAGTTCTTTGCGGAGTTTTTCGGTCAAAAGCGTTTTTGAAAGAGTTGCAGGAAGATAATTTCCCGTGATTTTTGGAGCCGAAATGTGTGCCGCCATGATTATCTGAAGGTTATTTTCGATTCCCGCCTTAAACGGAATCACTTCACAATTTTTTAGCTGTGCCCAAGTCTTGTTTGTTTCCGCGTAGCCCACGTGCGTGTCGGTCTTTGTGTCGCCGTGCCCAGGCCAATGCTTTAGGCAGCCCAAAACACCTGCTGAATGAAGCCCCTTCAAAAATGCAACGTCCATTTTTC
Organism: Treponema zioleckii; assembly: GCF_014737315.1. Lineage (GTDB taxonomy): Bacteria > Spirochaetota > Spirochaetia > Treponematales > Treponemataceae > Treponema_D > Treponema_D zioleckii. The sequence continues at coordinate 2,800 of NZ_JPUF01000023.1, read as the reverse complement.
CTGCGAGCACAGGATTTGAACTGAACGCACGACTACCAATAATCGGGTTGTCGGGATTCGTGTTCACGTCGGCAACAGGGGCAAAATCAATGTCAAAACCATATTGCTTTAAGTAGCTTCCAATATTTTTTCCGGCTGAAAAAGCCTTGTCCGTATTATTCGTGTCGCCAATCGACTTCATATTTTTGTATTGAGGCAAATTGAATCCTTTTGAATTAGCAAGCCGGGCAACAACGCCGCCCTCTTCATCAATGTAGAGCAAAGGTGATTTTGAAGGATTTAAGCCGTGCAACTGCTTTGTAAAGATTTTTAATTGCACCGGCGTACGAATATTCCGGGCAAAAATGCAAAATCCGCCGGCAGGATATTTTTTGTAAAACGCTGCCATTTTGCTTGAAACATCAGCAGTTCCGCGGGAAGGATTTTGAGCCAAATCTTTTGCGGTGATTCTTGAATCAATTGATTCCGGGCGAATCACAAAAAGCTGACCGATTTTTTTTCTTAATCTTTCGTCATTCTGATTTTTTAAAGCCTTATTCTTGCTAGATTTTTTTTGATTATTCGAAGGGTTTTCTTTTTCGGAGAAGGGAGAAAAATTTGATTCAATTTGGGCCGCAGAAGAATCTTCCGACTGATTTTCATTCGACAAAGATTCTTCCGAAGGCTCTGCCGGAGAAAGTTGGTTGCTGCTGGTGGCGCATGAAATGACGGCAGAGAGAAAAAATATCAACGTAATTTTTAGGAATCGCTTTGAAGTTTTTTTTCCGACCGCCATAACAAACTTTCCACTCATTTTAGTGCAATGACTCAAGAATCTGTTTTCCGACTTTCCAGTTGTCACCGGCGCCCATCGTTACAAAAATATAACCTTCCGGGTAATTTTCGCCGCTTGGCTCCTGAAGCATCGAAAGACCGATTTTTGCAGCCTCATCAAATTCTTTTGCGTATGTAACGTCAGAATGATATTTTTTTGCGTGCTCGGCAAGAATTTCGCCTGTAACGGACGCTGCATCGGCATTTTCGCGCGCGCTTCCATAAATCTTATTGATAATAACCTTGTCCGCGCTAGAAAAACTTGACGCAAATTCTTCAAGCAATGCCTGAGTGCGCGTGTAAGTGTGACTCATAAAGTCAACGATGATTTTATGATTTTTATAGAATTTTCTGAATCCGTCGAGCGTAGTTTTTATTGCCGTCGGGTGATGGCCGTAATCATCAATAAAAATTACGTCCTGCCCAAGCTTGTTTTTTGCCCGGCCCACGATTTCGCTACGACGCTTTCCGCCCGCAAAGTTTTCTAGTCCCGCACGGAGTTTTTCTGAATAATCAAGCGGAGATTTTCCGGCTTCTTTTAAAATCTCATTTACAAGCGCGATTGCCGCTGATGCGTTACGAACGTTGTGCTCGCCCGGAACGCAAATTTTATACTCGCCAGAACCTTTTAGAGAAAAATACTGTTTGCCATTTTTTACTTCGCCAAAAGTGAGCTGATAATCGCCAGAAGCCTTTTCGCCATACGCAATGAGTTCTATGTCCGCGCGTTTTTTTGCGGCGATTCTGGCTGTTTCAACGGCACCAGCATCATCGGCACAATAAATCAACTGACCGTTTTTAGGGAGTTTACAAATGTAGTCAACAAAAGCATTTCGAATATCCTCGTAAGTCGGATAATAATCCTGATGGTCGCTCTCAACCGAGGTGAGAATGATTTTTTTAGGGGCGAATGCCATAAAATGTCTCTGATATTCGCATGTTTCTGCAACAAAATACGTTTTTTCGCCGTTTTCGCTAGCTTTTTTGAAGGAAGAACTGTTCATTGTGCAGGAATTTCCAAAACTTGCGATTATAGACCCTGCAAGAACCTGCGACGGCAAATCAACTTCTTTTAAAAGCGTTCCTACAAGTCCTGTCGTAGTGGTTTTTCCGTGAACGCCACAAACACCGCTTGAATAGGCAGTTTCGCTCACTGCACCAAGTGCCTCAGTGTACAAAAGCATAGGAAGGCCACGTTTTTTTGCTTCAATAAGGTCTGGATTTTTTTCTGGCGAATATGCACTTGAATAAATTACGAACTGAACCGAATCCGTTATATTCGAACTAGCAAACGGAAGAGCCTTCAAACCGATTTTATCCAGGATTTCGTCCGTATAAAATCTTTCGCTAACATCGCTACCTGTTATTATGGCACCACGAGCATTCAATATTTCAACGAGGGCAACCATTCCGGTTCCCTTAATGCCCACAAAATGAAAGTGAACACCTTTAAAATCTTCTGGTAATTTTATATTTGACATAAGGATACTTTACCCTTTTTCAATCTCGTTATCAACGGAAACGCTACAAGTTTATTTTGAAAATTTAAGTCAACTTTTGCGTTTCCCACCAGTTTTTCTAACGAAAAACTGGTGCTTTGGTGGGCGGGATTGCAGGGGTTTCCGAGTCGCCGCGACAAGCACGGCGGCAACTCGGAGAGGCAGTTCTGTTGCTCGCGCGTCGCTCGCAACTTTGGGGAGACATGAGCGAAATTGTTTTCCCGCAAGTTTTCTACCGAAAATCTGTGCTTGAACGGGCGGGCTTGCAGGGGTGAGCAGAGTCGCCACGACAAGCACGGCGGTAACTCGGAAAGGCAGTTTTGTTGCTCGCACGCCACTCGCAACTTTGGGGAGTCATGAGAGAAATTGTTTTTCCGCAAGTTTTCTACCGAAAAACTCGCGCTTGGGTGGGCGGGCTTGCAGGGGCTTTCCGAGTTGCCGCGACAAGCACGGCGGTAACTCGGAAAGGCAGTTTTGTGCTCGCACGC
>NZ_JPUF01000022.1 GCF_014737315.1 Treponema zioleckii | reverse complement strand
ATTAAAATCTTTCCTCGGACGTTTCCCGCAAGTTTTTCTTACGAAAAACTCGCGCTTTGGTGGGTCTTCTTGCAGGTGTTCACAAAACGAGGCGGCAAGCAGGGCCTTTTAGTCAACTTGCAAATGCTGCCCCCTGTAGCCGCGTTTGTAAAAAGAATCTATCCCTGATAGTAGATTCTTTTTATCATCTCTACTTGCTCAAGAACGGTCTGCGGGAACCTAAAAGACTCGCCTTCAACAAATCGCAACTGAAATTTTCCGGGCTTAACTTCTTCGAGAACGGGAACAAAATCCGTAACTCCTTGCTCGAACATAAACCAGCACTGAAGATAGACCATCTGACCGCCCCGTGTGTAAGTGTCTTTTTGGCTAATCAAATTTTCAATCTCGTACTTTGCCACAAAAGTATGGGAATCACCTTTTTTTTCATTCAGCTCAAGAATCGCCTTGTACAAATCATAAGCCTTCAAAAGACTCTGCTCATCATCGTCAATCGCTTTTGCACGACTTGAATTACGTCCCAAAGCTTCGAACGGAGATTTATAGATTCTGTATGAATTCGAAACTGCATTCTCGTACCGTTCCTCACGGTCAGAAATCTCCTGCTGCAAAACCTTGTCCTTTCGAACAGGAGCAAGCCGCTCACCTTCCTCAGCTTTCGTAAAACGAGAAAATTTCTTTTGAAACGCGCTGAACGCGCTCATCACGGAAAGTCTATCATCAGCCATAAATCACTCCATTACAGGCGAACATGCAAAACCGGCATCGTTGAGTTTTTTCCCCATCGTGCCATTTTTGTCCTCATCAACGACCACTGAATAATACGAAAGTTTGTCAGCCCGTGTATCAGTAATGATTCTAGCATTAAATCCGCAGCTTTTTAACTTTTCCTCAAGTTTTTTCGCATTTTTTTCAACCTTAAAAAGTCCGAGCTGCTGGCGAAGAACTTTTCTCGTATCCGAGTTTTGATTTTTGTCATTTTTTGACTCATTCGCCGTTTTTACGGTTTTTGAATCCTGATTTTCTGGAAGCGAGTCAAAAAAATTGTCGGTCGAACGCGGCACAAAATACCAGAACGGGAGCGGAAGTTGCTGAACAGAGCCGCTCACAACGGCATATTCCATGCTCGAAGGATATTTATTTTTGAGCGAACGCGAATATGAATTTTCGCCCGTAAGATGATACAAAGTCAAAAGCACGGAAGGCTCCACAGATTTCATTTTGTCTGAACCGACAAAAGATTTTAAAGTCTCCACCACGGGACGAAGCTCTTTTTCGTTTTCCGCACGGCAAAGTTTTGCCCATTCCGTATAAAGTTTTACGTAAGCAATTATTTTTTCATCCTTGGAATCTTTTACGGCACTTTTTAAATAGCTTTCCGCCGAATTATAGTCACCAAGACTCAACGCACAGCGCACAGCGTCAATCACGAGCTGCTCCGTAACTTTTTTTTGTCATTCCCTCGGCATCCGAAGCGGAAATTGCAGCAGCGGCGGCGTAGGATTTTTCAGCGTCACAAAACAGGCCCATCTGTTCCTGAACGCTTCCCAAAAATGCGTAAGCCGAACGTTTTTCGGCAGGGGCAGAAAGCGAGGAAATGTTATTCTGAATATATTTTATGGATTCATTTACCGATGATTTTTTTAAGGATTCCTGCGCAAGTGCCTTGGCTGTCGTTGGAGAAGCGGCATTGACAGTTGAAAGAAAAAAAATCGACAGGCTTAATAAAAAAGTACTCGTAAAAATTCTTTTCATACTACATAATTTTATCGGAATCTATTTTTGAATAATAAAGGCAGCCTAAAAAAATGCCAAATAAAAAACACAGGAGATTTTATGAAAAACGAAAGATGGGTCTTTCATTCCGACGTTGAAAGCGTAGATGCAGGAAATGGTGTTACAAGAAGAGTTCTCGCCTATAGCGACGATTTGATGTGTGTTGAAAACACTTTCGAAAAAGGTGCAATCGGAGCGTTGCACCATCATCCGCACACACAAATCACTTACATTGTAAGCGGAAAATTTGAATTCGAAATTGACGGCGTAAAAAAAATCGTTCAAAAAGGCGACACAATGCTAAAAATGAACGACGTAATCCACGGTTGCACTTGCCTCGAAGCAGGAGTTCTCCTAGACATCTTTAACCCATACCGAAAGGATTTTGTTAAGGATTAATGAAAACGCGGAAAGTGGATTTTAGGAATTAGAGTTCACTTGTGCGTTTCCCAAGAGTTTTCTAACGAAAACTCTTGCTCTGGTGGGTGGGTCTTGCCGTGGCTTCCAAGTTGCCGCGACAAGCACGGCGGCAACTTGGAGAGGCAGTTTTGTTGCTCGCGCCCCGCTCGCAACTTTTGGGGTGGTAGTTTGGCTTGTGCGTTTACGGAAACGCGGAGAGGGGATTTCAGGAATTAGAGTTCACTTTTGCGTTTCCCAAGAGTTTTCTAACGAAAACTCTTGCTCTGGTGGGATAACTTACAACAGTTTCCGATTTGCCACGACAAGCTAAGCGGCAAATCGGAGAGGCAGTTTTGTTGCTCACGCATCGCTCGCAACTTTGGGGTAGAAAATTACAGAGCCACCAGACCTACTAAACAGATTCTTCTACCACCTGAACCAAATCTGCAAGGTTCAAAGGCTTTCTAAAGAATTGCTTTACGCCCAAGCTTCTTACCTGAGCCTCAACTTCCTGATTTTCAAGAGCCGTCACAACGATTATAGCAGGGCTTCCGAAATTCTTATTTTCGTTAATCTTTTTACAAAGCTCAAAACCGTCAATTCCTGGCAAATCCAAATCCAAAATAAGGCAAGAAGGTTTTCTCTCAGCCATCTGAGAACCAGCCTCAAATCCGTCAAAAGCCTGCAAGACTTCGATCCCAGAAAGCTGCTTTTGCATATATTTTGCCACAACCGTGTTCAATCCCTTGTCATCATCAACAATAAGAAGACTTCGCGAACCATAACGCCTTCGCGTACAGCAAGCGGCAACAGCCTCAGGAACAGCCATATCGCGGCCTTCCATGAATTCTGCCAAATCGTCAGGATAAACCCTAAATTGACCTCCAGGAGTTTTAAAAGCTTTTAAGTATCCGTTCCGAATCCAATTTATTGCCGTCTGATTAACGACACCACATATATTTGCAACCTCAAGAGCCGAGTAAACGACCGGTTTAGTTTCATTTGCAGTCATCAAAACAATCCTTAAAGTAAGTTTTTATGGCATTTCCCAAAAAAACAAGTCTTAATTTTAAGAAAGCCTTAGAGATTTTTTTGTGAATTAAAGATTTTATAGATTTTAGAGTTTTTCTTTAAAAAAATCACTAGTAATTTTTAATTTCTGAATTATTTTTTATTGTATTTTGCGCCATTTTATATGAAAAACCGCAATCTAAAAGATATTTTAACAGTTTCTCATTTGACTTTTTCATACTCACACCTTTATTGTACGCTTTACCGCACAATTCAAACTCATCATTCTCCATAAAAAAATCATTTATTGCGGAGTCGGCAGTCCTCTTCGAAATTCCGCGCCCCAAAAGCTCCCGAAGCAACCTGCTCCGACCATGAAATTTTCCGATTGAATGATTTCTGAGCCAACGAGAGGCATAACGTGAATCATCCAAAAAATGACGCTTTTCAAGATAATCCAACGCCAGACGCACAGCAGATTTTTCAAATCCTTTCTGATACAGTTTTTGCTCAAGGGATGTACGGCACTGCTCACTCCGAGCAAGACAATCCGCAGCCTTACGCTCCGCCATGTAAGCAAAGCCCGCATTAATCAAATCGGTCACACCTTCGCCTTCAAAAGTTTCGCCCACGCGGATTTTTTCAGCCGGCACAATCGCAAGATAGCCCGGACGCATAAAAAAACCGAACCGTTCGTAAAAGCCACTTCCAGCACGGGATTATCCGTTACAATCGACGAAAGTTGATTTACGCGACAAATCTCCAACTCGGAGAGTTCTTCGTCAGCCAAACTTTGATTTTTGATTTCAAATTGATTTTCCAAATCCGCGCACCCCAAAAAAAAACACCGGCAAAAACCGGTGTACATTCTCGCAAATTTTCGAGACTGCATACACAATCCCGAAAAGAACGAAGCAAAAACTAACGTTTGCTGAACTGGAAGCGTCGGCGAGCACCACGCTGACCGTACTTCTTTCGCTCAACCATGCGGCTGTCGCGAGTAAGGAATCCGTTAGCCTTCAAAGAAGCGCGTGTATCTGGATCAATCTGGAGCAAAGCGCGTGAAAGTCCGTGCAAGCAAGCTGCAGCCTGACCTTTCAATCCGCCACCCTGAACGTTAATCAAGATATCATATTTGTTAACGTAGTTAGTTACCAACAATGGCTGGTGAACTGTACGAACCTGAGATTCTGTTGGGAAATACTCAGCTACGTCTTTTCCGTTTACAACGATTTTTCCTGAGCCTTCACGAACAAATACGCGAGCAACAGATGTTTTTCTTCTTCCTGTACCGATTGCAATGTTTTTTACTGCCATGATCGACTCCTATTACAACTCAATTACTTTTGGGTTCTGTGATGCGTGAGGATGCTCAGCACCAGCATATACTTTAAGGTTACCCATAAGTCTGCGACCAAGACGACCATTAGGCAACATTCCATTGATTGTGCGTGTCAAAGGATCTGTCGGATGACGCTCGATAAGCTTGTCGAATGTGAAAGTGCGGAGACCGCGTACAAATCCTGTGTAGTGACGATAGAGCTTATCCTCATGTTTGTTACCAGTAACCTCAACTTTCTCAGCGTTGATGATAACAACATAGTCACCCATCTCCTGGTTAGGAGTGTAAGTTGGTTTGTTCTTTCCACGAAGAAGAGTTGCTGCCAAAACTGCAACACGTCCAAGAGGTTTTCCGGCAGCATCGATGATGTACCAGTCACGTTTCTGTTCGTAATCTTTAACGAAGATAGTTTTCATGTATATATACCTTATAATAAAAAGTCTTTATGCCTTCTGGTCTGCATCTCCAGAAGCATAACCACAGACGATGAGCATTCGTCTGCGCATATACGGGGACTAATAATATAAATCTTTTTGAGTTTATGGTCAATGAATTTACAGTTAACTCGCCACGAATTTAATTTTTTGAAATTTCTTCGGCACGGCGAGCTTCTTCTTCTTCCCGCTTCGCCTCCCGCTTGTCTTTTATGTCAGCGACTCCAATAAATATGGCGATTAAGCCTACAAAAGCCGCAATCACAGGCGAAGCCCCTTTTAAGAATGAAATTATTTCTTTAGACCAGTTGAGTCCGTCAGCCATCCACGCAAATACCGTAAAGGCCATCAGAACGAGTCCGCACAAAATAGCAAACATAATCTTCCTCATTAATTTTAAATTTTAAAATCAGTCCGTAGATTATCGGAGATTTTTTATGCTCAGTCTACAAAATATAGAAAAAAACTCGCAGGCATCTACAAAAAAAAATATCCAAATTTTAAGTATTTGAGATGCCCGATTTCTATATTTTGCGATAAAATATTATTTATGGTTCGCACGCATTTTGTATAGGGTGATTCACATAACTTCTCTTAAAAAAATCAATTTTCTGCTCTATCTTGCTTGACAAATTCCTGTATAAAAATCAATTTATAAAATCATGCGAAATCAGAAATTTCATGCGATAAAACCACCACAAGTGGTCATTATTTTTTAGAGGTTACAAGAATTGAAAGGAAGTCAGGTCACTATCGATCACATTAACAAGCGTTTCGATGACTTTGTTGCGCTTAATGACGTTAATTTTACGATTAAACCAGGTGAATTTTTCACGCTGCTGGGTCCGTCGGGATGCGGAAAAACTACGCTCCTCCGAATCATCGCCGGATTCGAATTTCCTGATGAAGGAGAACTTTTTTTTGACGACAAGAACGTTACGGAGCTTCCGCCGAACAAACGTTTTTCGAACACAGTCTTCCAAAATTATGCGCTTTTTCCGCATCTTTCAGTTTACGAAAATGTCGCATTCTCTCTCCGACTAAAAAAAGTTGACAACAAGACAGTTGACGAGCAAGTAAGAAAATACATTCACCTTGTGGAACTTGACGACCACATTTACAAAAAACCGAATCAGCTCTCAGGCGGACAGCGTCAGCGTGTGGCTATTGCACGTGCGCTCATAAACGAGCCGAAAGTTCTTCTCCTTGACGAACCGCTTTCGGCGCTGGACGCAAAATTGCGCTCAAATCTTCTCGTAGAACTTGACCGGCTCCATGACAAAATCGGCGTTACGTTCATTTTTGTAACTCACGACCAGAGCGAGGCACTTGCAGTTTCGGACAGAATCGCCGTTATGAATCACGGAAACGTTCTGCAAATCGGAACCCCTTACGAAATTTACGAAAGTCCTGCGACTCAATTCGTAGCCCAGTTCATTGGCGAGACGAACCTTTTTGAAGCGACTGTCGTAAAATGCGAGGAATACAAAGTTGCCGGAAAAGCCGACATTGAGCACATGGTAACTCTCAACGTTCCTACGCTCGGCATTCAGGCTCAGCTCAAAGACGACACTCAGGCAACAAAAGAAGAAGACAAAAATATCCTCGTAACGGATTACGAGCACACAGACGAAGGTCAGAAAGTTGCGTTCACAGTTCGCCCTGAAAAAATCAGAATTACACTCGAAGAACCTAACGTGAACGGCAGAAAAGACATCAACGTGTTCAAAGGTGTCGTAGAGGAACCTGTCTACACAGGATTCCAGTCAAAATTCTACGTAAAGCTCGAAAAGACTGGCACAATCGTAAAAGTTTTCAAGCAACACCAGAATTATCTTGACGACGGTCCTGAAATTCAGTGGAAGGACACGGTTTATATCTCATGGTCTGCGGAAGACGGATATATCGTCGAAGACATTGACAAATAAGCCCCACACATTAGGAAGAGTTTAATGAAAGAAAATGAAAAAGATTCAGCTTCCCTCGAAAATTCAAGAGAAGCAAAAAAAGATTTGTCGCTAAAAATAGCCTCAAAAGCATACTCAAGAAAATTCAAGAAAGCAAATCCCGGACCGTTTTACGGTTGGCCAATGGGACTTTGGTTCTCGATTTTCTTTGTAGTTCCGCTGGTAATCATCGTGGCGTATTCTTTTATGAAAAGAGATATGTTCGGCGGCGTAGTGCATCAGTTCTCGCTCGACGCATACAAGCAGATGTTTTCGGCGGCATACGGATTTATTTTTTGGCGAACACTGTGGATGACTGTCGTTTCAACGCTCATCACCATTGCGATTGCGCTTCCTTGTGGCTACGCAATTGCACGAAGCCGTCACCAGACGATTCTTTTGATTCTGGTAATCGTTCCGTTCCTCACAAACTCGCTCATCCGCATTTTTGCGTGGATGTCGATTCTCGGCGAAGACGGACTCTTGAACACGGTCTGCGGATTTTTTGCCAAAATCTGCTTTTTTGTAACGGGAAATTCTGATGCAGTTTTTACTCCGAATCAGTTTATGTACACAAAATTCGCGGTAATCCTCGTAAGTGTATACATGTACTTGCCTTACGCAATTCTTCCGATTTTTACGTCGGTTGACCGATTCGACTTTACGTTGCTTGAAGCGGCACGGGACTTGGGCGCGACAAAACTCGGCTCAATCTACCGCATAATGATTCCCGGAATCAAATCTGGAATCATCAGCGCACTGATTTTTACGTTCATTCCGATTTTCGGAAACTACACCGTTCCGCAGCTCGTCGGCTCAACAGAAAGCTACATGCTCGGAAACATAATCATGGACCAGATTCAAAAAGCAAGGAATCTGCCTTTAGCATCGTCATTCAGCGTGGCTCTTACGGTTTTGAGTATGGCGGCGATTCTCTACATGATTTCTTCAGACAAAAACGAAGCAAAACTGAAGAAAATGAAGAAAGATTAGCAAAAGGGATAGAATATGGATTTTTTAGTTTCTGTAATACTCGCACTTTTAAAGCGTAACCCGCTGAACAAAAATGAAGGAAACCGACATGCAAAACGTGACTGGAAAAAACGTGCTCCTGTATTCAGTTTTTCAAAGGCTGTTTTTGCGCTCGGACTCGCTTTTCTTTTTATTCCGCTGTTTGTAATCGTCTTCTACTCGTTCAACAGCTCTGAAGGCTCGCAATTTACAGGCTTCTCGTTCCGGTGGTATGAAGAACTTTTCTTAAAATCCGGAAAACTCTGGAAATCGCTTTTGTACAGCGGAATCGTGGCACTCGCCTCCGCGTTGATTTCTACGGTTCTCGGAAGCCTTGCCGCAATCGGAATCAGCTGGTACAAATTCTTCGGAAAGAACTACATTCAGTCAATCAGCTTTTTGCCGATGGTTCTCCCGGAAGTAATTATGGGTGTTTCGCTTTTGATTTTCTTGAGCGGAATCCACATGAATCTCGGAATTACGACGATTATAATCGCGCACACAACGTTCTGTCTTCCATTCGTTTATCTTATGGTAAGCTCGCGCGTTGACGAATTTGACTATTCGATAATCGAAGCTGCCTACGATTTGGGCGCGAACGAAAAGCAGACTTTACTCCACGTGATTCTCCCGGCAATTGCCCCAGGAATCATCTCCGGATTTATGATGAGCGTTACAATGTCTATCGAAGATTTCGTAATCACCTCGCTCGTAAACGGAAACATCGAGACGTTGCCTATTTCGGTTTACAACATGATTAGGCACGGTGTAAGCCCGGTAATCAATTCACTTTCATTCATTTTGATTCTTTTTATTCTGCTTCTTGCGATTGTTCTCAGAAAGAGTTTAAAAAGTTTTGCAGCTGCAAAATAATGCATTGACTTCGCTCAGCCACCTGAGGATTTCGATTGCAAACAGGGACACAATTTTTTTAATTTATTTTAATAGAGGAAAATTTTATGAAAATCACAGCAAAAATTGTACTTGCCTTAGCAGGTCTTATTGCAGGACTCGGTTTTGTTTCTTGCGACAACAAAAAAACTTTGAATCTTTACACTTGGACTTACTACACACCAACGGACGTTGTAGAAGCATTTGAAAAAGAATTCGACTGTAAGGTTATCGTAACGGAATATGATTCAAATGAAACCATGTTCAACAAGCTCAACAACGGCGGGGCAAAAAGTTTTGACATCGTTGTGCCTTCACAGGACTACGTTTCTATTATGATGGCAAAAGGAATGCTCCAGCCAATCGTGCAGGAAAAATTCACGAACCGAAGCAAAATCAACCCGAAAATTCTTGAAAAAACAACTTACGACCCGGATATGACTTATGCGGTTCCGTACTATTTTGGCGCGGCCGGAATCGCTGTTAACAAGAAAAAGGTTCCTAACGGAAATTACGACCGCTCATGGGCGATTTTTGCAGACCCACAGTTCAAAGGTCACGCGAGCATGATGGACGACTACCGCGAAGTAATCGGTGACGCGCTCGCTCACAACGGTTACAGCGTTTCAACTTTGAACGAGGCTGAGATTAACACGGCAGTTGATATGATTAAAAACGAATGGCTCCCGAACATCGTAAAATTCGATGCAGAGGGATTCGGAAAAGACTTTGCCCGCGGAGACCTCTGGCTCTGCCACGGATATGCGGAAGTTGTTTACGGAGAAGTTCCAGAAGCTGAATGGAAAGACACGATTGACTTTTTTATTCCACAGGAAGGCGGAGCTTGCTACGTTGACAGCATGTGCATCTTAAAGGATTCGAAAAATGCCGAACTCGCAACAGAATTCATCAACTTTATCCACCGACCAGAAAACTATGCGAAATTCCTAGACTTTTTCAACTTTCCTTGCTACGTGAACCTTGAGGCTCAGCAGTACATGACGACGACACCTCTCTACGAGGCTAGCCAGATGGACAACTGCGAATTGAAGATGGACATTGGCGAAACTTTGGCAAAATACTACGAATTGTGGGAAAAGCTGAGAATCAGTAAATAGCCAAAAATCACTTGAGACTGCGGCAAAACTGTCGCAGTTTTTTTATAGTAAATTAGGTAAGAAAAAAATACGCTTTTATGCAGATTTCGTTATTTTGTGTCCAAAAATCGAACATTTACAATGCACACAAAAAAGAATATATTAAAAAGCGTTTAAAAACTGGGAAAGTTTTTTATTAAGCATATTTTTTAGGAGTCTTAAAAATGGCAGACATTTATGACACATTCCGTGACATCGGTATTATTCCTGTTGTCGCAATCGAAGATGCTTCAAAAGCAGCAGACTTGGCACACGCTCTCGTAAAGGGCGGACTTCCGGCTTCTGAGGTTACATTCCGCACAGCTTGCGCGGCTGAAGCTATTGAAGCAATGATTAAAGCAGAGCCAAATATGCTCGTTGGAGCTGGAACTGTTTTGAACGTTGAGCAGGCAGAAAAAGCTGTAAAAGCTGGTGCTAAATTCATCGTTAGCCCAGGATACAACCCAGACGTAGTTGACTGGTGCTTGAAGAACAACGTTCCAACAATGCCAGGAATCTCAAATCCTTCTGAAATCACAGCTTGTATCAACAAGGGCGTTACACACCTCAAACTGTTCCCTGCAGAGCGCAAGGGCGGATACAAAATCATTGACGACTTCGGCGGACCTTTCCCACAGTGTACTTTCATGCCAACAGGTGGCGTTACAACTGAGAACGTTGGCGAGTACGCAAAACGCAAGAACATTCTCTGTATGGGCGGAACCTGGATGGTTAAAAAACCACTCATCGAAGGATGCAAATGGGACGAAATCACTCAGATTTGTAAAGACGCTGTAAAAGCAATGCACAACTTCCACATCGATCACATGGGAATCAACGCAAAGAACGAAGCTGAGGCAAAAGAAATCGCAGCACAGTTCGAGCTTTTCGGTTTCGCTTCAAAATTCGGAAACTCTTCAATCTTCGCTTCAGAGCAGGTTGAGATTATGAAAGAGAACGGACGCGGAACTCACGGTCACATCTCTATGGTTTGCAACAACGTAGAGCGCGCACTCGCTTATCTTAAACCATACGGATTCAATCCAGTTGCTGGAACAGAAAAATGGATGGGAAAAGAAGGCGCTTCTCCACTCAAGGTTGTTTACCTCGACAAAGAAGTTGGCGGCTTCGCTATCCACTTGAAGAGAGCATAAGCGCTCGCGGAACTAAGCTCCACGACTCAATAAATAATTCGTAATGCATAATTATGGGCACGGGAAATCGGCTTTCAGTTTTTAAGTTGGTTTTGCCGTGCCTGTATTTTTTTTCAAATGACTTTTTTTAAATCACTTTTTTTATTTACTCCATTAATTTTGCAACTACAACCTATTTTTTCGCTTTCAGATTCAGATTCTAACAGTCAGGAGATGGAAAATTTTTATTCTGAAAAAACTGCCGAACCAGAAATAAAGAACACAGATATTTCCTTTGATTTTGGCGTTATGAGCGATGCAATAAAACACAACGGTTTTGGGTTTGGAATAAAAGGTGAATATTTGTTTACCAGATTTTTTTCGATTAACGGAGGTTTTAGCCATTCTGCGCTTTTCTCGGAATCTGGAGATGCCGTTTATACAACGGAAACAGTCAGCATGAATCTTTATTGCTACCCTTTTGGACTTGGGCTGAACAAATATTTTTATTTTGGCGGAGGAAGTTCCACGGAATTTATTCAGCTTACAGGAGATGATTTTAGTGAAGAAAACAGCAAAAAAACTGCGATATTTCTGCAAGCCCAGGCAGGATGGAAGCAGCCGCTGAACAAGTACATCGGTTTAGAAGCATTTACGGGTTATAAAAAACTTTTGTACTCAGTAGATTTACCCAAAGACTGCGAACACCTTGTTGACCAAGGCTTTTTCTTCGGTTTGACAGTGAATTTTAACTTTGGAAACATTTACCGTGCAATAAAAAGCTATTTTCAGGAATAAAAAAAACTTCCTTACAATTTGAACTTTTTTTTCAGAATGTCATCATTCGCCATTCGTGTTATAATCAAGGCAAATCAGTTAAGCACAGTCATTATCGGAGGATTTTATGAAAAGATTTTTTATTGCAATTTTCCTTATTTTTATGGCATCAGCAATTTTCGCACAAAGCGGAAGTCCTTTAGATGCAAAAGCTCCATTGCAAACAGTGCAGAAGCAAACGATAAACAGTTCACAAATAAAAGTGATTGGTGACAAGGCAAATGCAGTTGAACTTGTAGCAGGAAATTACACATTACGGTCAAAAGAACTTCAACTCGTAATGACAATTGATTTTATAAAAAAAGCAAATTTTAACTACCTGCGCGGAACAATAAACTTTTATGACGAAGACCAATTCCAAATACCGTTTGAATTGTCTAGCACGCTATCTCTGTCTTCAAAAACAAACGACTTTGAGGCATTAAAAAATCTTCCAATCGGCGAAAAATTCACTTTACGTTTTGAACGAGATTTTAGCACAGGTTTAAATACTCCTAAAACAATTCAACAAATAATGGACTCAAAAATTGATACAGTTATTCTTCGATTAGATTAAGCAAACTGTCATTCTGAGCTTGTCTCAGAATCTACTATTTATTTGCTAACAAAGATGCCGTACCGTTTTTACGTTACGGCAGACAATTTTTACACCTACAAGCTTCAATGCAAATTCGATGAGCAAGATGCTGAAATAAATTCAACATGACGCAAAATGTTTTTTAGTTTTTAATGGGCTTATCTTAAAAATGCGGGAGCGCAAAAAAAACCGGAGCAAAAAGCTCCGGTTTTGCAAAAGCAATTTTCAGTTCGGCATGCCAAATTATTTTTCCGACAAATCAACCAAAGTCGTTACAGGAATCGGGGCAAGTGCGTCAGTGTAGTTCAATTCCGGGATTCCGATTACGCCGAAGAATTCCATTACGTGCGCGCCACCTTGCTCAATCAGGTTGCGGCTGGCATTGAGAGTACCGCCAGTTGCGATAAGGTCGTCAATAACAAGGTAATTTTTACCTTTCTCAATGTCGGTTTTGTGAGCTTCAATTGTAGCCTCACCATATTCGAGCGAATAACTTGCGCTGTAAACGTCTCCAGGGAGCTTTCCTTTTTTACGAATCAAAACAAGCGGAATACCAAGTTTTTCTGCCAGCGGCGCAGCGAACAAAAATCCGCGTGACTCAACAGCCGCAATTGCATCAGGCTTTTTTGCTGAATAAATCTCGACCATGCGGTCAATGCAGTGCTTGAAAGCCGGCGGATTTGTAAAAATGCTAGTAACATCAAAAAATAAAATGCCAGGCTTCGGAAAGTCAGGCACACGGCGAATAGCCTTGTCCAAGATTTCATCTTTGTTCATAACGAGTCATTTTAACATTTTGAATGATAACAGTCCATTAGTTCAGCAAAATAAAACACGAACTATTTGCGAACAGTTCTTATGCTGCCCATCTGCAATCGCTTTTCTCGCGTGTCCTCAAGAATCGCTTTTAGAGTCTCACTGTCCTTGTCGCGGATTGCACGCTTAAAAATGTCCATCTGCTTTTCAAAATTTTCGATATGCTCCACGAGTTTTTCTTTGTTCGAAATAAAAAGTTCTGTCCAAAGAGGCGCGTTAATCATCGCGATTCTCGTCAAATCTTCGAACGAACCTCCTCCGAATGCCGTAATTTCTGGGTCCTGGGCGCTTTCGACCAGCGCGCTCGCAATAACGTGGCAAAGTTGGCTCGTAAAACCGATTTTGTAGTCGTGAGTGTCGCAGGAAGTTTCGGTGATTCTTGAAAAACCTATTTCGGCAATAAAATCACGCATTAAATCAAGATTCTCTTTTTTGTTAAAACTCTGTTCGCAAAGAATATAGTTGTGGTTTATAAAAAATTCCGCTTTGGAATTCACGTATCCTTCTTTCTCACCGCCCGCCATTGGATGTCCGATTATAAAATCAACGTCATCACGCAAAATCGACGGAAGTTCCTTTTCAAAAATTCCTTTTACGCCGGAAATGTCCGTAACAATCGCGCCGCTCTTAAAAAATTGCTTGTTCTCCTTCAAAAAATCGAGGGTCGCATGGGGATAAAGGCATACGTAAAGCAAATCGCATTTTGGGAGCATTTCCTGCACGCGCTCAGTCGTAAAAGTCTCATCAACAACGCCGTCCGCACGGGCCTGAATAAGACACGCAGTGCTTCTGTTGCAGGCAAGGATTTTTCCGGAAGCATCGCTTCGGCACAAAATGTTCTGACGAATCGCCTTGGCAATCGACCCACCCATAATTCCAAGACCAACAATTCCATAAGTCAAATCTTTTAGATTACGCATACGAATCTCCATTTTTAAAGACAGAATTTTAATAGCAAAACTATAGCATAAAATTAAATATATGTTCAGAAAAAAATGTCATTTCTTAAATTCTATGTTAAAATATTCTTTATGGAGACGACAAAGGTTGAAGACTTGCCGACAATTGAGCAAGAAATCGCGAACCTCAGAAAAATTAATTCCACTCTACTACTCTGCATCAATATGCTGTATGAAAACAGTGATACAGAAAAAGCTATTCATAATCTATTACGCATTGTTGCAGAATACCACGACGCCGACAGGGCCTATATTTTTGAATTCAACGAAAATTTAACATTTGCCAGCTCGACCTACGAATGGTGCAATGAAAACATACAAACCAGAAAATCTCAAAGGCAAAATCTTCCCATCTCAACAATGAACTACTGGCTCAAACTTTTTGAGGAAAAAGGCGAAGTTCACATAAATTCAGTCGCTGATGAACTTCCAAGCTACACAGAAGAGTATAAAATACTTACGCATCTAAAAATTGAATCGACTTTTGAAGTTCCATTTTACGAACCAACGGGACTTGTGGGATTTTTGGGAGTGGACAATCCTAAGCAAAACCGGGATTCCACAATTCTTTTAAAATCGGTGGCGACTTTTGCACTGAACGACATTCGAAGGCGAAAGTACATGAACCAACTTTACGAGCTGAGCTATTCCGACAGGCTGACAGGCCTATTGAACAGGCACGCATACATTGAAGAAGTAAAAAATCTTGAATCCACCACAAACGAGCTAGGCATAATCTTTACCGACATAAACGGACTAAAATTCACGAACGACAACTTTGGACACGAAAAAGGTGATGAACTGATTTTGAACACTGCGAATGTTCTAAAAAGTGTGTTCGGAAAAAACAAGAATTCAACAATCTACCGAATCGGCGGCGACGAGTTCGTAATTTTCTGCAAAAATCAAGATGCAAAGCAATTCTTAAAAAAAGTTGATGAATTAAAAATTGCCCAATCTCTAATAAAAAAAGACTGCAAAATGAATCTTTCCATCGGCTCTGTATGGCTTTCGGGTGACGTACAAACTGAACGCAAAATCGAAAAAGCCGTTTCCAGAGCCGACAAACTCATGTACGAAGACAAAGAACGCTACTACAAATCTACCTGCGCCCAAAAGCTTCGAGATTTGCAAGCCCGCGTTTAAACTGCGGAATTCTTGCCTGCGCCGTTACATCAATCGGACTTCTGTCACCGCGTTTCAAGAAATGGTAAGCCACGCCCGCAATCATCGCTCCATTGTCGCCGCACAATTTTAACGGCGGGAAGATACAATTAAGTTCTTTATGCTCTGCAAGCATTGCCCTAAGTCTTGAATTTGCGGCAACTCCGCCGCCCGCAACGACTGTCGTAAGCCCAGTGTCTTCAACAGCACGGAAAAGCCTGCTCAAAATCGTTTTACATGCAGTTTCCTGGAATGCCGCACAAATATTTTCGTTGGTCTTCTCGTAGCCTTTTTTAAGGAACATGTCGGCCTGATGAATTACGGCAGTCTTTAATCCGCTAAAAGACACGTCGTAGCGGTGGTCATCGCCCTTGTCAAGTTTTGGAACAGGAAAACTGAATGACTTTGGATCCCCGTTCTGAGCCAGACGGTCAATCACCACGCCTCCTGGATAGCCCAATCCGTAAAATTTAGAAACTTTATCAAAAGCCTCTCCAACAGAATCGTCAATTGTCGTTCCGAGAACTTCAAGGTCATCAAAACCATTCACTTTCGCAATAATCGAGTGTCCGCCAGAAACTAGAAGTCCCAGGTAAGGATATTCAATATCATTCTCAAGGTGAGCCGCATACATGTGACCAAGCATGTGATTTATTGCGATAAAAGGTTTGTTCAGCGACCACGCGAGTGTTTTTCCGAACGTAAGACCAACCAAAAGACTTCCCATAAGACCGGGCCGATTCGTAGCCGCAATCGCGTCAACGTCGGCAAGAGTCATATCAGCCTCTTTTAGAGCCTGCCGCACGACCGGCAAAATCCACTCGGCATGTTTGCGGCTTGCAATCTCCGGAACAACGCCCTTAAAAATCTGATGAAAAGGAATCTGCGTTGCAACAACGTTACTTATAATTTTCTTTCCGTCCTCAACAATGGCACAAGCCGTTTCGTCGCAGGAACTTTCTATACCTAAAACTTTCATAAAAACACCTCATCTTAGCGAAGCGTGCTCGGAGTCGCAAATTTATATCCGGCCGCTTTCAAATACGGATACATTTCGTTTAGCAAATCCGGAAGAATATTTACGCTCTTATCCACGTGTCCGATTACTATAGCACTTCCGCGCCGGTTTGCGTAGTTCAAAGTTTCATAAATTCTCTCAAGCATTTTTTCCCGACTAATTTCGTTATCAATGTACGGGCCAGCTTTCTCATAGATTCTCATTCCCCTTGCAGCAGCGGCACTCGGAGCCTTTGTTTCCGCGGTAGTGCGCGAATCAAGAAAATAAATGCCCTTTTCGCGGCAAACGTCAAGAACAGTGCCGATTCTAAGTTCGTCAGCAGTAATTAACGAACCTTCGTGGTTGTTAAGACCTTTAACCCCGCTTCCAAGCTCTTCAAGATTCTCGTTCAAAATCTGAATGATTTCCGCACTCGACATTTCGCCGCGTATCGCCCCCGGTCCAGGATCCAGGCTAAGCTTTTGAGACTGCATTGGCTGATGAAGAATCATCTCCTTGCCGGACTTTCGGATTACGTCCGCACACTGACGGGTCTGCGGCAATTTTGGAAGAACTGCAATCGTAATCGGGAACGGCAAATCCGTGTATTTTTTAGTGTTAGCGGCACTTCGCCCCGCGTCGTCAATCACGAACACGATTGTAGCCCCATTTTTTGCAGGCGGAATGTCAAACCTGCTCTTTGCAAGCTGATTCTGCGCCGCATCCTGTTTTGGGTGCGTCAAGGAAGCAACTTGCTTTTTAGGCTCAGCTCTATTTTCGTTTTTTGTGCTTGAAGCTGCCGATTTTTGATTTTTAAGTGACTCCATCTGCTTTTTGAGCCGTTCGTTTTCTTGCAAGAGTTTTTGATTTTCGCTAGAAACCTTGCTAGATTCACGGGAACTTTCTGTCTTTAATTTTCCGTTCTCGTTTTTTAGCGAAGCAATCTGACGCTTTAAACTTTCGTTGTCGTTCAAAAGTTTTTCGCTTTCGGCACCGATTTCGTTCTGCATCTCGCTCATTTGTTTTTTTAACCGAGCATTTTCTTGCGCAAGTTTTTGATTTTCAGAAGAAAATTTGTCGGACTCACGGGAACTCTCATTTTTAAGTTTTCCGTTCTCATTCTGAAGAGCCGAATTTTCACGCAAAAGCCGTTCGTATTCATTTCGGAGCGCAAGATTTTCTTCTTTCCATTTTGATTCTTGCTCCAAAAGTTCCTGCCTTTTTTTCTCTTCAATTTTCTGAATCTCAGCCTTTTGCATTTCAGCCTGAGCGATTCTTAAATCCTCAAGTTCCTGATTTTTTAAAGATTCCAAAATCGCTTCGTCTTTTTTTCGCTCCACGATTTCTGAATTTTCCGATTTTAAATCATCTTTTTTTTGAATCCACAAAACCGACTTTCGGCTTTTCTGAGTTCATTTCAACAACTTCACTGCGAGCCGATTCTTCCCGATTGTTAAAAATCACGCTCATCGCAATGCTCATAATACAAAGGAAGCAAATCGCCCCGGAAAGCATTACGACTTTTTTCATGGAAAGTTTTATTTTAGGAGCTTTAGGTTTTCTTTTTTTTGTGGCGCGGGATTTTGTGCCGACGGTTCTTGAAGTTTTTTTAGAAGTCCCTGCAGAAGATTTTGAGGGAGTTTTTTTTGATTCATTTTGTCCTGATATTTTTTTAGTAGCCATAGTCTATTTTTTATTTTCGACAAAAAAAAGCGGTAACGCAAGGGGATTAACGTTACCGCAGGACTTAAAAGCTGATATTTTTAGAAACTCTCTCTGTTTCTATGCGACGAAAGATTTTCGAAGTCGCTTTAATGCCCTTAATTCCATTTGGCGAACGGTTTCAGCCGAAACGCCAAGAGAAGAACTCAATTCTCGCAAAGTCGGCACATGCTGATTGCAATCAAAATTGAACCTTTCGTTGATTACGATACGCTCTTTTTCAGGAAGCGAGCCGAGCATCGTTTCAACAGATTTTTTCTCCTCATCAATCAAATAATTTGATTCTGGATTGTATCTCATGTCCGGCAAAAGGTCGCCGAAGGTTTCTCCGTTGTCATCGGAACACTCAACATCAATCGAAGTGAACGAATACGAATACGAAAGCACGTCCCGAAGCTCAAACTCGTTAACGCCAAGATATTCGGCAAGTTCCTCAACAGACGGCTCAAAACCATATTTTTGCATAAAAGTAACCTTTCCGTTTTTGGCGGTGCGTAATATTTCTTCTTTTCGGTGCGGAAGTTCGATTATCGATGTTTTGTTGTGAACGAACCGAAGCATATACTGAAAAATCCAAGTGTACGCATAGGTAGAAAATTTTGTATTAAATGAAGCTGAAAATTTCTGTGCGGCAGCCATCAATCCAAGATTTCCTTCCTGAATCAAATCCATTACAGAAAACTTATAAGACATGGTGAATTTTTTTGCCACACTAACCACCAGACGCAAATTGGCTTTTATAAGCCGATCCAATGCCATCTGATTTCCGTGCTGAATTTGTTCGGCAAGTTCAGATTCCTGAGCCTGAGTCAAAAGCGAATACCCTCTAATTTCCTTCAAGTAGTTTTCGTACAAATCCATTTTTATAGTCTCCAAATAAGCAATGCTGATTTTTAAGTCATTTTTCAGAAATTAAACTTCTTGGAAATGACCAAAAACCTTTATTTTTTTTTATACTACTTTTTATCTGAATATCTATTAGCAATATACGTGCCAACTTTTTATTTTTTGAGTTTTTTTTAATAAAATTTTCAACATTTTTTCAGAAAGAAATGATAAAACATTATATTATTTAGACTTACAAAATCGTTATTTTGTATAACACAAAAAAAAGAAATTTCAAGGATTTTTGAAAAAAATTTCAAACTGTATAAAAAATCATACATTAATATTAATTTAAGAATTTACCGTGTATTTTTCTGCACACCCCGCCCTTACCTGTCTACTTTTATGCACTCCCCTAAAAGCCGCTTTAAAGCTATAGTAAAGCAATCTTTTAATCAGGAGAAAAAAATGTTTGTAACTTGTTTGGACATGGAAGGTGTTGTTGCACCTGAGATTTGGATTGAGTTTTCTAAAGTTTCGGGAATTTCTGAGCTAAAACGCACAACCCGCGACGAGCCGGATTATGACAAATTGATGCAGTGGAGAATCGGGATTTTGAAAGAACACGGTCTTACTCTCAAAGACATTCAGAACACGATTGCAAAAATAGACCCGCTGCCGGGCGCAAAAGAATTTTTGGACGAGCTTCGCTCCATGAGCCAGACAATCATTTTGAGCGACACTTTTGAAGAATTCGCTTCACCGCTCATCAAAAAAATGGGAATGCCGACGATTTTCTGCAATTCGCTCGAAGTTGATGAAAAGGGATTTATCGTCCGCCACAAAATGCGCTGCCCGCAGTCAAAACTTACGACCGTAAAGGCGTTGCAGTCAATCGGCTACGAGACAATCGCATTCGGCGACAGCTACAACGACCTCGGTATGATTCAGGCAAGCAAAGCCGGATTTTTGTTCCGCACAACCGACAAAATCAAGGCTGATTACCCGAACATTCCGACTTTTACAGAATACGATGAACTTTTAAAGGCCATAAAGGAAGTTCTTAAAGCGTAACACGGAAGCGCTTCAAATTTAACTTTGAAACTTAAAATTCCAGTTTAGCGCTTCCCCGGAGTTTTCTAACGAAAATTCCATTGCTTCTTAGTTTAAGTTTAAAAAAAAATCGGTCATTTTGAATGGCAAAATGACCGAACTCAGAAAGGTGATTTTGACGGCTCCGAGCTATTGGCTCTGTCAAAATCACCTTTTTTTGTTTATTTCGTTTTACTTAGACTTTTACAAAGCCGTTGTTGCAGGAACAACGTTCTTTGCATCTACAGGGTCATCGTCAATGAGCGTTGCGCCAGCCGCATACTGAATTGTTGGCTCAACCTCGCCTTTTGGAGTCCAGATTTTTCCGTTCGGAAGCTCATCAGGGTTCTTTCCGATTGGAGCGTTACTCAAAAGAAGCTTTAAGCGGTTAAGCTGATTAACTTCAGAGGCACCTGGGTCATAGTCAATCGCACTGATGTTCGAGCCCGGATACTTTTTGCGCAAAGCCTTAATCATACCCTTTCCGGTAATGTGGTTCGGCAAGCAGGCAAACGGCTGAATACAAGCGATTGAAGGAACACCTTCTTTGATAAGCTCAACCATTTCCGCGGTTAGGAACCAACCTTCACCAGAAATATTTCCAAGCTGAATAAGTCCGTCAACGCTCTTCATCATATCCCAAATTGAATTCGGAGCTTCAAAACGGCGGCTCTTTCGCAAACATTTCTTCATGTACGTTCTGTACAATTCAAGTGCCCAAACCGCAATCTTTCCGTTTCTGTCCTCAGATTTAGGGAAAGCAAGTTCCTTGTATCTGAAAGTACCGTCCGAGAACGTGTAGAAAAGGAAGTCCATCAAGTCTGGCATTACGCATTCCGCGCCCTCAGCCTCAATAACCTTAACGATGTTGTTGTTCGCAGTCGGATGGAATTTTACGAGAATCTCACCGACAACACCCACGCGAGGCTTCTTAACAGGAAGAATCGGAAGTCTGTCAAAGTCGCGGATAATCCCCTTAATCAATTTCTTGTACTTGAAGATTGAATTTGACTTCAGCATCTCCTCTGCACGAGCATTCCACTTTTCATAAAGTGCGTCCGCGCTGCCCGGTTTTGCTTCGTAAGGACGAACACGGTAAAGCACGCGCATGAGCAAATCGCCAATGAAGGCAGACATCATCGCCTTGTGAACCATTCCCGGCGTAAAGGTGAATCCAGGATTCTTCTCCAATCCAAGCGCGTTCAGAGAGATTACAGGAATATGTCCCCACCCCGCATCGTTCAACGCACGGCGAATAAATCCAATGTAGTTTGTCGCACGGCAACCGCCACCGGTCTGAGTAATCATCAGCGCAACTTTGTTCAAATCGTACTTGCCGGACTGCAAGGCCTCAATCATCTGCCCCGTAACCAAAATAGACGGGTAGCAGGCATCGTTGTTAACGAATTTAAGTCCAGTGTCAACGGCTTTAGGGTCAAGCGCGTCAAGAACAACAAAGTTGTAGCCCGAATACTGGAAAGCCTTCTGCAAAAGACGGAAGTGAATCGGACTCATCTGCGGAGCGAGAATCGTGTATTCGTGCTTCATTTCTTCCGTAAACACAACACGCTGGTAAGCCGCGCTCTTTCGAGTGACTTTCTTCGGATTTCGCATTCGAGCCTTTACAGCGGCAATCAGCGAGCGGATTCGGATTCGGACCGCACCGAGGTTAGAACCTTCGTCAATCTTTATGAGCGTGTACATTCGGCTCTTAGACTTCATAATCTCGTCAACCTGATCGGCAGTTACGGCATCAAGACCGCACCCGAACGAGGTGAGCTGAACAAGCTCCAAATTAGGCATTCCAGATACAAAGTTTGCCGCACGATAAAGTCGGTTATGGTAAGTCCACTGGTCAATGATTCGGAGAGGGCGCTCAACAGAACCAAGATGAGCTACTGAATCTTCCGTAAAGACGGCAATTCCAAGCCCGTGAATCATCTCTGGGATTCCGTGGTTAATCTCAGGGTCAAGGTGATAAGGACGACCTGCAAGAACGATACCGTTTCCGCCAGTGATTACAAGCTCTTCAAGAGCTTCCTCCGC
Source organism: Treponema zioleckii (assembly GCF_014737315.1). Taxonomy (GTDB): domain Bacteria; phylum Spirochaetota; class Spirochaetia; order Treponematales; family Treponemataceae; genus Treponema_D; species Treponema_D zioleckii. Next base: position 32,382 of record NZ_JPUF01000022.1, on the reverse strand, counting down.
CTTCTGCTGAACGTCGAACTTGAACTGCTCCTGCTCACGCCAGCCCGCATCAACCGCCTCAAAAACCTTGTCTTTCGCAATCTTCGGGAAGTGCTTGTGAATTTCCTCATAGAATCGCTCACGAAGACGTGGCAAATCATAAATCGGGAGGAACGGATTCATAAAATCAAGCGAGTCGTTCTCAGTGATGTTGTCCAAATTGTGTTTGAGGACTTCCGGGTACGAAGTTACGACAGGGCAATTGTAATGGTTTCCAGCTCCCTTATCCTCAATCTTCTCATAAGGAATACACGGATAGAAAATGAATTTGCATCCCATTTTGATAAGAGACTCAATATGACCGTGAGAAATCTTTGCAGGGTAGCAGACCGACTCAGACGGAATCGACTCCATTCCCCGCTCGTAAATCATGTGGCTTGAACGAGGACTGAGTTTTACCTGGAATCCGAGCTTCGTAAAAATCGTGAACCACATCGGGTAATTCTCGTACATGTTGAGAACGCGAGGGATTCCAACAGAACCGTTAGGAGCTTCCTCCGGTCTCAAAGGAACGTAATGCGTAAAGAGACGCTTGTACTTCCAGTCGAACAAGTTAGGAATCTCAAAGCCAGTGCTCTCGACACCAGTATTTTTCTTGTTGCTTCCGTCAACCACTTTTGCAGCGGAATCAGCATTCTGATTTTTGAGTGAGTGACGCTCAAGACCTTTCTCACAGCGGTTTCCGGTTATGAACTGACGAACCTCGCCCTCACCGCCGTTAATTCCAGCCGTGCGGAACGTGTTTATCGTAAGAAGACAGTTGTTCTGGCAGCCACCGCAGCGCGTAAGCTCAAGCTCAACCTTGAACGTTTCAAGTTGTTCGAGTGTCGCAATATTTGACACAATCTTCGGAGGAATCCAGCCCTTCTCCTGACCAGGCTTTGGAGCCGTAAGGTCGCACCACTGGTCGTAAGCGATGAGAGCCGAACCGTAAGCACCCATAAGACCTGCAACGTCCGGGCGGAATACGTCAACGCCAGCAATTTTTTCGAAGGCGCGAAGAACCGCGTCGTTGTAGAACGTACCGCCCTGAACAACGACTTTTGAACCGATTTCTGACGCACGACGAAGTTTTATAACTTTAAAGAGCGCATTTTTGATTACGGAATAAGAAAGTCCTGCCGAAATATCATCGATTGTCGCGCCTTCTTTCTGAGCCTGCTTTACGCGGCTGTTCATAAATACTGTACAGCGTGACCCCAAATCAACAGGCTTTTTAGCAAGAAGTGCCTTTTTAGAGAATTCTTTTATGTCGAGATTCATTGAATTCGCGAAGTTCGCGAGGAATGAACCACAACCTGCCGAACAGGCTTCATTGAGCTGAATCGAAGTGATTGCACCGTCCTTCATTCGGAGGCACTTCATGTCCTGACCGCCAATGTCCAAAAGGAACTCTACGCCCGGAACAAAGAACTCAGCCGCACGATAGTGAGTGATTGTCTCAACTTCACCGGCATCAACGCCTAAAGCCGCCTGAAAGAGTGCCTCGCCATAGCCCGTAGAAACCGCACGTGCAATATAAACGTCGCTCGGAAGAATCTTGTACAAATCTTTAAGAACACGAACGGCCAAATCAACAGGACTTCCGCCATTCACGTCGTAGAAATCCCAGAGGATTTCGCCCTGCTTATTGATAAGAACAGCCTTAGTCGTCGTAGAACCTGCATCGAGACCGAGGAAAACAGGCCCGTGTGTAGACTTTAAATCACCGCGTTTTGCAGTGTCTTTTGCATGACGCTCCCGGAACGCCTGCAAATCAGCCTCGTCCTTGAACAATGGTTCCAGACGCTGAACCTCGTTAAGCTCAGCCCCTTCAAGATGCGTAAGGCTTTCTTTGAATTCCTTAATCGTCTTGAATTCTTTTGGAGCCTCGCCAGAAAGCGGTTTTGCAACTTTGTCCGCAGAATAAGCCGAACCCGCCGCAACGAAAAGCTGGGAATTTTCAGGAACAATCGTAGCCTCAGGGGAAAGCTTTAAAGTCTCAACAAAACGCTGGCGAAGCTGCTCCAAAAAGTGAAGAGGTCCGCCCAAGAACGCCACGTTACCGCGAATCGGCTTACCGCAGGCAAGACCCGAAATTGTCTGGTTAACTACAGCCTGAAAAATCGAAGCCGCAATATCCTCTCGCCTAGCCCCCTCGTTGATGAGTGGCTGAACGTCTGTCTTCGCAAAAACACCGCACCGTGCCGCAATCGGATAAATCTGCTTATAAGTGCGTGCAAGCTCATTAAGACCTGGCGCATCAGTTTCAAGAAGGGCTGCCATTTGGTCTATGAACGCACCAGTACCGCCGGCACAAGTTCCGTTCATTCGCTGCTCAACACCACCGGTAAAATACGTGATTTTGGCATCTTCACCGCCAAGCTCGATTACAACGTCAGTCTGTGGAATTATTTTTTTAACGGCTGTTGTTGCCGCAACAACTTCCTGAATAAAAGGAATGTTAAGCCACTGAGAAACCGAAAGACCGCCTGAACCAGTCACTTTTACAGAAACAGGGTGGTCAGCACCGAGGGAACAAGTTTTCTCAACCTCTTCAAGTGCTTTTGTAACAACTGTAATAATTGTGTTTCGAATATCAGCACGGTGTCGCTGATAATCTCCGTAAATCATCTTGTCATTCTCGTCAAGACAAACAACTTTTACGGTTGTAGAACCAACGTCAATACCGATTCTAATTGGCATTACCGCCGGTTTGAATTTTAATGTAGATGCTTCCATAAATATCCCTTTATATAAGATACTCTCGCCAAGAGATTTTTTTTCTTTCTTTGAAGAACCGCCCCAAAATCCAATATTATGCCTTAAACGTGACAGTCCCCGCAATTCTATTCAGATTCTAAACTCTACTATATTACTAATATTGTTCAAATGATTCAACCGACAGTTATAAACACAAATTTTAGCACTGCAGGGATTTCAGCATTATTACAAGCAGATTAAAAAATCAGTGCTGTCGGTAGAGAAGACTTTTCACAAAAAAGATAGTTGAACGAAGTCGAAAGCAGAAAATTTATTTAACGTTCCCATACTAGCAGAATCAGTTGATTTTCTATATTATTTATGCTTGAAAATTTTTGTAGTTTTTGAGGAATTAAATGGACTTAATCAAAAAGCTTGATGAACTTGACAAGCGTTTTATTGAAGTAAGTGAGTTGGTTCAGGATCCAAATCTCGTAAAAGACCAGAAAAAATACAAGGACGTTATGCGCGAACACGGATTTCTTACAACCGTCCTTGAAGTTGGAAACGAATACCGAAAATGCCTTCAGGGAATTGAAGACGCAAAAATGATGATTACGGCCGAAGACGACCCAGAAATGAAGGAAATGGCTCGCGAGGAGCTTAAAGAACTTGAAGAAAAAGTTCCGCAGCTTGAAGAACAGATGAAGCTCAAGCTCATTCCGCCGGATCCGCTCGACGAAAAGAACATCATCCTTGAAATCCGCTCGGCAGCGGGTGGAGACGAGGCGAGCCTTTTCGTGCGCGACATGTGGGAAATGTACATTCACCTTTGCGAGCGCAAGGGCTGGAAATACGAGAACGTCGAAGCTCAGGAAACAGAGGTCGGAGGATTCAACAAAATCGTCACACAGATTCAGGGAAAATTCGTTTACGGAACGCTCCGCTGGGAAAGTGGCGTTCACCGCGTTCAGCGAGTTCCTGCAACAGAGTCTCAGGGACGCTTGCAGACTTCTACAGTTACGGTTGCAGTCTTGCCTGAAGCCGAGGAAGCAGACGTTAAAATCAATCCGGGAGACGTTCGCGTAGACGTAATGCGCGCTGGCGGACCTGGCGGACAGTGTGTAAACACCACGGACTCTGCGGTTCGACTCACCCACATTCCAACGGGAATCGTCGTAATCCAACAGGACCAGAAATCTCAGATTAAGAACAAAGAAAAGGCATGGGAAGTTTTGCGTGCGCGATTGTTCGACTTTGAGCAGTCAAAACTTGACGCAGAGCGTTCTTCTGCCCGAAAGAGCATGGTCGGAAACGGTGACCGTTCTGAAAAAATCCGCACCTACAACTACCCGCAGGACCGCGTAACAGACCACCGAATCAACCTTTCGCTCCACAACCTCCCAAGCTTTATGATGGGAAACATGGACGAAATGCTCGACGCGTTGAACGTTTACGCTAAGGAAGAGGAATTCAAGGCACTGGATAATTAATTTGTCGCTATGAAGGCAGCCCTGACACATATGTGTCGGGGCTGTTTTTGTATGAGGAAAGGGGACAGTGATTTTTCAATTTTAATAGTCCTTTTTATGGGGGGAGAAGTTATAGCATAAAAAGCTAGGGGAGCATAGAGCATTAAAATATTGAAATAACTGCACTATTTTGCTTTTTAAATCTTGAAAAAACTGCACTATTTACATAAAATAATTTTGAAAAAGCTGCACTATTTTGTGTAAAAAATTTTGAAATAACTGCACTAAATGGAGGCTAGAATGTTCAGGCGAAAAGCAGAGGATGCTCTCAAAAACTGGAAAGAAAACCTTGCTCCAAACTATGCGGCTATTCTTGAAGGTGCAAGGCGCGTTGGAAAATCTACCATTGCAGAAGAATTCGCAAAATCAAATTATCGTTCCTATATAAAAATCGATTTTGCCAATATCACAACAGAAGTCGAAGATGTTTTCAAAGATATCGCAAGCCTCGACCGTTTTTTTTTGCGATTACAAACAGTCAGCGGAGTCACTTTATACAAGAGAGAATCTGTCATCATTTTTGACGAAATTCAGCTTTACCCGAAAGTTCGCCAGGCAATAAAATATCTGGTTTTAGACGGAAGATATGATTACATAGAAACAGGCTCGCTAATCAGCATAAAGAAAAATGTAAAGGATATAGTCATTCCGTCGGAAGAACATAAAATCCCAGTCTATCCTATGGATTATGAAGAATTTATGTGGGCGACAGGAAATGACACATATAACACTTTAAGAGACTTGTACAACCTTAACGAAGAAGTCGGCAATGGCACGAACCGCAAACTTATGAAAGATTTCCGCACATACATGGCTGTCGGAGGAATGCCCCAGGCCGTAAAAGCCTATGTTGACGGCAAAAACTTTTCTCAGATTGATTCAGTAAAAAGAGAAATCATAAATCTCTATGTCGATGATTTCAAAAAGATAGATTCATCAGGCCTGATTGGGAAAATGTACAAGTCAATTCCAAGTCAGCTGGCAACACACAAAAAAAGATATGTCATTTCGCAGGCAACACAAAAACGAAAAGTCGCAAAAGATCTGGAACGACTCTCGGATTTGCTTGATTCAAAAACCGTCATTCCATGTTACAACACATTGAATCCCAGCATTACGCTTTCCCTCACAAAAGATGAAGATACATTCAAATTGTACCTATCGGATGTCGGCTTGTTCACGACAATGCTGTTCGATTCGGAGCCGAAAACAGGAGAGAATATTTACAGCAAACTGCTTGGAGACAAACTTCCCGCCGACCTGGGCTATCTGTACGAAAACATGGTCGCCCAGATAATGAGGGCAACAGGCCGGGAGCTTTATTATCACACCTGGAACAAAGAAGAAAGCACCCATTCTTATGAAGTTGATTTCCTGATTCAGTCAGGCAAAAAAATAGTTCCGTTCGAGGTAAAATCTTCTTCAAGAAAAACACACGAATCAATAGATGCATTCAGCCAGAAATATGCGAAGTTTATCTCACACGCTTTTTTACTGTCGCAGAAAGATGTCGCTCAGGAGGATAATTTGCTCTTCAAGCCGGTTTGGATGCTGCCCTTTATTCTGGAGGAATTGTAGGTGGGGCTTACCGTCTGCCATGCGGCTGACGGTCGGGCTTTCCGCACTTCCGCTATCGCTCCATTGCTACGCTCACACAGTTCGCTTCGCAACGCCTGACGGCGGTGCTACAATCCCTAAGCCATAGGAGTATCATACAAAACTTGAAATTCTTCTGCAGTAGTTTTGCCAATCTCTTTTCCACAGCTTTTACAGTATAAAATCTCAGGGAAATCTGTCATTCTATTTCCCACTCCTGTGCATTCTACGACTTCAAGTTTTGCATTACAATAAGGACAAGTTATCTTTCTTTTCGTTTCTGTCATACATTTTTTCTCCACACACAAAAATTAACTCGCTCCGACACCCGCCATGCAAAAATGCACGGCAGATTTTGTGTTACTGGTCTTTTGCCCACTCGTTGTATTCTTCAAGTGTCATAAAAGTAACATTGCCCAAAGAACCATATTCCCATTGTATTGGTCGGAATTCGAATGTTGAGTCATCTGGTAAATCAGATAAATTTACGGTCATCTCAATCGGCTGAAATTGCGTTTCATCAAAATAGCGATTCTGGGGTTTTACATTGAAATCCGCATTGTTTCCTGTATAAAGTCGAATTTCACCTTTCTTTATTCGATAATCTGTATTGTCATACAAGCCATACTCTAAAGTACCATCGCCGCCTGAAATATAATAAAAACCTTCCCAAACGTTTTTGGAAATTGACCTTAGATTGTTTGTGTTGACAGTTCGAGTCCAGTATTCATTCGCTTTGTTTGTCTTCGTTTTTTCCCATTCAGTCATAACTTGTTTCGCTACAAGTACAGTATGACGGTTGAACACCAACTTTGCACCGGGCAATCCAGTAAGTTTTACGCTTTTATTGTCGCTTGAAAGTTCTGTTTTTATGTTAGAAAAATCATAGACTAGTATCACGTTATTTTTAGCAACATATCCTGCCAAATCTTTGAGTATTTTTTCCCATTTTTCCTTCTGCTCTTCACCATACTTAGCTTTTGCCTTCAAGTCGCTTATGTCACTGCCTGAAAAACTACCGTCAAGCATCTTACTCATAGAAATACGAGCTTCCTTGCTTGTTGATGAATCTTTCTGTGCTTCCGCATAGAATGCAAGTGCTTCAATCAGATTGTCTGCTTTTTCTGCGGCAGCACCTTTTGCGAGGGATTTTGTTGCGTTCAAGGATTTTTTATCGGTTTTAGCAAGCTGGGCTTTTTCTTTTTCAGACAATCCAATTCCAAGACCGTCGAGCAATTCTGTGATAATTGCACGAACAGTTGTTCCATCTTCAATTTCTTTTGAGCCAGCCCTGTCGTTATAAGCTGCCTTGATTTCATTCGTTGTGATGTCTATCGCACGGAAGTTCAGTTCATACGAAGACGAAAGTGCCGTGATTGAACCAAAGACTGCATACTGTGCGTTAGTCATCTGACCGAGCTGAACAGCATTTTCTTCGGTGTAAAAGCCAGTCTCACCAAGTTCTTGCTCAGCCTTTGTCAAATCTTCGTTGGCACGGTCAAGAACGGTCATTTTTGAATATTTCGCAAGATTTCCCGTGATTGAATCCTGAAAAAACTGTGGCATCCAGCTTTCGCCTTTTCCGCCGTTGCGTACTTCGGGAGCGGTGACGGCAATTACAAGGCCTGCACCTTTGTATAAATCTTTTTCTGATTTTATTTCTTTTACCGATGATGACTTTTCTGTCGTCTGGGCCACATTACTTACTTCCGCAGTTGAGCCACATGAAGACAAAAAAATCATCATCACAGAAAATAATGTGACGATGATTTTTTTCATTTAATTCTCCTAGTTGAACAAAATTGATGCTGCAAGAGCCTCGGCATCAGCCCATTCTTTGTCTGCACCAGTTACAGTTGCTGCAGACTGGTAAACAGGGCTGCCAGAAAGGTAAGCTGCTTTTGTTGCATCTGCTACAGCTTCCGTCTTTTTTACGCTGGCATCAGCTGCAATTTTTGTGCGTTCTGTCTTTGCGTTCTGCATGATTTTTGCAAGTTCCTGCTCTGCGGCGGCTTTCTGCTGTGCCGGTGCAAGTGAAGCCTGAACATCAGCCATCTGTTTATTGATTTCAGCTTTCTGTTTTGCTTCTTCCTGACTCATAACAGTCGGGAATCGGGCATCATGCATCATTTCGCTTACCAAACCTTTTACAAAATCTTGTTCAGGGCTGAGCTCGTCTGCAACGCCACCCAAAACTTGTTTGACATATTTTGCCGTAGTTTGTGCCCAAGTATTTGCAGGAATCTGATAAATCTGATAGACGATATAACTTGATTTCTTCTCGCCAGAAACCGGGTCAACTTCAACAACCTGCTGCCAATATTCTGTTGCTTTCTGATGTCCTGTTATCTCTGCATTTGACTGAGTTTTTGTGACTTCCTCAATCGCCTGTCGGGTTGCATCACTCAAATTGCCAGAGCGAGCCTGTTCTGCCGCATAAACATTGACTGATTGCTGAAGTTCTCGTGCAATCGTGCGAGCATAAGCCATATCCGCTCGCATTGTTGCAGAACGAACATCGGCACCAGTTCCAGTTGAACGACGGAAGACATCGCCGTCCTTCTTTTTGAAAGCAGCAATATATGCAGAAAAGTCACCTCGAACGGCAGGAGCAAGCCAAGCCGGGGTCGCTTCTGTTCCAAGAGTTCGTCCGTCCCAGTCAACAACGACAGTCTCTTTTCCAGCAACAGTTACGCCAGAGTTTGACGCAGGCTTTATACTTGCATTTGAACTCACGCCGCTTGTGCTTCCGCAGCTTGTCGCCATAAGTACCGCAATCGCAGCAAATCCAATCAAAATTTTTTTCATATTTTCCTCCAAAATATTTTATGCCGTTACAAGGCTAGTTCACTTTGTAAAGATTTTTGAATCTCTTCTGCAACTGCAGAAAAAGCCCGTTGTTTTGCAACAGCTTCGTTCTTTGCCCCGATTTTTTTAAGCTGCCTGCTTACCGAATAAATCACTTCGCCAGCCTTTTCAATTTGAATCGCAAAAGATGGCGTGAAGAATGTTCCAGCAGGGAGAGTTTGTGTGTTCTCAGAGATTTCTACAGAACAAAGATATTCTGCGTTTTCGTTCAGAATTTTTATTCCAACTTTTGAGAAAATTTCTTTGACTGATTTTGAAACCCGATCCTCGTAATCCGAAGAAACTTTTACAGAAACAGAAGAACTTTTTGCTATTTTTCGGATTGCAGCCTCAATGTCAGAGATTTTGTTACGAGTTCCACCATATTTTTCAGCACGGTCAGGATTCAAAATCATTGCAAAATCTAGTTTTTTAATAATTTCGCTTTGTTTTGCTTCTTTTGAAGCCCTCGAAAGTCCGATGATTTTAGAAAGGTTGTCCGATTGAGAAATTGCATTCGAATAAAATTGCTCAAAACTCTGCACGGAATCCTCAATTTTCGGCTCATAAATCCGCCACGCTTCCTCACGGTCAATGTAGGCCGTCACTTCGTATTGTTTTTGCTTTTTGTCAAACCTTGGCTTCGTATAATGAACCGCAAAAAGTTCAGTCTGAGAATTGACAAAAACTTCTTCGGTCATTGTGCTGTTTGCGCCGGCACTTGTGACTGTCGTTCGTTCCTCAGCTTTTACTTCAATACTCATCTGGAAGAATTTTGAAATCGCAGACAAAGCGGCTTTTTCAGCAGATTCTTTTGTCGCACCGTAGCCAGTTTGAACGATATATGATGGATTATTAAGAAAATCTTCCGCAAATGCAGAAAAAGCAGAAATCAAAAAGGATGATATTAATAGAAGAAAAGTTGTGATTCGTTTCATTTTTATCTAGCTTTCAAGGTCTTAAAGGCTTTTTCAAAAGATTTATATAGCCTATAAGGCTATATAAAGAAAATACTAGCACCCTAAAAGGCAATATGTCAATAAAAATCTAGCCTATAATAATGTTAAGGGCAAAATATGACAGAAAATTTCTTTGCAGACCGACTGCGCTTTTTACGCAACGAGCGAAATATTTCAGCACGAGAAATGAGTCTTGCACTTGGTCAAAATGAATCCTACATCAACAAAATTGAAACTTGTCAGCGTTCTGTTTCGATGTCAGCTTTTTTCAATATCTGTGATTTTCTTTCAATAACTCCGTCCGATTTTTTCAATGAGAACATCCACACAACAGATTTCAACTCAGAAACATTTCTTTCTATTTATAAGCAACTTCCCCAAACGCAAGCCAATCATATTTTTGCCATAATGAAGGATTTATTGAAAAAATAAACTTGGAAAATAATATAAAAAGGCTTACATGCAAAAATACAGAAAATACGAAAACTTGACGAAGAAAGAATAGCAGTGTACATTGTTTTTATAAAAAGCGGGGACGCTTGCAAATGAGCGACCGACTCCGTTTAGCAGTTGATTAAAACCGCCCTAGAAGTCTGGTACACTTCATTTATGGGCGTTTTTTTTGCTCTTAGTCCTATTTGAGCAGGAAAGAGAGCAGGTCTATAATCAGTGAAATGAGTGTAATGACAAGCATTACAATTTCATAAAACGTCATACAGACAGCCTCCTTCATTCATGAGAAATCGGAGGCAAGCCGCCGCAGATGCAAGCATCCCCTATAATGTGTATAGTACAGTAGATAAGTGAGAACGACAAGACAACAAAGAGGAGGAAAAACAACTCCATTTCCACGAGCACCTTACCACTCCGCTAAAAACATGCTAAATTATCTTCCATGACAATCAAGCAAGCAAAACTTTACGGTAAAAATGAACTCGTCTCATCGCCTACTCCGCAGCTCGACACGGAGGTGATTTTGCAGCATCTCACGGGATTCGACAAAACGCATTTGCTCTTAAACCGTGATTTTGAGCTTACGGAAAATCAGGAGTCAGATTTTCGCATGGCTGTCAAAAATCGGCAGACTGGGCTTCCGGTGGCGTACATCACGGGGCACAAGGAATTTTTTGGGTATGATTTTTACGTTACGCCCGACGTTCTTATCCCAAAGCCGGACACGGAGATTTTGGTCGAAACGGCGATTGAACGGATAAAAACTCAGCTCACGCAAACAGAAGCGGGCAATTTGACTTTGTGCGATATGTGTTCTGGCTCCGGCTGCGTGGGAATTTCGATTTTAAAATCGCTGGAAGACTTTTTAGAAAATCAAAATTCTTCTATTAAAATCACTTTTGTGGACATAAGCGAAGCCGCGTTAAAAATCACCCGAAAAAACGCGGAACGGCTTTTATCAAAAAAATCACTCGAAAGCGCACGTTTTTTGCTTTCAAACCTTTTTGAGAACGTGAGCGAAAAATTCGACATAATCGCGACGAACCCGCCTTACGTTCCCCACGACGAATCCGTGGAGCTTTTGACCGACGGTCGGAGCGAGCCACTTTTGGCCCTTGACGGCGACGTAAACGAAAACGGCGAAGCAAGCGGCACAAACGACGGCTTGTTCCTAATCCGAAGGCTCATTCCGCAAGCCGCAGCTCACATGAATCAAAACGGCTTTCTCGCCCTAGAAAGCGGAGAATACAACGCCGCGCAAACAGCAAAGCTTTTCGTTCAGCACGGCTTTACCAACGTCCGCACGCAAAACGACCTAAACGACATGCCCCGCGTCACCAGCGGAGAAAAGAGTCAATCTTCATCTTTTGCTGAAAGTTTTCGGGAGTGGCAAGAAAAATATCATTCAACAACGCAGGATTCTGTTATCAATGAACCTTTTACAAATGAAGAAATCGAACAGATTTTTAAATCCGAGCGCAAAATCGAAAACCTTTGTCGTGCGCAAGATATGGAAGTCTAAAAATGAAACCGATTTATCTTTTAGACACAAATATTTATTCGGAACTCGCAAAACCTGAACCAAATTCGACCGTCGTGCAAAAAGTCATTAAAAATCAGCGGATTTCCGCGATTTCTGTCGTAGCATGGGCAGAGTCTTTGTACGGCGTAAAACGCTTGCCAGAAGGAGCAAAAAAGGCAAGTCTTGAAGATTTTCTTTTGAATCGGATTCTGCCATATTTTGAAGTTTTACCCTTTGACCAAAATTGTGCATGGATTTATACGGACTTGCGCGTTCGCCTTGAACAAAACGGCACACCTATGCCCGACGCAGACCTAAAAATCGCCTCCGCCGCCATTTCAAACGGCATGATTTTGGTCACCCGCAATACAAAAGATTTTGCCCCTCTAAAAAATTGCAGTACACTTGCAATTTTGAACTGGTTCTCGGAAGAGTGATAATAGAAAATGCGAAGGCTAACACTACCTTCGCACAGTCTTCCTACTCCACAGTAACGCTGTACAGCTCTATGTTCTGGTCCTGAAAATTCGATGAGCACAAAAGGTTGCCTTCCGCGTTCAGGTCAAGCCCGGTGGGTTGGTTTCCGCCAGGAATCGTTTTTACGATTGACATGTCGCTTGTATCGATAATCGTGATTTTTCCGTTCTGCGGGCTTCGCTTCGTGTAATCCTTCGGGTTATTCGGTCCCCGGCTTGAAACAAAAAGCCATCGGTCATTCAGCAGGTCAATCGTGTTCGGATTGTAAAAAACCTTTACTTTTTTCGTAATCTTGAACGAAGCCAAGTCAATTTCGTAAATCTGAAAATAATACATGTCGCTTACGTAGGCTTTAGATTCATCTTTATTCACCATGATATGACGCATAGAAGACTTAGGAACAGAAATCTCGCTCACCTTTGCGCCTGTCTGCGTGTTGAATTTGTGAATTTTTCCGCCTTCGTAAGAAAGCACGATAATATTCTCGCCTTTGTCGGAAAAATAAAGTCCGCGCGGAGCCGCCGCAGTTTTAATTTTGCGAACAAGTTTACCTGATTCATAGTCAATCAGAGAAATGTCGTTACTGACCCAATTTGAAACGCAAAGAAGATTTTTTTCTGCACTGTAAGCGATAAATTTTGACCACACGCCTTTTGTAGGAATCGTGCGCAAAAGTTCGAATTTAGGGTACGAATATTCGTAAAGATTTGCGGTGGTCATTTGCGAGACAAGAAAAACATTTTTCTCAGGAATAAAAAGTCCCTCGGCAAAGCCCACTTTCGCCGCATTCGGAGGATTTATGCGTTTTAGCATTTTCTTTTCTTCAACGCTAAAAACATCGAATCCGTTGTCGTCCAAAAGCGGCATTACAATGTATTTTGAATCCGGGCTAAAAAGCACTTGTTTAGGCTGCTTTCCGCATTTGTAAGTCCCGATTTTTGTAAGTTTAGGCTCGGAAAATGCAAAAGTCGTAAAAACGAAAAAAATTAAAATAAGAAGGAAGCTGAACTTTTTCATATTGTTAAAATTATAATTTGCTTTTATGAAAAAACAAGTTCCATTCGGCTTCTCTCCATGCAAACCTTTGCAGAACGGAGTCGAAGCATCACTCTTCCGCCTTTACAAAAAAGAGCTTTATTCCTTCGTCCGGAAATTTTTCTTTTACGGCCGCAATTATCGCCTTTACCCGGTCTTTATCCTCGTCTTCAATATACGTCACCAAAACAAAGTTCGTCTCCGGCCAAGTAGAGGTGCCGAGTTTGTAATCCTTTGAGCCACGACCATTCACGAGCGGAACGATTGTGTACAAAATGTTCGGAATGTACTGCTCAAGCACCTCAACAATATCATCCTGCACGGACTGGTTCGCAATTATTTCTGCACGATACATATTTTCTCCTAAATTCCGCTAAAATCTGTAAACTCGTTCGGTGTGCCCAAAGAATCTTTTTTCAATTCATCAAGCTCGTTAGGACGCAAATCAAAGGCAACTCGAATTCGGCTTTTGTGAGTCTTTTTTTCTTTCATTATGAGCGAGTACAAAACAGGAATAAAAAACAGGGTAATAAACGTAGAACTTGTAAGTCCGCCTACAACCGCAACGCCAATCGGCTGAACCATCGCCGCGCTACCTGTCGTCGCAAAGCACATTGGAATCATACCCAAAATCGTGGTGAGCGTCGTCATAAGAACCGGGCGAAGTCGGCTCGTTCCGGCTTCAAGGCACGCTTCCTTCATCGGCACGCCCCTGTCAATCAAGAGGTTTGTGTAGTCAACCAAAATGATTCCGTTGTTAACGACAATCCCAACAAGCATAATAAGTCCTACCGCACTTACCATACTAAAGGCCTGCCCCGTAAACTTATAAATGAACACAACGCCAATCGCAAGGAAGGGAATTGTCATAAGATTGATGAACGGAGCCTTAAAGCTCTCATAAGTTCCCGCCATTACGCCAAATACGAGAAGAATCGCCATGATTCCGATTAACAAATACGTGTGTCCCTGCTCCTGAGTGTCTTTCCAAGTTCCCTCGTAAGTGAGCGTAACGCCGTCAGGAATGATGAACGAGTCGGCAATGCCAGCCTTAATGTCTTCTTCAACCACGTTATCGTTTCGTGAACCTGTATTGTCCGCAGTCACTTTTACGATTCGAGACTGATTCGAGCGTTTTATAGAAACCGGGCCGAGTCCTTTTTTGACTTCTGCAAAATTCGCAACACTCACCTTGCCGCCAGTACCGTTAACGTAAATCTCCTCCAAATCCGCAACAGTCTGCCTGTCGCTCTTCTGATACATCAGAATAAGGCTGTATTCTTTTCCGTCCTGACGGTACGTTGTGGCGGTAACGCCGTTAATCGCGTAGCTAATCTCCTTTGCAACAGTGGTTACGTCCACACCAAAGGAATATGCGCGCTGCCTGTCAATCACAATCTCAATCTCCGGCAAGCCTTCCTCGGTGTCAATCGAAACTTCGCCAATGTCAGAAATCTTTTCCATTACGGAACGCACTTTGTTCGCAACATCAAGAGCCGCGTCCAAATCGTCAGAACGCACATTTATCTTAAAGTTGCTTCCTGTCATCTGCCGGGCAAATCCCTGGCTAAAATTGAATCTGGCCCCGGCAAAATCGCCAAAATGCGCACGGAGTTTTTTCTGAATCGTATCGCTGGTATCGTATTCCACGCCCTCAAGTTTTTCGTCCTCAGCCGGAAGATTTATCTGCAAAGAACCTTTGTACGATGAGCGCGAGCCTCGTCCCGAACCAATCGACGTGATAATCGTCTTGTATCCCTTCACTTCGTCAAAAGCAATTTTTTCAAGCGACTTTAGAATCTGCGAAGTTTCTTCCAGCGCCGTTCCGATTGGAAGCGTAACGTTCACGGTAACGCTGCTGTCTTGTCCGCTGTTCATCATGTTCACGCGCAAAGTCGGAATCAGAATGAACGATATCGCAAGAAGCGAAAAGCACACGATGCACGTAACGAGCCTGTGCCTCAACGCGGAGCGCAAAACAATCCTGTAAAACCGAGTCACAATCGTGAGCGGGATTTCAAGCGTCTCGTAAAATTTTTTCAGCGGAATGAATCTTATTGGCTTTTCGTTTCGGTTTGTGAGCGGAAAGAATTTTCCGGCCAAAACAGGAACGAGGAAAATCGCAACAAAAAGCGACGAAACAAGCGCAATAACGACCGTAAAAATGATTCCCTTGAACATCTGCCCCATCATTCCAAGGTCGGAGAGAAAGAACAGGAACGGAAGGAATACGCAAATCGTGGTGAGATTTCCAGAAACGACCGACATAATCATCTCCGACGAACCGAGCACTGCCGCAACTTTAGGCTTAGCGCCACGACTTCGGTAAACGTAGATATTTTCAATCATAACGATTGACGCGTCTACAATCATACCAACGCCAAGAATAAGCCCCGTAAGCGTCATCATATTGAGCGTGATTCCCGCAAAATTCATGCAGAGCAAAGTGATGATGATTGAAAGCGGAATGGAAATCGCAATAATCATCGTGGATTTTCCAGATTTTAAGAACAAAAACAGAATCAGAACCGCAAGAATCAAACCTGTGTAAGCCGATTCCAAAAGCGTGTTGATTGTGTCGTTTATCGAAGTTGACTGGTCCTGAATTATGTCGAGCGTAATGTCGCTTGGCATAAGATTCTGAATTTCCTTGAGTTTTTCGCGGGTCGCCTTTGCAACAATTACAGTATTTTTTCCTGACTGCTTCGTTACAGAAACGTAAACGCCGCCTTCACCGTTAATAAAAACATCGTTCGATTTGTCGGCATATCCCAAATAAGCATTCCCAACATCGCAAAGACGCACAACGTAGCCATTTTTGGTGGTGATAATCGTGTTGTTCACTTCGTCAATGCTCGAAAATTCACCCGTAGTCCTAACAGTATAATTCTGGATTCCCTCGGTGATTTTTCCGCCGCCAAGCTCCAAATTCTGCTTTGAGACGGCCGAATACACATTCGCCATCGTAAGCCCGTAAGCCGCGAGCCGGTTCCGCGAAATGTCAACGCGCACGATTTTATCCCGTCCGCCCGAAACGCTTGCCTCGGCAACGCCCTCAGTCTGCTCTACAAGGTCAACGATCTGGTCTTCCGCAATCTGCTTTAAGTCGTCGTTCGAACGGTTTCCGCGCACAGCAATGCGCATAATCGGCATTGAGTTCGAGTCCATCTTCATAATGGAAGGCGAACCCGCCCCGTCTGGAAGGCTTCGCTGAACGCGGCTAATCTTGTCCCGCACGTCGTTAGTGGCTGCTTCCAAATCCGTTCCGTAGTTGAATTCGAGAGAAATTCCAGAAGAACCTTCGCTCGAAGTCGAAGTGATATTTTTTAGTCCGCTCACCGAAATAAGAGAACCTTCAAGCGGTTTCGTAACCGACTTTTCAACCGATTCAGGTCCCGCATTCGTGTAAGTCGTTGAAATATAAAGATATGGAGAGTCAACATCAGGCATCAAGCTGATTGCAACGTTCTGCAGAGTGAACAAGCCCATTACGCCCAAGAGCGCAAAAACAATCAGCGTTAAGACCGGATGTTCCAGAGTTGATTTACTGATGCTCATTTATTTTCTCCCAGATTTTCCAGAATCAGAACGTCGCTCGCCTTTTTTCTCGCCAACCGATTCAAAAGACTCAGAGGCAGAAGAATTTGAAGAATCAGATGAATCTGATTTTGGCGCACCGATGTCTTTGATTTTTGAACCGTCAGCAAGAGAAGTCTGCCCCTGAATTACGATTTTTTCCCCCTCACTAACGCCCGAAAGCAACTGAACCATTCCGTCAACGTTCTTTCCGAGAGTAACTTCCCGCTTTGAAACAGTGCTGTCATCGTTCACCGCATAAGCATAATATTTGTCGCCGTTCTGAACCACGGAAGTCGCAGGCATCACAACAGCCCCCTCGTAATCCTCGGTGTACAAAATCACCTTCGCAAACATTCCCGCATTGATTCTTGAATCCCGCTCGTCAAAATGAAGGATTACGTTCTTCGTTCGGCTCGTAGAATCAACAACCGGACTTACACGAAAAACAGTCGCGTCAAAAGTCGTGTCTGGATACGCCTCAACTGAGATTTTTGCCTTTAAGCCAACTTTTAGAACTCCCACGTATCTCTCAGGCACATCCGCCGAGACCTGCAAGTTGTTTATATCGCCAATTGTCGTGATTGCCGTGGAAGTAGTCACTTTAGTCCCATTTTTTACAGGCGTCGTAATAACGCTGCCCGAAATCGGGGAATAAACCGCACTCGCACGATAGTATGAACCAGGTTCGCTTGGGTCAACGTAGGCAAGAATCTGCCCTTTCCGAACAGGCGAACCTAAAAGCACGTTCGACGAAACTATTTTTCCGCCAATGTCAGGGTAAACTGCCACCTGATTCTGACTTTCAATGTCGCCATTCGTCGAAATATAACCGTGCAGAGTCGTAACAGCCAAGTCCATCGTCCGCACAGAAACAACAGTGTCGCCACCACCGCGTCCCCCACGCCCGCCTTTGCCGCCAGGCCCCGAAGACTCTCCGTCGCCCGCAAAAAATTTCGTATATAAAAACGTTCCGCTTACCGCAATAACAGCCGCAAGGCCGACCACAGTGGCAAGAAAGGTATTTTTCTGCATATAAATCTCCTTTTTGTTCTAGTGTAATTCTGAATTCAGTTTCTTATTTTTTTGCCGAAAACGTACCAAATTTTACGCCAATCGTATTTTCCAGCGAAAGAATCGACTTTATAAGATTGTAAATCTCGTTTTTTAACGAAAGTTGGGCAGACAACAGCGAGTTGAGAGAAGTCTGCACCGCAAGATAATCCTTCGTTCCGTGCGTGTACGCATTCCATGTAAGATTGTATGAACGCTGGGCAAGATTTACGTTCGCCTGCTTTGACTTTATTGCCGACTGGCTCTGCTTTATTGAGCGGAGAACCGAATCCACAGAAAGCTGCAAGTCCGTCCGCACGTTTTTTAGCTGAAGCTCGTAATCTTCAAGGGAATCCTTTGCCGAGGCAATGCTGTCACTTTTAGAACTCCACGGAAGGATTCCGTCAAGTGGAATTGAAGCGCTCAAAGTAAGACTCGTGCTTTTTGTTGCGTCTGGTGCCGTACCGTCATAGCCCGTGTACCACGAACCGTCGCTAAATTTTACGCTGGCATTCAGACTTGGAGCGTAAGCCGAAAATCTTGCCGAAAGCACAGCATTTTTTCCGGCCTCGATTTTTTTCTCAAGATTCTTGATTTTTGAAGAAGAAATTTCGATTCCATCAAGAGAAATTTCTTCAAGCCGAATCATTTCGTCCAAATTTCCCGAAAGCTCAATCTCCGCAGACTGCTCCAAGCCCAAAAGCTGCTTGAACGAAGCAAGGTCATTCAAATACGCGGTGTTCGCGCTCTCAACCGTAGGAATCTGATTTTTATAACTCACTTCGCTCGAAAGCAAATCAATCTCGCTCAGCCGGCCTGCATTGTACTTTGACGCATTCGAACTGTACTGTGTACGAAGCGTCGAGAGATTTTTTTCCTGAACGCTGATGTTTTCTTTTTCGTACAAAAGCCCGTAAAAAGTCTGACGAACGCTCAGCTCAACGGAACGCACGGCATCGTCAAAAGAAAGTTTTCCAAGCTCGTAGTTGAGTTTTGCGGTCTGAACAGAAGTGTAAAGGTTTGCGGTCAAAGAAAGGGAAAGAGATGCCGAAAGATCAATTTTTGCAGAATATTTTGATTCAGAATCACTCAGCGCATCAATAGGAACTCCAGCCGAAGCCCCGACCGAAATGCTAGGACTTACAGAATTCCAGGAATGATTTTTGGCACGCTCAAGGCCCCTCAAAGTTATCTGATTTCTTTCTATAGATATATTATTTTCAAGAGCCAATTTTACTGCATCATCAATCGTAAGGAGCCTCGGATTCTCTGCGGCAAACAAAGAAAGCCCTTTTAGCAACACAAAAAGACAAGTCAAAAACTTTTTCATATATTAAATTTAACCTTAATATTATTTTATCCACAAGAAAAAAAATCACATAAACAGAACGTTAAAAAAAAAATTTAGTTAAGATGCTAACATTTTTTTATCAAAGAAAAGAAATTTGATTTTCGGCAATCCTTTAGCGTTGTCTTTCAAAAAAAAATGAAATATAATCAACTCATAATCTTTTTTAGGAGATACAAAATGACACTTAACGACATTAAAAATGCCAAGATTAAAGCTTGGATTGAAGAATGCAAAGCAATGTGTGAACCAGACAACGTTGTAATCTACGACGGTTCAACTGCAGAATACGATCGCCTCGTAAAAGTTTGCGTAGACGCAGGTCTCGCAACTCCATTGGCTAAAAAACCACACAGCTACCTTTTCCGCTCAGACCCATCAGATGTAGCTCGCGTAGAGAAACGAACATTCATCTCTTCAAAAACACAGGAAGCAGCTGGTCCAACAAACAACTGGATTGACCCAGTAGAGCTCAAAGCAACAATGAAAGGTCTTTACAAAGGATGTATGCACGGACGCACAATGTACGTTATTCCGTTCTGCATGGGACCTCTCGGTTCACCAATCTCTAAGTGCGGTGTTGAACTGACAGACTCAGAATACGTTGTACTCAACATGCACATTATGACTCGTGCAGGCGAGAAAGTATGGCAGTACCTCGACGACAACTTCGTTCCATGTCTCCACTCAGTTGGTAAGCCACTCAACAACGGCGAGAAAGACAACGGGGTATGGGCTTGCGCTCCAGTTGAACAGAAATACATTTCTCAGTTCCCAGAAGAGCACCTCATCTGGTCTTACGGTTCAGGATACGGCGGAAACGCTCTTCTCGGAAAGAAATGTTTCGCTCTCCGAATCGCTTCTGTAATCGCTCACGAAGAGGGATGGCTCGCTGAGCACATGCTCATCTTGAAGCTCACAAACCCACAGGGCGAAGTTAAATACGTAACAGGTGCTTTCCCAAGTGCTTGTGGTAAAACAAACTTGGCTATGCTTATCCCAACAATCCCAGGATGGAAAGTTGAGACAATCGGTGACGATATCGCTTGGATGAAATACGGAAAAGACGGACGTCTTTACGCTATCAACCCAGAAGCTGGATTCTTCGGTGTTGCACCGGGAACTTCTGCTGAGTCTAACAAGAACGCTCTCGTTTCTGCTTCAAAGAACACAATCTTCACAAACTGTGCTCTTACTGAGGACGGAGACGTTTGGTGGGAACAGATTGGTTACCCAGCAAAGGGCAAACTCGTTGATTGGAAAGGCAAGACACGTGACGCTCTTCCAAAAGACAAATCTCCAAAAGGTGAGGAATTTGCTCATCCAAACGCTCGCTTTACTGCACCTGCTAACCAGTGTCCATGTATCGCTCCAGAGTGGGAGAATCCAGAGGGTGTACCGATTTCTGCAATCCTCTTTGGTGGACGCCGCCCTTCAACTGTACCTCTCGTACATCAGGCACGTTCTTGGGAGCACGGTGTATTCCTCGGCTCTATCGTAGGTTCAGAGATTACAGCAGCTTCTACAATCAACGCAGACGAAGTTGGTAAAATCCGACGCGACCCATTCGCTATCCTCCCATTCTGTGGATACAACATGGGCGACTACTTCCAGCACTGGATCAACGTTGGAAACGCTGCAAAAGACAAGAACCTCTTGCCAAAAATCTTCTACGTTAACTGGTTCCGCAAGGACGAGAACAACGCTGAACTCCCAGGTGGATTCATGTGGCCAGGATACGGCGACAACTCACGCGTTCTCGCTTGGATTTTCGACCGCTGTGACGGAAAAGACAACTACGTTGACACACCAATCGGATACATGCCAAAAGACGGTGCTATCAACACAGAAGGTCTCCCAGAATACTACAAGAAGACTCTTCCAGAAATCACAAAAGTTGATGTTGAAGGATGGAAGAAAGAAGTTAAGGATATCCGTGAGAACCACTATCCAAAATTCGGTTCACACCTTCCAAAAGAACTTACAGCTATTCTCGACGACCTCGAAAGCCGCTTGAACAAAGCATAAGTTTTTCTTAACTAAAAGATAACTGAAAGCCCTGCCGGGGAATTTTCTTCCGGCAGGGCTTTTTTGTTTTTAAATTTTACAAAACGTGAATGAATCAAAAAAAAACGGCAGAACAGCCCTTAAAAAAGACCATTCTGCCATTATAAAATCAGCGTATTTTAATTTATGCGCCCATTCCGCCGTCAACGCCGATTACCTGAGCCGTAATGTAGGTGCTCAAATCAGAAGCGAGGAACAATGCAGTGTTGGCAATGTCTTCTGGCGTTCCGGCACGTTTTAGAGGAACACGCTCAATCATCGCACTCTTAATATCTTCTTTTAGAACGTTTGTCATATCAGTAGCAATAAATCCCGGTGCAATTACGTTTACGCGAACACCTCTTCCACCAACCTCTGCGGCAAGCGATTTTGAGTACGCGATGAGACCGCCTTTAGAAGCCGCATAGTTTACCTGACCGCCGTTTCCGTGGATTCCGACGATTGAAGACATGTTGATAATAGAACCTTTTCGCTTTCTAATCATGTCGTTTGAGACAATCTGACTAATAAGGAATGCCGATGTAAGGTTGATTCTAATAACGTCGTCCCAGTCCTCTTTCTTCATTCTGAACGAAAGTCCGTCGCGAGTGATTCCGGCGTTGTTTACAAGCACGTCAAATCCCTGTGATTCAGCAAGGGCTGCTTTTACGACTTCAGTAACGTTTTCGGCATTGCCTACGTCAGCATAAATCTCGTGAAACTTTACGCCCTTTTCTGCTGCAAGTTTTTCCAAATCTTCTTTGGCTGCGCTAGGCTTTGAACAAAGTCCCCAAACTTCGCATCCTTCGTTCAAGAATTTTTCTACGATTCCGCGACCAATTCCGCGAGACGAACCTGTAACAAGTGCTTTTTTATTTTCCAAAAGTGCCATCTTATTCTCCGTGATTAAAGTGCAGAAATAACTTCCCAAGTGTTTACCGGAGAAGCCGGCATTCCTGAACCGAATTCGGTCTGTCCCCAAAGTCCTGAAAGAACTTTTCCCGGTCCTGGCTCAAGAACAGACCATTCCATCTGTCCGCCCTCAACAGAAATAATGTTTGCAAGAACGGCTTCCTCGTCAGTCCAAAGAACTGGGTGTGTCAAATGAAGAACTGCGCTTGATTTTGCTTCAGAACCTTTTTCAACAGCCTTTCCGGTTACATTTGAGAACAAGTGGATTTTTGGGTCTGCGAACTCTACGTCTGCAAGAACCTTTTCAAATTCATCAGCGGCTTTCTGCATGAGCGGTGAATGGAACGGACCTGCAACAGCAAGACGAACTGCACGGCGTGCGCCAGCCTCTGTGGCAGCTTTTTCAGCCTCTGCAAGAGCGTCAAAAGTTCCGGAAATTACGGTCTGCTTAACTGAGTTCATATTTGCGGCGTAAGCATCTTTGATTCCTTTTGCAATCTCAACGACTTTTTCTGGAGGAAGACCAAGAATCGCGCTCATTCCAGGTGCGTGACCAGCATTCTCTGCGGCGATTTCTTCGCAAACTTTCTGCATGATGAGTCCGCGCTGGCGAACAACTTTGATTACTGATTCAAACGAGAGAACTCCTGCGGCATACAAAGCAGGGAACTCACCGAGGGAGAATCCCATTGCTGCGCTAGGCTCAATTCCTTTGTCCTTGAGGGCTGCCATAATCGCAAGGGAAGCAGTCGTAATTGCAATCTGTGAGTTGTCTGAACGACTAAGTTCCTTAGCATCAGATTCCCACATGAGTTTTTTCATATCAACATCGATGAGTTTTGAAACATCATCAATAACTTTCATTGCCGAAGCAGAATTCTCAGCAACATCCTTAATCATTCCCGGTGCCTGAGCACCCTGTCCAGGAAAAAGGAAAGCATACTTCTTAGCCATAATTATCACTCCTTGACGCAACAAGCGTATCTTCTATTATATAGTAAAAACTTTGTGCAAACCACAATTCGTTTTGAAAATGACAAAAAATCAAAAAATGTCATTTTAGATTCATCTTATAAGAGAAGTGGATTTTGTTCAACACCCCAAAGAGTCATCGTCATGTCTTCCGTATCAGCCCCACCAGTCTTCAACTTTTAGCATGGAGTTTTCGCATATGGTGGCAAAGTCTCCGATGTTGTGGGTGATTAAAACCATACCGTTTGCGATTGCAGTGGCGGCAATCTGGCTGTCGTAAAAAGGAGCAGGCTTTCCCGCCTTTTCACATCGTGCTTGCAATTCACCACAAATTTTTGCTGCGAAATCATCATAAGGAAGCATTGCATAAGAGTCTTTTATATCTTGCATATTTTCCCAAACAGCATCTTTTTTTCTTCCCTCAGGCATTCTTTCGTACCCAATTTTTTGACAGCCATATACCGACTTTCAGACGTGTTTCCTAAATTCGGAATGACGGCTTTGTAAAAACTCTACATTCGACCTAATAATTCACTCTTGGGCTGAATTTGGGTGCGGCAAACATTCTAAAAATCTTTAATGACGTATTCATTAAAATAGTCTAAAATAAAAAAGAGAGACTAATTATGGCTGCTGCAAAAAATACTATTCCCAAAGTAAGATTTCCCATCGGCATGAAGCTCATGCTTATAATCGGCCTGATTGTAATAATTTCGCTCGGAATCATTACGTATATGGTCAATTATTTTGACACTTATGACGTTAAGCGAAAAGGCGAAAGCAACAATTTTACGGTGAACGGACGCTCTGCCGCCGCTGCCGAGAGTTTTTTTTCGCAGGTAAAATCCAACGCTTTTCTTTTTATGAACGTCGCCTCAAACGTGGGAAATGACGAAAGCACAATTCAACAGGCCTCCGCTTATTTTTTTGAGCAGAATGACTATACGGCGGGAATTTTTCTTGTAACTGCGGACGAAAAATTGGACTTTGCCATTGAATTTCCGAACAAGAAATTTCTGAATCAAAACGAACTTTCAATCGAAAAAATTCATTTGTTTATTCAGGACGAGGAAGAATTCATAAGAAAATCGGCCGAGGGCGAGAATTTTGTCCTAAATCCCCGCCCCGTGCTTGAATGTCCGAGCCTTGCGTTCTTGTATCCCTGGCACGAGAACGGCTTAAAACAAACGCTCGTGGTTCTTACTTCCGTGGATTCTCTCTCGCAGACATTCGGGATTTTAAGCACGAACGTCTCTTACATCGTGAACATGCGCGGAGACATTCTTGTTCACCCGAACGATGAACTTACAAAAGTGAGAGCAAACGTCTCAAAGTCACCGATTTTTGCACAAATGCTCGAAGATGCAGATTCCAGCGAAAGGCAGATTTCGTTCACTGACAAAGACGGAAAAGAATACTTTGGCGTAATCACCACAATCGACACGCAGGTAATTTACGAGAACGTCGTGAACATGACACAGCGCAACATCTATTTTGCAGGTTCAGTGTTTTTTCTGGCGCTGCTTTTTATCTGGATTTACTCAAAATCAATCACCGTTCCGCTAAAAAAGCTCACAAAAGCTTCGGGAGAAGTTGAAAACGGAAATTACGACATAAAGCTAATCTCAAAAACCCGCGACGAAATTTCGGTTCTTACAAAGAGCTTTGTAAAAATGAGCCACGGGCTTGCAGAACGCGAACGACTGAAGGACACATTTGGAAAATTCATAAACAAAGATATTGCAGAAAAGGCCTTAAAAGGAAATCTTACGCTCGGAGGCGAGACAAAAGAAGTCACGGTATTCTTTTCTGATATTCGCTCGTTCACAGCGATTTCTGAAAAACTCACTCCGTCGGAAGTAGTTGAATTTTTGAATCAGTACATGACTAGAATGGTAAGCTGCGTGACCAAAACGAACGGAATCGTAGACAAATATATTGGCGACGCGATTATGTGCGTTTGGGGCGCACCGGCATCTTCTGGCAGCGTTCAAAAAGACGCGCTCTGCTGCGTAACGGCGGCTTTGATGATGCGTAAGGCTCTCATGGAATTCAACAAGGGACGCGGAGGAGACAAAAAACCGATAATCAAAATCGGCTGCGGAATCAACACAGGCCCTGTTATTGCGGGTCAGATTGGCTCAAAGGAGCGAATGGAATACACGGTAATCGGAGATGCCGTAAATCTCGCTTCCCGAACGGAGGCACTGAACAAGCCGTTCGGCACGGATATCCTCATTACTGAAAACACGTACAATCTAATCAGGGATTACGTTATCGTAGAAAAAATGCCTTCCGTAAACGTAAAGGGCAAGACTGAGCCAATAAACATGTATGCGGTTGTAAATCTCAAAAACTCACAAATCAATCCGGAACTGGGCATGGACGGACCAAAAACGCTTTCGGACGTGAGAAAACTGCTTGGAATCGCACAGCCAGACTGGTCAAAGGTAAATCCGAATGAATCAGAAAAGAAATACAAAATCAAGGGCTAAAGAAACCATAAAATCCGTCCTCATAGTTTTGTTCTTTCTGCTTGGAAGCGCCTGCAACCTGGCGTTATTTTTTTATGACCTGAACAAGGTTATGACAAAAGACGAAAAACCAATCGCGGCAATCACTTTTAAGCACAAAAATGCGCAACGAAAATTCATAGAACGCGAAGTTTGGGACCGCCTAAAGCAAAACTCGCCGCTGTACAACGGAGACACAATCCGCACGGCAGAGCTTTCGGAAGCGATTGTGCGCATGATAGAAAACGACGAGGACTCAATCGAGCTTTACGAAAATTCAATCATTCAGATTTTTTCCAAGAACGGACAGCTCATTGTTGACGTGGCAAGCGGCGGAGTGACCGTAAAAGCCTCGTCAGCCACCGTAAAAGTTCGCATTGGCGGCACACTCGTTGACGTTGAGGCAGGTTCCACGCTCTCCGCCACGGTTGACGGAAGAACCGCCGTAACGAACGTGCATCTTCTTGACGGTCATGCGCTCGTAGCAACCGAGGACGGCAAAATCGAAGATTTGTTCGAAAAACGTTCAGTCTTTTTTGAAAAAGGCGATAAGGATTTTTTGCAGAAAGTCTCGTCAATTCCGTTTATAAGCGTTTCGTCCCCGCTCCCGAACGAAAAAATTCTCTCGCTCGACTCCGCGGACATTTCTGTTTTGTTCAAATGGAAAGTTGAGAATTTGACGGAGGACGACAGCCTTATCCTTGATTTTTCGAATGACCGGAATTTTACGGAAGTCACTTCGTTCAGCCTAGAAAATCTTTCGGAAACTCAAAAAATCATTCCGCACAAAAACACGTACTGGCGAATCTACTCAAAAAAAACGGGACCAAAATATGCGGCGCAAAGCAAAATAAATATCGTAGAAGCCTCGCCCGTTACGCTTTTGGTTCCTGCGAACAAATACAAGGCAGAATATTTTTCGGATGAATCAAAAATCAAATTCTCCTGGATAGAACAAAAATGGGCTTCATCGTATCTTTTAAAAATCGCTAGCAAAGAAGACATGCAGAATCCAGAATATTCAATTTTGGTGAAAGATTCTTCTATTATATTGCCTAAAATCCCCGACGGAAATTGGTTCTGGAAAATCGTTCCGCTTTACGCCGACAATATCGCCTCAGAAAAAACAGAGAGCGAAGTGCGTGAATTTTCGATTCAGAAAAAAGACGGTCTTGCCAGCGTAAAACTTCTCTACCCGCCAAACAAAAGCCAAATAGAAACATTCGAAAGCAAAACTTTGAATTTTTCATGGAAAAACATTTCCGACGCGAAAGAATATACGCTTGAACTTGCAGGCGACCCGGAATTTATGACGCGTGAATTCAAAATAAAATCCAGCGAAAACTATTGCACCGTGGATTTGTCACAGCTCCAAAAATATCAGAAAAAAAACGCGCCTCTTTTTTGGAAAGTTTACTACACAAACCTTCACGGAAAAACTTCCGATGATTCAAAAGTCAATAGTTTTACCCTCGCCCCAAAGCGCTTTAGCCAAAAGTTGATTTTTCCTCCAGAAAATTACAAAATCGAATCCGCAAGATTGCAGGACGTTACGTTCTCCTGGAAGACGAACGCGACAGACAAAAAACTCACAAAAGTCGAATTCTCAAGTAGCGATGATTTTAAAAATCTTCTGCCAAGCATCTCAAAAAGCGCAACTTCGTGCATTCTTTTAGAAAAACTTTCGGAAGGAACTTACTACTGGAGAATCAGCACGCAAAACGAAGGAAAAACCGAATATTCCGAGGCAAGAACTTTTTTTGTTCAGTCAAGTTTTAAAGCCCCAAAGAGCAAAATGGACGAATACGTTCAGGACGGCGAAATTAAAGTCGGCGTGCAAGACGGCGAGAACGTGCATTTTTCGTGGGAAAGCATACAAAACGCAGATTCCTACCGATTCAAGATTTTTGAGGAAGAAAACACAAACCAGGCTCTTTTCGAAAATAATTCGGTAAAAGGAAACAAACTTGACCTGGACTTGTCTTCGTTCAAAACCGGAAAATACATTTGGACGGTTCAGGCAAACTCCGAGGAATCAGAACTTTCTACAAGATTTTCTGGAGAACTTTCAAAAAACAAGATTGAAATTCGGAAACTCGGAAAAATCGAACTTTTAAGTCCGTTGGACGGCGAAGCTATAAGCGAAACAATATTCGACGACAACGCAGGAACTTTTGATTTTAACTGGCAAACAGATGAAAATAATATTAAACTTGTATTTACATTGGGCAAAGTTCTTTCAAACGGAAAAGTTCAGGACATAAAAACCGTGGAAAATGCGGAAAGCGGAATTAAATCCGACGTGCTTGAAAGCGGAAATTATGTTTGGAAGCTCGAAGGAAAAACTTCCGACGGATACGACTTAAAAAGTGCCGAGCAGACTTTTTCCATAAAAAAACGCCCGAACCTAGAAAAGCCGGTCTTGGTTTTGCCAAAGCCGAGCAAAGTCTTTAAGGCAAGCGAACTTGCAAAAACTTCGGCAATTTCCTTTAGCTGGAAGCCCGTAAAAAATGCTTCGTACTACATAATCACAATCCGAAAAGGAAAAAAGAAGATTGTAAGCAAAAATACAGGAACTTCCACAAACTACAAGTTTACGAACCTAAAATTGCTTTCGAACGGAACTTTTACCTGGCAAGTAGAAGCCGTTCAAAAAATCGAGCGGAACAAAACAACTTTAAAGAGCCAGTCGCCGTGGACAAAATTCAGAATCGATTTGCCGGCACTGGATTCCATAAAACTTTCGGACACAGGGGAGCTTTACGGTTTATAGGGGAAGAATGAAAATAAAACTTTTTTTGTGCATGTTTCTCTCTTTGGCCTTCAATATTTTTGCACAAACGCAAAGCGAAGGAAAAAAGCATTATTCCCTTTACGAAGAGGACGGGCATTTTCGTTTTACGCAAAAACTCGAATGGCGTGCCGTACAAAACATAGGGTATTATCTTATAGAAGTGCAGGAAGAAATTGCACCCAAAAAATTCAACACGATTCTCACAAAAAAGCTGAACCAAAATTCTTGCGAACTTTCCTTAAAGTCAGGCTCTTACCGCTACAGAATTTCGTTGTTCAACATTCTCGGCCAAATGGAGCAAAAATCCAACTGGCAGAATTTTACGATTCACAAAGCCGTTCAGCCAGAAATTTTAGATTTTGAAAAAACTGATTTTTCTTTTCAAAAAACTTCCGGCAAAAAATCAGATTCAATTTTCATTTTTGGAAAAAACTTGCTCAAAAACTCGGAAGTGAATCTTATTTTTGAGGACGAAAACACGAACGTCTCGGTGAGCGGTTCCGTAAAAATGGCTTCGGAAAACGGCGAGAACATAAAAGTTCATTTTGACTTTACAAAGCTGTGGAAAATTCTTTTGGAATCGCAGACAAACGATGAACCGTTGGAAAGTTTGCCGCTTACAATCATCATAAAAAATCCGGGCGGGCTTTACGCAAAAAAAAGCGGGCTTACGCTGAGTTTAAAAAAAGAGATTTCAAAAGCCACTAACGCCCCGGAAGAAAAAATCTCTCCGCCCGTTCCACAAGAACTTCCGCAAAAAGAACAGGCAAACGAAGTTCCAGAAGAATTGCCGCAGGAAGAAAAAGAGCTTCCAGAGTCCAGCGAGCCTACGGAAGAAAGTGAAAAAGAAGAAATTCATGAATCCGAAGAAAAACAGGATTCTGATTTTGGGCTTGAATTTAACCTTGACGTTGCATTGGGACTTTCCGTTCCCTACCAGATTATTGGAAAAGAATATACCGAAGCGATGATGTACGAGGAATTTTTTGGAAAACCCTATATTTTTCCTTCATTCACGGCGCAAATCTCGTTCTTGCCGCTACGAACAAAATTCGGCAACTTCGGGCTTGGCATTATTGCGGATTATTCGCCAGTAGAAAATTCAGTTGAACGAACAATAAAATCCTACACGCTCACAGGCGAGCTTATGAGTTTTTACGCAAATCTTGAATGGCAGAAAAAAATCAATTTTCTTTTGCTTGGACTTTATGCCGGCGGCGGAGTTCAAGTCTTTAGGGATTTTGTCTACGATTTTTCAACACCATACGGCTCATATTCAAGCTTCAATTTGAATTCAACGGGCTTAGCCATTGACGCAGGATTTTCTTTAAAATTTTTGTTTTTTAAAGGATTTTTTGCTGGACTTTCATGCAACACGTGCTATAATATCGATACGCATAATGGCACGGTTGAGCCTGCCATTTTAATTGGTATAAAGTTCTAAAAAAAAATTGGCGTTTATTTATAAGGCAAAAAAGTTATTTTTATCAAGCAACTCAAAATTAGTTTTTGGCTTGGAAAATTTCTGCCTGCTTAAGAACGCTGCGTCCTTTTTTAGAAGCAAAGACTGATACAAATTTGTTTGGTAAAAATCTCTTTTGGCCTTAAGGAGTTTAAGGTTGAGATTTTTTACTAAGTATTCTCTCTTTGTATTGTTTTTCGCACATCTCATTTTTATATCTTGTTCCAGCGAGATAAATAATCCCGAAGATTTTTTTCCACGATATGCATATTCAGCTCAAATTTCCTCAGTAGAATTTTCTGGCGAACACACAAAAGGCACTTCCGGCTACGAAAACATTCCAACGGGCGCAGATTATTCAGTCTACTTTTATGTGAACAACCCAAAGAATCTGGAACTTGAGGCAAACGTATCTTTTTCAAATTCAGACATAAACGCGGACATTGATTTTGACGAGGATGCAAGAAAAATAACCGTGACCTACCCTGCTTCCATACTGACCGAGCCAGACAGTCTTGAAATAAAAGACATTTCCCCAAAAATAACTCTGAGCCGAAAGTCAGAAACAGGCACGGCCGCAATCGAAGACATTTATACGCTGAACCTAAGCTGCAATTCCCCGCCACAGCCCATCTACAACGCACAATCGGGAATGTACGGCGAGGAACTTGTTTTATGCGTTGAAACACCGCCGTCTTTTGCGACGGACACAAATCTTTTTACGGTGAGCGACGGCACAACTTTCCACAAGTTTTCGGTAAATCCAAATTCAAACTCAATGGAATCGGCTTCGGGAGAAAGCTGGACAATCACAGACTCAGCTCCGACCGGCTTGAACGGAATTTCTTGCGTGGGCGGAGGAAGACTTTTCTACATAAAAACCGGCGTAAAGTGGTCAGAAAAAAAGAATTTCTCAGTGAACTACAATTTTTATGACGCAGCGGGATTGGCATCCGACTCATACGAACAAAACGTGGCGTACAAAGAAAAAGAGCTCTCTGTTTCTTCTGCAGGAAGCTCTTCAAGCAGCGGAAGCGAGAGCGAACCTTTTGACTCGCTGACTAGCGCGGTGGAAGCAATAAAAAACTCGAACGACGCACAAGAATACACAATCCGCTTGCTTTCGGACTTATCAACGGCGCAGAACGAAACGATTGATTTATCAACACTTTCAAGCTCTGTAATTCTCAACATAGAATCTTACGACGGACAGACAAAAACGATTACCGCAAGCGACACTACAAAATCAGTCGTTACAGTACAGGGAACGCCCCTGCACAAAATAAACTTCTCGAACATAAAAATCACAGGCGCAACGGCTTGCTCCGTAAATGGTGGCGGAATCAACATTACAGGCGGCGTAAACGTAACGCTAACCGACTGCGAAGTAAGCAACAACGTTACAAGCGGTGCTTTTGGTGGAGGAATTTTTAATGAAGGCAACCTGTACCTTTTAGGAAGCAGTGCAATAACTGGCAACAAAGCTCTAATCGCAAGTGTTGGCGGGCACAACGTTGGCGGTTCCGGCGGCGGAATTTACAACAATAACGGAAAAGTGTTCTTTGCAGATTCTGCCGTTGTTGGCGACAAAAATCAGTCAACAAATGCGACGGAAGCAAATTACGGAAATTCGGCAGCCCTTCATGGCGGCGGAATATTTTCACTGGGTGGCAAGATTTACATAGGCTACAAGAATGATTCCACAAAGGACTCGGCTTTTTCTGGCGGAATAATGTACAACTATGCGAATAATCACGGCGGCGGAATTTATACGCAAGACTACGATTCCGACGTTTCTACCGTAATCGAAATGAGCGGCGGAAAAATCGGCTACAACGGCTGCTTAAAAGACGGCGGAGGAATACGCTTAGGCGGTTCAAGCGATTCGTTCACAATGAGTGCAGGCTCAATCGAAGGAAATAAAGCAAATATTAACTTTAGCGGAACGAACCTTGACGGCGGAGGCGGAATTTATGCTGGCGGCACAACAGCTGGAAGCGTAACAATAAACGGCGGAAGCATAAAAAATAACACGGCCCTTAAAGGCGGCGGAATCTCAAGCAAGCGAAGACTCGTGCTGAACGGAAACACACAGATAACAGGAAACCAGGCAATCGGAACAAACGAAGAAAACGAAAGCTATGGTCGTGGGGGCGGAATTTTTATGAATACGACAAACCTTCTTGAAAAAACAACTTCCGTCACAATCGCTGGAAATACAGCCAACGACTCCGATTATGCAGACGTTTATGAGCCTTAAGATTTTTCTGACGGAATTCAGGGAAACGAGATTCCGAAATAAATTCGGAATGACATTCTTTTGTTTTTCTAAAAAACTCACAAAAATTGCGAGCGGCGCGCGAGCAATGAATCTGCATATCGAACACCTTCAGAGAAACTTTCCAGAGCGCGAGTTTTTGGAAACGCTAAAAATGAACTTTGCACCCTGAAAGCCAACTCGTGCGTTTTCGAAAACTTGCGGGAAACGCACGAGCAGAACTAAAATCTCCAAACAAAACGTGCAGCGTTTCCTTGCGTTAGGCACAAAAGCCCCGGAAAGAAAT
>NZ_JPUF01000021.1 GCF_014737315.1 Treponema zioleckii | reverse complement strand
CATTTTGGCAAAAAAAAAGGCTTTTTGTAGGATTTTATTCGCTCAAAAAGCCTTTTTTTAAAAATAGTATATTTTCAGGATTTTAAGAATTTAAGTTCTGCTGATTCTGGCTAAGCTGAAGATAAACCTGATCCGCAAGTCCGAAGCCAGCATTTTTCGTCATCATCGTGGCATATTCATCATAAAGCATGTCTTCGTACATTTTTTTTGCGTAATTGCTTTCTCCGTCAGCCTTTATGACAGTTTTTCGCATCTGGCTGAGCATCATTTTTACGACGTAAGACTCAAATTCCAAAGATTTTTCGTACAATTTTGAAGTTCGGTCAATAGTTTTTGGCTGAACGTGAGGATTTGCCTGATTCGCTGCGGCACCGACAGGAAGCGCCTTTTTGTCAGCCTCAGACGTGAACGCACCGCTAAATCCAGAAGTCCAGTCACCATTCAAGCGTCCTTCGCGGGCAACCTGACTAGAAGAAATATTTTTTCCGACAGAAGATTTTTCTGTTGCAGCAGAGTTCATTTCAGAGAGCAAAGCATCAAATTTGCCTTTTTCCGAAGAAATTTTTGCAGACTGATATGCACTTTCGCCGTTTGTAATCGAGCTGAACCCGCCAATTGAATTTATTTCGTTCATAAAAACCTCAGTTAACTTAAATTTCGGCACGATTGTCAGGAATTTCAATTAAATTTGAAGAAATTAAATTTTCGTATATAATGTAAGATGATGGCAAAAAAGTTAAAGATGAAGATTGCGTATTGCCCAATATGCAACAAAGAACATGCACTAGAACTTCTCGGCTCAGGTTTTTTAATGGACGTAAGCGGAAATATGACTTATGTGAACGAAGATTTTTACCGCTGTCCCGAACAACCGTCTCTGTCACACATGGAAGAACATTTTGAAGAAATGATTGACACAGCAAGAAAACGCCGTGAAACAAACAAAAACGCAATAAAAGAATCCAGTTCAAAAAGGGCAAAATGAAAAATCCCACATTCACAAAAAAAATAAAAAACTAACTTAAATGGATTCCATCTCTCATGATTTTTTCTACAAGCTGGTACCTTTCGAGCCAAGAAAAAATCGAATCCATGCCTGATTTTTGGAACGCAGACAAAGTCGTTCATCTAATTTGCTACGCAGGGCTTTCATTTTGGGTTTCGTTCGCCTGCAACATCAAAGCGAAAAGGCAGTTCGCACTCCCCGCTTTGATTACAAGTGCTTACGGAATAATCGACGAGATTCACCAATCGCTCGTTCCTGGTCGCACGGCATCTATTTTTGACTGGATGGCCGACAGTTTTGGAGGTGTATTAGGGGCCTTTTTTTACATCTTTGTAATTTTCGGAATTCTTTCAGTGAGAAAACATTTTTTGAAAAGACAAAATGACTATTCTGGAAGTTAAAATAGGACTTATGGATTTTTATGAAACGGAACAGAAACAAGAATAGAATAAAACAAATCAAAAAACTGGTTTTGAAGATTTTAAAAAATCCGCTCACTTACGCAAGCATCGTTTTTATATGCCTGATGCTCCTTATGATTCAGCTGACGTACAAATACGAAGCAGGCATTACGATGAACACGATGGCCGACAGTTTTTGGAACTTCATAATCGCATTCGTGGCAGGTTATTACGACATTTGTGTCGTAACGCCGATGGGAAGGCTTTGCAGCTTCATTATTTTGATTTCTGGAATAATGCTTTTTAGCACGATTACCGGAAAAATCGCTTCCGTTTTTATGGAAGCGCAAATGAAAAAAGACAGGGGATTAAAAAAATTGAAGAATATGACCGGACACTTTTTACTTTGCGGATGGAGACCTGGATTTGACAAAATCCTTGAGAGCGTTCTTGCCTCTAACCCAGACATTACGCCAGACCAACTGATTCTCGTAAACGAAGCGGAATCTGAGCAGATTGAGCAATTAAGAGCACAGCCAAAATTCAAAGAAACCAAATACGTTTCAGGAGATTTTTCGGATGAAGAAACCCTCGAACGCGCTTTAATCAAATCTGCCGACCGCGCGCTCGTTATTTCAGACAAAACCGCAAAATATTCAACACTCGAAACGGACTCAAAAACAGTACTCGCGGTCCTTACGATGAAAAATCTGAACCCAAAGCTTTACGTTGCTGCAGAACTTTGCGACTCAAAATTCGAAAACCATTTGAACATGGCACACTGCGACGAAGTAATCCTTACGAGCGATTACGAGAACAGTCTTCTTGCCACGGCATCGAGCGGAATGGGATATTCGAACGTAATCCGGGAGCTTATTGGCTACGACGCAGTTTCTGGAATTATTATCGAAGACATTCCGCCATCGTTCATCGGAAAAACCTACAAGGATTATGTAAAGAGCCTTGCACCAATTTCTGTTACGCGAGCTGTTTTAATCGGACTCCTGCTGAACACTGGAAATTTCTACATGCGGCGAAAAGACGCTGTTCGCGAAGCTCAAAAGAATCCTGACGTGAGAAAAATCGTTGACAATCTAAAAAAGGTAAAGACATTAAAAAGCAACGAACCGCTTCTGACGCCCCCTTCGGATTATATAATACAGCCACACACAAAAGCTATTTTCGTAAAAGGCAAAAAAGAGGACTAAAATATGAAAACAGATTTTGAAGATTTTTTTCCAAAAATGCTGAAACTGGAGCTTTTTAACAAATTCAAGATTGACAGCAGCGATGACAAAAGAATTTTAAAAGAAGTTTACGACGCACTTTCTTCCACCGAATTTAAGACTGGCGATATAATCATAAAAGAGGGAGATTCGGGAGATTCGTTCTACATTCTCACCGACGGCAAAGTGCAGATTTTTAGGAACACTCCATCCGGCGACCCGATTGCCCTCGCAAACCTTTCTTCCGACATGAACATTTTCTTTGGCGAAACCGCATTAATCGGAAAAGACACCAGGTCAGCAACTGTAAAGGCCGTTACTGATTGCAAAACATTAAAAATTTCTGGAAAGAAATTCCTTGAATTGTGTGAAAAAGAACCTGTCCTCGGTTACAGGGTGCTTTTGTGTCTCGCCCGCCGCATGAGCGACTCCATAAAACGCGTGAATATTGACATGGCAACTTTGTACGAGGCACTTTTCTCCGAAATCGAAGACCACCGCTAAAAAATCCAAAAAAAATAAAATTCGAATAAAAAAGGCTGCCTTTCACCAAAACATCGGTTAGGCAGCCTTTCTTGTTTTATTGCTAAAAACTATCGTTTATCGGTTATCGTTTAAGGTTTACGGCAGTCGAAAGCATTGAGTCAGAAGTCTGAATTGCCTTTGAATTAAACTCATAAGCTCTTTGAGCAACAATCATCTGAACCATTTCGTTTACAACAGAAACGTTCGACATCTCAACGAATTTATGCTTTGTCACACCAAATCCCTCGAAACCTGGACGACCGGCAATTGCAGGACCAGAAGCATTCGTAACTTTGTAAAGATTGTCTCCAGCAGCCTCAAGACCTGCATTGTTCGGAAATCTGTACAATTCAAGCTGAGCAACGTCAATCGGATCATCCTGACCAAAAATCTTTACAGAAACACGGCCGTCATCGCTAATCGCCAAAGTGTGAATATCAAATCCTTCTGGCATAATGACTTCTGGCATTACGCGAAGACCATTCGAATTTACGAGCTGTCCGTTCATATCGATTTTGAATGTACCGTCACGTGTGTAAGCGTAGCTTCCGTCATACTGCTGAACGCGGAAAAATCCGTCACCAACAACGGCAATATCCGTGTCAACACCAGTGTTCTGGAGAGAGCCCTGAGTAAAGATTCTCTGAGTAGCGGCAACTTTAGCACCAGCTCCCTGCTCTATTCCTACAGGCGTAACTGTATCTTCCGTTGCAGGAGTACCCGCAAGTTTTACAGTCTGATACATCAAATCCTCAAATTCAGCGCGCTGCTGTTTGAATCCTGTTGTATTGACGTTAGAAAGGTTATTAGAAATAGCATCAAGGTTTGCCTGCTGACCGTTCATACCTGTTGCTGCTGTCCAAAGACTTCGTACCATTTATATCTCCTCGTAAAAATCGGTTAAAACTAGCGGCTCAACGCAACTTTATTCCAAAGCGTGCTCATCATAGAATCCTCGCTCTGGACGGTTTTTTGGCTCGCCTCATATGCCCGGTTAACT
The DNA here is from genome assembly GCF_014737315.1 of Treponema zioleckii. Taxonomy (GTDB): domain Bacteria; phylum Spirochaetota; class Spirochaetia; order Treponematales; family Treponemataceae; genus Treponema_D; species Treponema_D zioleckii. The sequence goes on along the minus strand of NZ_JPUF01000021.1, from coordinate 51,381 downwards.
TCAATCATTTTTACCATTTCGTTAACTACATTTACGTTGCTTGTTTCCATGTAGCCCTGCATCATTCTTGGGCGTTCATTACCTTCTGCAATGTAAGCCTCGCCCGAAATATTATTAGATGACCAAAGGGAATTTCCCATCTTTCGGAGATACCGTTCGTTGTCAAAGCGAACAACCTTCATGCGGTCAACAATCTCGTCATCTTTTGTAAGAACAACACCATCCTCATTTACAGAGAATTTTTTGTCGCTCAAACGGATTATTCCATTTTCTCCGAGAACAGGATATCCATCTTTTGTCTCAAGGATTCCTTCTTTTCCGAGATGGAAGTTTCCATTACGAGTGTATCGTTCCCCGTCTGGAGTCTGCACGGCAAAAAATCCTTTTCCGCCGAGAGCAAAATCCGTAGATTCATCAGTAATTCGGAAAGAACCCTGACTGAAGTCAGTAAAATTCTCATTCGTCTCAACACCAAGACCAAGCTTTCCAACAATCGGCGCATTATCCGCAGAGCCAAAATCGCCTGTGTAACGACCGTCATCGTTGCCCCTTCTCAAAAGGAGTTCCGGAAAAGACTTGCTTATAATAGTGTCAGCCTTGTAACCAGCGGTATCAACGTTGGCAAGGTTATTTGCAACTGTATCGAGACGGTTCTGCTGTGCATTCATTCCGCTTGAACCGATATACCATCCTCGAACCATTTATGCCCCCTAAAAAAAGAACGGATATAAATTTTATCGGCACAAAGGTCTGAAAACTTAGTTTGAAGAATGAAAATTCGTTGAATTTTCTGCAAAAAAAAGGAACGTTGCAAGCAAACTTAAAGCAACAAGTCAGTCCTGCATGTTTCCCACAAGTTTTCATTGAAAAGTTGTGCTTCACTAGTACACCGAATAACCATTAACCGTCATTTCGAACCTGTGCGGAATTTCTGCCGTAAACTTGACATTATATTTTTATAGTGCTATAAGATTTTTAGTTTTTACAGGAGGGGAATTTTGGGCGGTTTGAAATCATTACAAAAATCAACGAAGATTTTTTTGCTTTCAATCCTGATTTTCTCTTTTCTTTTTTCATTAATCTTAAATTCATTCGAAAGCCAGCACAAATTCACGAGCGAAGGACACGACTCTAACAAATGCGCTGTCTGTTTGCTTATTGAAGCCGTAATTCTGGCACACCAATCAGAAAACATCAAAACCGACGCAGGATTTTTGGCAAAAACAATTCTTGCCGAGATTTGGACATTAGTTCCGGCAATTTTTGCGCTCATAAACTTTACAAAAAAAACAACCCGTCACATTAAAAAGCAAAATAACGTCCTGAATTTTTCATAATTTTCTTCTATAAAATAAAAATCACCAAAATACCTCGTTCTCTAATTCATTCATTTTGCGGAGATATTTTATGAAAAATGAATTTAAAAAAATCAATGCGATTTTCGCAAGCGTTTTTGTGGCAATCAGTATTTTTTCAATCATTTTTTGCATTTCTTGCAATCAAAAAAAACTGGAATCACAAAATTCAAAAGAACTAAAAATCGTCACAACAGCTTTTCCGTTCTACGATTGGACAAAAAACATAATCGGTGACTCGAACGGAATAAAAGTTGATTTTTTAATGACAAAAGGCTCAGACCCGCACAGTTTTCAGCCTGGCGTTGAGGAACTTGCAAAAGTTTCCGAGGCAGATTTATTTATTTTTGCCGGCGGAGAAAGCGATGACTGGGCAAAAGACGCCATAAAAAACAGCGTGAACAAAAATCAGAATCAACTCAATTTGCTTTCTTCCCTCGGCGCACTCGCAAAAGAAGAAGAGAATTTTGAGGGCGAGGAAGAATCTTGCACCGAAGAAAAAGAATTCGACGAGCACATTTGGCTTTCGCTCAAAAACGCAGACTTTCTCTGCAAAATTATTGCAAAAAAGATTTGCGAGCTTGACCCGAACAACAAAGAAACTTACGAAAAAAATCTTGAATCGTACTCAAAAAAACTTTGCGAACTTGACAACGAATACGCACAGCTTTGTGGGACCTCAAAAAATCACGCAGTCCTGTTCGGCGACAGATTTCCGTTCATGTATCTGATGAAGGATTACGGAATTGACTATTTTGCGGCATTTTCAGGTTGTTCGGCAGAAAGCGAAGCAAGTTTTGAGACAATTATAAAGCTTGCCTTAAAAATCGATGAACTTTCACTCAAATCAATTCTCACGCTCGAAAATTCGGACAAGAAAATTGCAGAATCAATAAAATCCAACACGAAATCAAAAAATCAGAAAATACTCACACTTGACTCAATGCAGTCAATCACTAAAAAAGAGCTCGAAGAAGGCATAACTTATCTAGTGATAATGAAAAAAAATCTAGAAGTCTTAAAAACAGCCCTAAACTAAAAGGAACGTTCAACATGTTAATTTGCAAGGATTTATCAGTCGGCTACAATGGCAAGCCCGTTGCCAGCGGCATTAATTTTACGGTAGAACACGGCGACTACGTTTGCATAGTCGGCGAAAACGGAAGCGGAAAATCAACGCTCCTCCGAACAATACTCTCGCTGATTCCTCCTGTGAGCGGAGAAATCGTTTGGACAGACGAATATCAAAAAAAAGAAACAGGATATCTTCCGCAACGCACCGACGTTCAAAAAGACTTTCCAGCAAGCGTGCTCGAAATCGTGCTTTCGGGATTTCAGGGAAAAATGGGGCTGCGTCCGTTTTACTCAAAAAAAGAAAAATATCTCGCACTCGAAAAACTCGCAATCCTCAAAATGGATTCGTTCGCAAAACAAAGTTTTAAGGAACTTTCTGGCGGACAGCAGCAAAGAGTTCTCCTTGCCCGCGCGCTCTGCGCAACAGAAAACCTTCTCGTGCTCGACGAGCCTGTGGCGGCACTTGACGCAGAATCAAGCAAAGAATTTTACGACGAAATCAAAAATCTTAACGAAAAAGGCGTTTCAATATTGATGATAACCCACGATTTGGTCGCAGCAAAAAAATACTCAAACAAAATCGTAAGGCTAGGAGAAAACAAATGATAGAAGCATTCGAAAAGCTTTCGCTATATTTCACATTTCCCTTCGTGCGCTACGCACTCATTGCAGGAACGCTAATAGCGCTCTGCTCGTCTTTGCTTGGCGTAACGCTCGTATTAAGGCGATTCTCGTTCATCGGCGACGGACTTTCGCACGTGGCGTTCGGGGCAATGGCAGTCGCAACCGTTGCGGGTTTTACCGACAAAATGATTATAATTCTTCCTGTAACGCTCTTGAGCGCAATACTCCTTTTGTGCACCGAAAAAAAAGTAAAAATCAAGGGCGACGCCGCAATCGCAATGATTTCAATCGCCTCGCTGGCGTTCGGCTACCTAATAATGAACATTTTTCCGCAAACATCAAACGTTTCGGGAGACGTTTGCACCACCCTGTTCGGCTCAACAGCGATTTTAACGCTCACCACGACAGAAGTGATTTTTTCGGCAATTCTCTCCGTGGTCGTAGTTTCGGCATTCATAATTTTTTACAACAAAATTTTCGCAATAACATTCGACGAAGATTTTTCACGAACATGCGGAGTAAAAGTAACCGCACTTAATTTTCTGATTGCCAGCCTTATCGCAGTGATAATCGTACTCGCAATGAAACTTGTTGGCTCACTTTTAATTTCCGCGCTGGTAATTTTTCCGGCACTGTCGGCAATGAGACTTGCGAAAAACTTTAAAAAAGTTACGATAATCTCAGCAATAATTTCAGTTCTAACATCACTCCTCGGAATCATAATTTCGATTCTCTTCGGAACACCGGTCGGAGCCACAATTGTTGCGGTAGATGTAATTGTATTCGGGTTAAGTTTTGCATTCGGAGCAATTTTTAACTTAAATTAAAGAAAATGAAAGGTGGGAACATGAAAAAAATCCAAAAACCGCTCCTTGCCCTAGCGACGATTTTTTTATTCGCAAGCTGCACAAAAAAGCAGGAAAAGCAAGAAGAAATCGCAACGGCAAACGAGATTGACATTCCAGAAGCCGATTTTTCAGAATCGGAACAAACTCTTAGCCCAGAAACCGACTTCTTAAAAGAATCCTCAGAAGTCGCAGAAGAAAAAAACAAAAACGCCGTCGATGTAGATTTTACAAAAATGAGCCAGACCATGATTTTCGCGCAAAGTTTCAACATGATTCTCGAAAGCCCAAATTACCTCGGAAAAACCGTAAAATTTCAGGGGCAAGTATTTTCAAACTACAACGAAATGGCAAAAACCACGCTGCACTCGGTAATCCAGTACGACGCCACGGCATGTTGCCAGGCAGGATTCGAGTTCATCCTTCCGCCCGGAAGTGAATACCCAGCCGACGGAAGCGAAATCGAAGTCATCGGCCGCTTTGCCTACACCGACAAATTCACCTTCGACTATTTCTACCTAGACTGCACGGAAGTAAAACAGATTTAAAAATTCCAAGCGAATTGGAGCGAATCCACTTGCATTCGCAAAAACGCAAACGGACAGCGCTTCAATTCACTTTCGGCAACCGCTGTTACAGGGTTCCGCCATTCGGCTTCATCCCTTCGGGACGGCTCCGCCGCCCTTCCATAGCGGGCTAAGCCAACTCTGTGCGCTCGCTTTCGTTAGCGGTTAACTTTCAGCTTCGCAAGCAAGGCGTCCTTTACGATTTCCGGAACCATCCCCGAAATATCACCGCCAAACGAAGCAAGCTCTTTTATCGCACTCGATTTTACAATAGAAAATTTCTGCTCCGTCGGAAGAAAAATCGTCTCAACATCTGGCGCAAGCCTGTGATTCATTATCGAAAGCTCAAATTCATAATCATAATCCACATGATTCCTGATTCCGCGAACAATAACTTTTTTGCCATTCTGCTTTGCATAATCAACAATCAACTTATCCCAAGTGTGAACAAAAACATTCTCATAGCCTGCGGTGAGTTTTTTTATAAAATCAATTCTTTCTTCAACAGTAAAAAAAGAATTTTTCTTAGGATTTACTGCAATAACAACATCAACAGTGTCAAAAATCTTAGCGGCCCGCTCAATTATGTTCAAATGGCCGTTTGTAAGCGGATCAAACGAGCCCGGAAAAATAGCTTCTACCATAATTGTCGAAATTATCAGATTTGACGGAACTTCGCAAGTAAGATAATATCTAAACTATGAAACTTAAAAAACCTGTTTTTTACTCGCCTCTTCACTACTGATTTTTTCATGCGCGAAAAAAACTGACGACGGCGAAAATTCCAATTTTCAAACCGAAAACAACAATCAGCAAAATATCGGCAAGGAACAAAATCAAAGCGTACAAGAAGAGCCAGCGCCTACAGCTCACGTAGAAGAACTTCCTGCAGAGGAAGTCAAGCAAAAAGAAGAGCCTTCTAAGGAAGAAACTCCGCAGCCAGAAGAACAAGAAGAATCTCCTCAACAAGAAGAAACTCCACCAGTAACTGAACCAGAAAAAGAACCTCCGAAAGAAGAGCCTCCTAAAGAAGAGCCTAAACCAAAAGAGGAAAAACCTGCCGAAGAAAGCAAGCCTGAACCTCCAAAGGAACAAGAGCCAAAAGAAGAAGCTCCCGCAAAGGAAGAAAAGAAGGCCGAAGAGCAAAAAAAGAAAAAGCCGAGCCTGAAAAGCCTAAAGAAGAACCTAAAGTGCAGGAAGAACCACCTGCCAGCGACGAAAAAAACGAAGAAGATGAATACGCACGCTCGGTCGGCGACGTTCAGGTCTCAAAAGACGACTTTAAAAAAGACAAGACAAACGTTCTTGCAGTCATAGACGACCTGGCAAAAGTCATGGCAGACAAGGACTTCAAAACTTGGCTTCAATACGTTGACTCATCTTCAACACAATACTGGTCTCAGGGCGTAAACCTGAAAAAAGCCCAGAAAAGGCTTCCGATAAAGGGATTGCAGCTAAGGACGCTCGAAGACTATTTCAAGTACGTTTTTATCCCTTCAAGGAGCGGACGCGAAGTGACGGAAATCCGCTACATTTCGGATTCCTACATAAAAGCCGTTCAAGTTCAGGATAACACAGACATAATCTACTATTACTTCAATAAAATTGACGGAATATGGAAACTGCACCTTCCGCCGATTGACAAATTAAAAAAAATGAGCAAAATCTCCATTTTTGCATAACTTATGACTCGCAATATGGAGAACTTAAAAAAGGATTTATTTTTTACAGTGCAAAATATCCTTTTTGTTGCTTTTTAGCAGATTATCTTTTATAATTTTAAGTAATTCGGTGCATAGCCGAGATTATCCAGGAGGATTATAAATGAAACCTTTAAAATTTGTTGCAGGCTCGCTCTGTGCATTCTTCATTGCATTCGGTGCAACAGCACAGAATGCAGACAAGCAGGAAACTACAGTAGAAGATACTTATTTGAGCAGCGTTCAGGATGTCGTAATCACAGAATTGTCAAATTCTGATGAGCGTGACAATAAACTGGTTGCTCTTCAGTACCTTGAAGATGCAGTTAACAGCGGAAACGTAACACCAGACATGATGGCAGCTCTTGACCACCTTGCTGGCGAAGGAATTACAACACAGGAAAGAACAAACGGTCGTATCATGAACAACTATCCTGATATCCGTGCAAAAGCCTGTGATCTTCTCGGTCAAGTAAAGTCTGAAGAAGCAAAACAGAGCCTTATGAAAATCGCTCTTGCAGACAACGAACCAATGGTTATGACAGCTGCAATTCGTTCATTGGGAAACATCGGAATGAACAATGGTGATGACGTAACAGACACAATCGCTTGGGCAAACAAGAGAAACCGAGTTCTTAACCCAACAAGCAGCATGGCTTTGGAAGTTATCATCGCTTACGAGAAACTTACCGATACAGTTGAAAACAAACAGCCAATGATTCAGGAACTTGGAAAAATTGCTACAGATTACCACTACGTAACACCTGTAAGACAGCGTGCTCTTGCACTCTTAAAGACTTTGCAGTCATCAGGCGGAAGCAACAATTCAAAAAAATCAACTTCTGATGCAAAATAATTAAGACATTCAAGACATCCAGTTTGTTAATGTTAAAAGGGATTGTGACCACAAATTGCAATCCCTTTTTTTATTCAATACCAAATTATAAATTATGGAAAAAATAATACTCGCCTCTTCATCCCCGCGACGCAGGCAACTTCTGAATCTTTTTGAAATTCCATTTGACGTAAAAAAACCGCTTTGCGACGAGACATTCACAGAAAAAGATCTTGAAAAAGTCCCGGAAATTCTTGCATCAAGAAAAGTTCACTCAATTCTTCAAAATTATGATTTTTCAGAAAGATTCGTTATAGGAGCGGATACGGCAATCGTGTTGGAAAATAAATTTTACGGCAAACCAAAAGACATTCAGGAAGCTAGAACATTCTTAAAAGAATTCAGCGGACGAACACAAAGCGTAATCACAGGAATAGCCGTTGCCAACGCAAGCACAAAAAAAATAATCCAAAGAAGTTGCAGGACGGAAGTTGAATTCAAAAAGCTCAGTGAAAGCGACATTGAATGGTACCTTTCGACAAACGAATGGCAGGATGCTGCAGGAGGCTACAAGATTCAGGAAAAAGGCTCTGCCCTAATAAAGAGAATTATCGGGAATTTTGATACCGTTGTCGGCTTGCCTATGTTTGAAATATATGATATTTTAACAGAACAAGGTTACTCATTTGTATGATGAATCTTGTCAGAATCCTTTAGGAATTCTGCATATCTTCCGAATCCTAGTCTATTTGGCAGGATTACGAGAACTAGAGAACGGTGGAAAATAATTTTATTTTCCGGTGAAGGAGAAACTCATGGCAGTTGTAACCATGAAAAGTTTGCTTGAGTCTGGTGTACACTTTGGTCACCAGGTAAAACGTTGGGATCCACGCATGAAGAAGTATATCTTCGCAGAGCGCAATGGAATCCATATCATTGACTTGCAGAAAACAATCGCTGCTATTAAAGACAGCTATGAAGCAGTTCGCAAGATTGTTTCTTCTGGAAAATCTGTATTGTTCGTAGGAACAAAAAAACAGGCACAGCAGGCTATCGCTAAAGAAGCTGAGCGCTGTGGAATGTATTATGTAAACAACCGCTGGCTCGGTGGTATGCTTACAAACTTCACTACAATCAAAAAATCACTCCAGAGACTTAAGAAAATCGAGAAGATGGAAGTAGACGGTACTTTTGACAATCTTACAAAGAAAGAAGTATCTGAATTCCAGAAAGAAAAAGCTAAACTTGAGAAGAACCTCGGTGGCATCAAAGAAATGAAAGAGCTTCCAGGAGTTATCTTCATTATCGATACACACAAAGAGCAGATTGCAGTAGCAGAAGCTCACAGAATGGGAATCCCTGTAGTAGCAGTTGTTGATACAAACTGTAACCCAGAGGGAATCGACTACCCTATCCCAGGAAACGATGATGCTATTCGTGCTATCAGCCTCTTCACTTCAATCATTGCTAACGCAGTTATCGAAGCAGACAACGAACAGGGATTGAAAATCATCGAAAGCCTTAACGACGACGATGTTGTTACAGATGCTTCTACAAAGAAAGATGATGAAGAAATCGTTGACTACAGCAACTATACACCTACAGAAGTCAAAGAAGAAGACATCGAATCTGACGAAGACGATGACGAAGATTTGGCAGAGAAATTCAACAAATAATTTTCAGGGGATTTATAATGGCATTTACAGCTGCTGACGTAAAAGCTTTGCGTGAGTCTACAGGTGCCGGAATGCTTGATTGTAAAAAAGCACTCCAGCAGGCTGATGGAAACATGGCAGAAGCTGAGAAAATTTTGAAAGAGAAAGGTCTTGCTGCAATGGCAAAACGTTCTGACCGCGCTACAGCCGAGGGACGCATCGTTGCAAAAAGAGACGGCAATAAAATCGCAATTGTTGAAGTTACTTGTGAAACAGACTTTGTTTCTAACAATGCAGACTTCGGCGCTGTTGCAGAGAAAGCAGCAGAAATCACAATGGCTGCAGGAAAATCTGGTGCAACAGACGAGCACAAAGCTCTCATCGATGAAATTGCAATCAAATTCCGCGAGAACATGTCTGTTCGCCGTGCAGAATTTATTGAAGTTCCAGCTAATGCAGCTGCAGCAACATATGTTCACTTCAACAACAAGATTGGTTCAGTTGTTGTAATCGAAGGCTCAGACAAGGATGAAGTAAAGGCATTTGCTAATGAATGTTGTCTCCACCTTGCAGCTTACACACCTTCATACGTTCGAAAAGAAGAAGTTCCACAGTCTTTCATCGACGAGCAGAGAGAAATCTTCGCTTCTCAGATGGCAGCTGATCCAAAAATGGAATCTAAACCACAGAACGTTAAAGACGGTATTCTTCAGGGAAAAGTTACAAAACTCCTCGATGAGATTTGTTTCGTTGACCAGAAATTCATCAATGATGAGAAAGTTTCTGTAGAGAAAAAACTCGAAGAACTTTCAAAGACTGTTGGTGCAAAACTTTCATTCGCGAAAGTTATTCTTTTCGTGCTTGGTAAGTAACATCGCTTAAAAACGGGGCTGTCTGAACAGAATCTCCTGAGATTCTTTCTTGCAGACAGCCCTTTTAATTTATTACTGTTTAAAAACTGTAAATAAAAGGAGAAAATTATGGCTTTCGACGCAAAATCAAAGATGGAAAAAACCCTTGAAGGCTTCAAAAATGAAATGAACACAATCCGTACAGGTCGTGCGTCTGCATCAATTTTTGATAAAGTTCGTGTTGATTATTATGGAGACAAATCACCTTTGAATCAGGTTGCGACAATCTCTATTCCAGAAGCCCGCACTGTTGTTATCTCTCCATTCGACAAATCACTTATCTCTGAAATTGAGAAAGCTATTCAGGTTGCTGACTTAGGATTAAACCCATCAAACGATGGAAAAGTTATCCGAATTCAGATTCCTGCTCTCACTGCTGACCGACGAAAAGAGCTTGTAAAACAGGCTAAAGGTATTGCAGAAAATTACAAAACTACGATCCGTAACGTTCGTCGCGACGGAAATGACGATTTGAAAAAACAGCAGAAAGCTGGCGAGATTACAGAGGATCAGTTGAAAAAAGAAACTGATGATCTTCAGAAACTTACAGACAAATTTGTTGCTGACATTCAGTCTGTTTGTGACGCAAAAGAAAAAGAGATTCTCGCTTAGAACATTTATAGATGACAAAAGACGAATTGATTGCTCAGGGACTTCCAGAACATATCGGAATTATTATGGACGGAAACGGTCGCTGGGCAAAGAAAAGAATGCTTCCAAGAACAGCGGGACATAAGCAAGGTTTGACTTCAGCAAAGAAAATTGTTGCTGCCGCAGCGGAGCTTGGAATAAAATATATTACACTCTACACTTTCTCGACTGAAAATTGGAAACGAGCCCAAGAAGAAGTTGGCTATCTTATGAATTTGATACGAAGCCACCTACGGGCAGAATTTGATTTTTACATTAAACATGGCATAAAAATTGACCATATCGGAAATCTCGCAGGACTTCCTGAAGATGTTCAAAAAGAAATAATAAATGCCAAAAAAGATACCGAAAATTTTACAGGTACAACTTGTATTCTTGCCATTAATTATGGTAGCCGTGACGAAATTGTGCGCGGCGTAAAAAAACTAATCAGTTCTGGCACAAAATCAGAGGATATAACAGAAGAGACCATTTCTAAGTCTTTGGATATTCCAAATATTCCAGACGTAGATTTGTTGATTCGTACTGGCGGTGAAAAACGTCTCAGTAATTTTATGCTTTGGCAATGTGCTTATTCAGAGTTCATTTTTTCCGATACTCTTTGGCCTGATTATGATGAAAAAGAATTTTACAAAGATATAGAAGATTTTCAGCACAGAACAAGACGTTTTGGTGCTGTGCCAGAACAAAATTCATAAAAATCTTCTATAAAAATAATACACCGTTGCAACCAAAGGAGCATACAAAAATATGAACAAGGTTCTTCCTAGACTTTTTACATTTATAATAGGAGTCCCATTATTTGTCGGGCTTGTCTTCATAAATGTATACAATCATCTTCCACTTCATATTGTGCTTATTTTGGTTTCTGCCCTCGCCGCAAACGAAATGCACAATATGCTGAGTAAGCAATTTAAATTGCAGCCAAAAGTCCTAGTTATTTCAATGACAGTCTTAACGACGCTTATGACATCGTTATATGCAATTTTTGGTCTTCATGAAGCATTAATGAATTACGTTTTCATGGGGGCAATTATGGTCTGCCTCGCTTGGGAGGTCATAACATCAACCGAATTTTCAAATTCCAACAGCAATATTCTTACTTCTGCATTCACAATTCTTTATTGCGGATTTTTTACCGCATTCATTGGAAGAATGACAATAATTGAAAACTCAAGAATGATTCTTGCAGTTTATCTTTTGATGGTTTTTTTCTGCGACTCTTTGGCTTGGCTTTTCGGAAATCTTTTTGGAAAAAACAACAAGGGATTTATAAAAGCAAGTCCTAATAAAAGTATTGCGGGGTTCTGCGGAGGCTTCGTAGGTTCTGTAGCAATCGGAGTTTTCGCACATTTTGTTTGGCTCGACAATTCTATTTTTGGTGAAAACGCTCCGTCTGGAATTATAAAAGTTGTCATTTTAGGCTTGCTAACCGCTTTGGGAGCTATAATCGGAGATTTGGTAGAATCTGTTTTTAAGCGGTCAAGTGGTGTTAAAGACAGCGGGCATCTTATTCCAGGACGTGGCGGAATGCTAGATTCATTGGATTCAATCGTATTTGCAGCCCCTATTTACTATTTATCATATACGTTATTGTTCACGGCAAAATAATAAATTATAATTTAGAATATGAAGAAAGTATTAGTTCTCGGTTGTACAGGTTCAATTGGAACAAGCACGCTTGATATCATACGTTCCGAAAACGAACGTTTTAGCGTTTGTGGGTTGACTGCAAATTCAAAAAAAGAAGCACTTGAAAAATTGTCAGCAGAATTCCATGCTCCATTTTTCCTTACCTCGGAAGATGGCTCTGACGGTATAAAAAAACTTATCGACAATACTAAACCAGATATAATCGTAAACGGAATCGCAGGCAGTGCCGGACTCATGCCTACAATATTAGCTCTAGAAAGCGGAATTGATTTGGCCCTCGCAAACAAAGAGTCGGTCGTAATGGCCGGGCCTCTGATTTTTAAATTGGCAGAAAAACATAATTGCAGGATTCTTCCAGTTGATTCAGAGCATTCCGCAATTTTTACCTTGATAAAGCAATGCGGTAAAGAAAATATTGACAGCGTGATAATCACTGCGAGCGGCGGTCCTTTCAGAACATTTAATTCAGAAAAACTAAAAACCGTGACCGTGGCAGATGCATTAAAACATCCAACCTGGAACATGGGCGTAAAAATCACGATAGATTCAGCAACGCTCGGAAACAAGGGGCTTGAAGTAATCGAGGCAAAACGACTTTTTAATCTTTCAGCAGACCAAATAAAAGTTGTCGTACATCCCCAAAGCATAATTCATTCGCTAGTCCGCACAAAAGACGGAATTGTTTACGGGCAGTTCAGCGAACCTGACATGAAACATCCTATTTTGCAGGCTTTAGACTGGCCAAAAATAAACCGCAATTCTATGCGGCCGTTCGATTTAACCGACAGTCTTTTTACAAACAACGAGTGCAAGCGAACTTTGACATTTGAAAAACCTCGAACGGATGATTTTCCGATGCTAAAACTCGCTTACGACGCTGCAAGAAACGATAACTGCTACCCTATCGCGTTCAATGCCGCAAATGAAATTGCCGTCCAGTCATTTATCGATGGAAAAATTGGATTTACGCAAATTCCAGAAACAGTCAGCTCGGTTCTCGAAAAGGATTGGTCAAAAGAAATTTATGACTTAAAGGATATCTTTGAGACTGACAGCCTTGCCCGCGATTACGCAAGAAGTTTTTTACCAAAATGATAGTTTTAAATACAATTCTCACCGTGATTTATGGGCTTATACTCCTAAACGTGATTGTCTTTCTGCACGAACTAGGTCATTTTTTTATGGCAAAAAAGGCTGGTGTTGTAGTTGAGGCATTTTCAATCGGAATGGGGCCGATACTGCTCCATAAAGAATTTCGCGGTACGGACTGGAGGATTTCACTTTTCCCGGTTGGTGGTTACTGCGCAATGAAAGGCGAAAAGGATGCAGAAGAAGAAAATGTCATTCTTGATTCAGATTCGCTTTACGGGACAAAACCAATTTACAGAGGACTTATAGGATTGGCAGGTCCTTTTGCAAACCTTGTCTTTGCTTTTTTTGCATACATGGTTGTCGCAATGCTCGGCTACACTTATTATGCCGCTGACAACAAGATTTTGATTCCCGAATACTTGGCAGATTCGCCAGCCGCAAAAGCAGGACTTTTAAGCGGTGATAAAATTACAAAAGTAAATGACATTATTATAGAAGATTTTGCCGATTTAAGAGCTGCTATATTGCCACGAGGAAACGAAGACTTGACGATTCTCGTAAATCGGAACGAGCAAGCACTAACTTTCACCGTTCACTCCGGAATGGACAAAGACTCAGGAGCTGGATTTTTGGGTGTTGAGAACAACCCGTCTTCAAGAATCTTACGAGAAGCAAAACGATACGGATTTTTTGGAGCAGTGGTTCAGGCGGCGAAACAAACGGAAGAAACAATCGCTCTTACTTTTAAAGGATTCGCCACATTATTTAAGGGTGTAAAAATCACCGAAACCGTCGGCGGACCTGCAAGAATCACGACAATGCTTGGCTCAACAAGCAGAGCTGGGTTCAGCGAGAATTTCAGAACTGGCATTTCCTCAATTTTGCAATTGCTTGCACTAATAAGCCTTTCCTTATTCATCATGAATCTTCTCCCAATTCCGATTTTGGACGGTTGGCTTGTCCTTATTTCTTTTCTCGAAGCTATATTTAAAATTAAGATTTCTTCCAAAAGTCGTGCTATAATACAAAGTATTGGCATATTTTTTATTTTGTTGCTGTTTTCGATTGCATTATACAGCGACATAAATTATTTTGTGGGGGTTTTTAATGCATCCAAGTAAAAAAGTGTTTTCAGTATTAGTTGCATCATTCTTTCTTTCAATTCCGATTTGTGCACAATCTCATATTTCTGCACAAAAGCATGATTCGTCTGTGGAAATGATAGTAGCATTAAACAATTACAAAACAAAAGATAAATCAATTCTTTCAGTTGACCAAGACGGAGTTGTAATCAGATGGGACAAAAATGAATTTTCTGGGCTGGAAGGAGAACATTTTCAGTTCGCATCTTTTCCAGTCAAACTGCTTGCAAGAAATCCAACAGGTACTGAAATCGCAATTTACGAATCCGACAACCTTACAAATTACCATATAAGTATTTTGGATTGGGAAAATCTCACTAAAAAATATACAATTCGATTGAGTGATGAAGTTACAACAATGGCTTTTTCCGCCCAAGGAACTTACTTGATTTGCGGAACTAGAGGAAGCGACACAAAATTCATAAATACAGCAACAGGTGAAATTTCGGATGTGCTTATAAACAGCACAGGTGCAATTGACTTCGTTTATACTGCATCTTCAGAAAAAAGCATTGCGTTTTACACTCCAAACGATGAAAACAAAGGTTATCTTACCTACAGCAATTTGAAAACCGGAAAACGCATTAAAAAACTTCGCACAGATTTGATTCAGTCACAAGTCTGTTTTTTTGACAACGCAAACTACTTGGCCGGCGTAACAACAGGCAAAAACGGCGATATGCTCAGAATTCACATGGCAACGCCAGATGAAAAATCAAAAAATCCGAACAACCTCACACTACTAGGAAGTTACGCTGTTTCAAAACCAATTTTGATTGGAGCAGTACGAAGCAGCGCTTTGTATTACATCACAAATGAAGCAAAACTTGGCTACCGCCTTTACAAAATTGAAGCTGATCCAGAAAAAAAGACACTCAAAAGTCCAGTTCTTGTAAAAAACATAACTGGACTTGCCTCAAAAGAGAGCATTACGTGCGCAACTCTTTTAGGAAATATGATTTATATCGGAACCTCAAACGGAAACGTTTACGAACTTAATTGTGCCGATGGCACTACTAACGAGACTGTATTTGCTGCCACTGACAATGAATACAAAAAGATTCTTGCAGTTGCAAACATCGGGGAAACTTGCTATTTGCTTACAAACGATTCAATTTTGGAAACTTCGTACACAGACAACAAAACTAAAAAAATCTCAGCAAATGACGGCTATACAGATATTATTCCATATAAAACAAACCTTATTTTGTGGGCAAAAAACAAGAAAAAGGCAGCTGTTTTATTTAACCCAGAAACAGGCAAGCAGACTTCTCTCTACCCTGTCGCAGGTCCATTGCAAAGTCTCAAACTCACTGATGAATATCTTATCGCGCTTGAAGACAGTTCAAAAATATACAGATTTAATTTGAATTCAAAAAAGAAAACTCTTGTATATTCAAACGGAAGTCTTTACGATGCAGAACTTTTGTCAGAAAATAATTTATACATAGCGAAAACGCGTGGAACAACACCAAAAGTTCCATTTTTGTACCTGAACCTCAAATCAAACGAAAAAGTTCCTGTAAATAGTGTTTCAGGAAATCTTGTTTCGGCTTTGAGTTACGACTTAGAAAGAAAGCCTTCAGAAATATTCGGAATCGTAACAAAATCCGATACAGAAAATGAAGAAGCAACCACAAGTTTCTTTGCGTACGATACAAAAACAAAGAAAACTAGAACATTCCACACTGTAAACACAGAGGAGTATGATTCGTTCACATTTGCTTCATGGCCATACGTGTACACAAATCTAGGAAAAACTTCCTTAAAAGCATACAATCTCGAAAAGGATAGCGTTGAAGAGCAGGTTCTGCAACGGGGCTCTGGAAATCCAGAAAAACTGTCAAAAAGCGGAGACAAACTTATTTTGGTCAACAAAGATGGTTCTGTAAGCTGGTATGACTTTGCTTCAAATAGAATCATTTCGAATTGGTATGTGACACAGGACGATGAACTTTTCACATTCTAGTTTTTAACACAAAAAGACTGTCCAACAATTTTGCTGCTCGACAGTCTTTTTGTAATAAATGGGGTGCTTAACTCTGATGATTTTTATGAAGAAAGACTTTCATTTAAAAAATATCCTCACCATTCTGCTTTTGGCAGGCGTTTTTTTCGCTCCGATTTTTGCGGCAGAAAATATATACAACGCTTTTAAGATTGTCGAAACAGGAACTGAAAAAGAAATCAAAAAAGCATTCCGCACAAATGAGTTCATGGCCCAGTTCACTCGCGGAGATGAGCAAGAAACGCTTCTTCATGCAGCGCTAAAAGCAAATCGAAACCTAAATATAATTGAATTACTTTTAAATGCGGGTATTTCCACTAAAACAAAGATGAAAAATGGCATAACCCCGCTGATGTATGCCTGCCAATACGAAAGCAACATTGACGTAATCGAAAAAATAATAAAAACCAATTCCTTGCTCGCAAAAATGAAGAAAAACAAGATTCTTCAAAAAGATTCGAATGGGAAAAACTCATTCGATTATGCGGAAAAAAATAAAAATTCAACCGAAGTAATAAAACTTCTTGAAAAATATGCGGAAAATCCAAATAAAATAGAAGAAACTCAATCAGAAGAAAATATTCCGGCGGAAAATCAAGCCGAAGAATCTGATGCAAAAACTATTTCTACCGAGGAAAATTCCGTGGAAGAAAAAACTTCAGAAACGAATAAGCAGGAAGAACCTACGGCTGAAGAAGATTCGCCTACAGAAGCAAGTTCTGCTTTAGAAACAGAGCCAGAAGAATCTGATTATGACGAAAAAAATACCAAAAACACAACGCAAAGCATACTTGCAACGGAAGCAGAGTCCATTGCGCAAAACAATAAAACTGAAGACACGATAAACGCGGCCGAAAAGCAAGAAGAAAATAGTCTTGGCGAAAAAGAGACGATTCAACTTGCAGAGCTTAATAAAAACGATGGTGCGCCATCGGAAAGCAAAACAAAACTCGAAGAAAGCGCACCAAAAACTTCTGAAATTCAGACTGCAAACAACGAAATACAAAACAAAAATCAACTTTCAGATGAAAAAGTTGATTTTTCAGTTTTAACACCTTCGTCAGAAAACGAGCAGACTAAGACAGAATCAGAAAAAACACTTTCAGAACCGTCCATTGAAGAAAAATATGCAAAAATCGATGACGACTTAAGGCAAGGCGAAATTCGCTCAATTTCAAATTATCAAGACAACTCGTACACAAAAAAATATGAGCATGTAAAACCTATCCTCCCGATTTATAAAGACGAATATCTCTTTTCGAGAGCAGACGAAAAAGCGATTGCAGAAACTAAGCAATCCACCCCCAAAAATGACGATTTCAAGCAAACTCTTCTTGCGGACGATGCCGTACAGGAACAAAAAACTGAAAAACTTACGAACGGGAAAACAGCTCTTATGAAGGCTGTGCTCGAAGGCGACATTCCTGCAATCGAAAATATTTTAAAAAACGGTGCAAACATAAACGCACTTGATGACGACGGCTGGTCTGCTCTCATGTATGCGGCTCGTTACCAAAACGATTATAAAGTTACGGAACTGCTATTAAAAAATAACGCTGACTTTTACATAAAAAACAAATATGGAATTTCAGCATTAACGCTAGCCGCCGGTTATTTGCAGAATCCAAAAATCGTTTCTTTGCTTCTCGAAAAATATGAGCGAACAAACAGAGAAGTCCGCAATTCATTCATCTTTGCGATTTCGCAAGAAGTTTCAGAAGCGGTTCTTGAAGAATT
Organism: Treponema zioleckii; assembly: GCF_014737315.1. Classification (GTDB taxonomy): domain Bacteria; phylum Spirochaetota; class Spirochaetia; order Treponematales; family Treponemataceae; genus Treponema_D; species Treponema_D zioleckii. Next base: position 33,533 of record NZ_JPUF01000021.1, on the reverse strand, counting down.
TTACAAAAAGCTCGGCTCCGTTGACATTCCATTCGAAGGTCGCACAGCTTTGATGTATGCGGCAGCTTGGAACAGACATACAAAAACAATCAGTTGGCTTTTGTCAAAAAGTGCGTCCATAACCATAAAAGATTCGTCTGGACGCAATGCATTTGATTATGCAAAAGAAAATATAAAAATTCCGCATGACGAAATTTATTGGTCGCTAAATCAAAAAAAATAATTTTGAATTGTAACTTTGATTCAGATTTTTAAATTTATTCTATATATATGAAGGTTCCAGAAAAGTTTTTGGAGCCAACAAATGTTTTAACAGGAGATTTCTATGAGAATTACAGGCGGAAAATTAAAAGGCCGCGTAATAAAATGTCCAGACGGAGTAATTCGCCCTGCAATGGACAGAATGAGGGAATCAGTTTTCGCAATTCTCGGAGATTTGACAGGAAAATCATGGCTAGACTTATTTTCTGGTAGCGGTACAATCGCCATTGAAGCCGTTTCCAGAGGTTCTTCAAATGTAGAACTTTGCGAAAAAGACAAGGTTAAGGTAAAAACAGTTCTCGAGAACGTTTCTGTAACCGAAAAAGAACTAAACGTAAAAATCGGGTGCCATTTTATGGCTGTAGAACTTTTCTTAAAACGTTGCAAAAATAAGTTTGACTACATTTTTTTGGACCCGCCGTTCCCGTACAAATACCGTCTGGATTTGGTAAAAACAATTTCAGAGCGCGGATTGTTGAATCCGAATGGACGCGTAATGATTCATTTTCCAGAAGAGGACATGTTGCCAGACACAATTGACAAACTTGAAATTGCCGATAAAAGAGTTTACGGACGTTCAATCGTACATTTTTACAAAAATGCGGGAGAAAACTAACTTCATAAACCAGTTATTTTTCTCTACAATAAAGATTCAGTTTTGAGTTTTTAGAAATCTAAAAATTACCTTGACATTTCACAAAAATCTGATAGCATTATCTTAGTTAAAAAATAAGGAATAAAATTGGAAGATATAGAAGAATTAAAAAAAACTTTGTCCTCGCACGACATTCCGAACGGCTTTATAAAAGTCACGGAAAAACCTCTTACCAATTTATCCTCAGAGCAAAAAGCTTTGCTCAACCGAAAGGGAAACGTTCTTTTTAATCAGGGCAAGATTGATGAAGCTTGTCGAATTTTCGTTACGACAGGATATTCAGACGGACTTTCAAGGATTGGTGACGTTTATATGAAGCGAAATCAAAGTTTAAAAGCTTTAAAATATTATGTTTTGGCAAGAGACAAAGTAAAAGCAGAAAGAGTTTATGATAAACTTTCAAAATTAATTTCTTTAATAATAAAGTGAGGTAAAAAATGAGTGACGAGCTTATCAGCGAAATGGAATTACCGATTCAACCAGTTTCAGAAATTGTAGCTGAAGATAACAAGATAGCCAGTGAAATCTCAGAACTCTCAAAACAAGGGTATCAGTTATTAAAAGAAAATCTTGTTGAAGAAGCAAAAGCTGCATTTGGAAAAATTCTTACAATCGAAGACAACAATAATTATGCACTTGTAGGACTCGGAGACAGTGAACGAAAACAGAATCATTTTCACGAGGCAGTTTCTTATTATTCAAAATGTCTGACTTTCCATCCAGGAAACAACTACGCTCTATTCGGTCTTGCAGACTGCTACAAAGCTATGAATCAATACCACAAGGCCATCGACATTTGGGAGCAGTATTTGATTCATGATGATCGTAACATTACGGTTTTGACAAGAGTTGCTGACGCATACAGAAAAATTCGTGATTTCAAAAAATCAAAAGAGCTTTACTTAAAAGTTTTGGATATGGAAAACGAAAACGCCTATGCGCTTATCGGTCTTGGTCATCTTCATTACGATTTTAAAGAATTCAAGGATGCTCTTTATTATTGGACAAAAATGCTTGAACTCAACGAGTCATCTGTCGATATTCGAGTTCTAACATCAATCGGAAACTGTCACAGAAAATTAAAGACTTTCGACAAAGGTGTTTATTACTTCGAAAGAGCTTTGCAGCTTGACCCGAATAATTTCTATGCGCTTTTTGGGCTTGCAGACTGTTACCGTGGAATGAACCAGCAATTTAGATCAGTCGAATACTGGAACAAGATTCTCGAAATGGATCCAAAAAACAAAGTCATCCTCACGCGTGCAGGAGACGCTTACCGAAATACAGGAGACTACAAAACCGCTGCCGAATATTACAACAAGGCGATGGACATTGATTTTGATATTTATGCGGCTCTCGGTTTGGCACTTATCTGTAAAGGCGAAGGCAAATATGATGAAGCAATCGACCGTCTTACAAGCCTTCTCCACAATGACCCAAAGAACTACCGCTTGTTCATCGATTTGGCAGACTGCTACCTAAAAATAAATCAGCGTGATAAAGCAATTGAGTTGTTGCGCTCATACTCTAAGCAAGGTCTTAGAAGCCAGGCAATCATTGACATGCTTGACAAAATAGAAAACAACAGAAGATAAAATTAAGGATTTTGCCCACAAAAATTAATTTTTACGAGCACCTTAATATTATTTTAGTTTATCTATTATATAGTAATTTAGAATATGAGTGATAAAATTTCTTTAACAGGGCTTAACTCAACAGAAATAACAGAGACGTTGGGATTAAGCCCCGCTTTTCGTGGAAAACAGATTTTTCAGTGGATTGGAAAAGGTGCAGAATCTTTTGATGAAATGACGAACTTGAGCATGGCCATTCGTGAAGAATTAAAGCAAAAAGCCATTTTACGTTCTTCATCAGTTACGAAAGTTCTAAGGGATTCTGACGGGACCATAAAACTTCAAATTACACTAAAAGACGGGCTTGCCGTCGAAACAGTACTTTTGACAGACAAAGAAGACCGAAAAACCGCCTGTGTTTCTTGCCAGGTTGGTTGTGCCATGAACTGTGCGTTCTGTCAAACAGGTCACTTGGGACTTGCAAGAAATCTTGAAGCCGGAGAAATCGTCGAACAATTTTTGTATCTCGAAAAACACGCAGGACCATTGGACAATATCGTTTTTATGGGAATGGGTGAACCAATGATTAACCTTGAAAACGTCAGAAAAGCAATTTCAATTCTTACAGACAAAGAAGGCCGGGCGCTTTCTGGAAGAAGAATAACTTTATCAACTTCCGGCGTAATTAAAGGAATCTATGATTTGGCAGATAACGGGCCGAACATTAGGCTTGCAGTTTCATTGACTACCGCGGACAAGGATTTTAGAGAACAATTGATGCCTATCGGACGGACAAATCCGTTGGAAGATTTGCGAAAAGCCATCGATTATTTTGCAAAAAAGACGGGCAAACGCGTGACCCTTGAAGCCGCACTACTCCACAATAAAAACACGACCGAAGAAAGTGCAAGGAATATGATAAATTTTGCACGCGGACTCGATGTTCATATCAATTTGATTCCATGGAATCCTGTTGCAGGGTTGCCATTTTCTGAGCCAACGACAGCGGAATGTCATTCATTCTTGCAGAAAATTGAACAGGCTGGAATAAACGTAACATTGCGTACAAGACGCGGGCGCGAAATCGGTGGTGCTTGCGGACAGCTGGGCAAGACTCTGCTTGATTCACAAGGAAACGGAAAAAAACTCCAAAATGTGAATTATCAGTAATTTTTATGAATGGAGCTAAACTCTTTTTTTAGAAATTAAAAGAATATATTGAAATTCCGAATCTTTAACTTTATAATTATATATATATATTTCATGGAGATCGTACTTATGGAAAAAAAAATATACGTTGACGGAATGTTCGATCCAGATGTGGCTGCAAAAGTTAATGCTGCTGTTTCAGCAGTTGCAGGAGTAAAGAGTTGCAATGCAAACCCAGATAAATCCCAGGTATTGGTTGATTTTGATGAGTCTGTAGGCGGAGTCGAGGATTCAATAAACTCAGCAATTTCTTCTGTAGGTGTTACAGTTTTAGGCTAATTTCTCGGCTAAAACAAATTTCCAGACAAAAGCCATTCACCTTAATTTCCCACACGAATTAAGGTGAATGGCTTTTTTAATCTTTGTTTTACGTTTAGACAAGGGGGAATAAATGAAAATTACAGTTCTTGACGGACACGCCTTAAATCCTGGTGATTTGTCATGGGAGCCAATAAAAAGTCTTGCTGATGAATTTACGCTCTACGACAGAACGCCGACCGAAAAAATCATTGAACGAATCGGAAATTCAAAAATCATTCTATTGAATAAAGTTCCGATTACAAACGAAATAATGGAAAAATGCAAAAATCTCAGATATATCGGAGTTCTTGCGACAGGTTACAATGTAATCGACACAAAAGCCGCAACAAAACATGGAATTGTGGTTACAAATATTCCTGCATACAGCACAGATGCAGTCGCACAACATGTTTTTGCATTTATAATGAATTTTACAAATCAAGTTCAAAAACATTCTGATTCCGTCCACAACGGAGACTGGATTAAAAATCCTGATTTTTGTTATTGGCTTTCCCCGCTAACAGAACTCTACGGAAAGACTCTCGGAATTTATGGATTTGGAAATATTGGTCAAAAAGTTGCCAAAATCGCACATGCGTTCGGAATGAATGTCCTTGTGCACAAACATTCACAAAAATCTTTCTCAGGCGAAGAACAAACTGTAACTCAAGAAGAATTGTTTTCTAAATCAGATTTTTTAACTTTTCATGTACCGTTAACAGCCGAGACAGAAAAACTGATTAATGAAAAAACAATTTCGATGATGAAAACAGGAGCAATAATAATAAATACCGCAAGAGGCGGAATTGCCGATGAAAATGCAGTACGTAAGGCTCTTGAAGAAAAAAAGCTTGCAGGATATGCGACTGATGTAATTACGGAAGAACCAATGAGCGTAACCTCCCCTCTCTACAAAGCTCCAAACTGCATCATAACACCACATTTGGCATGGGCACCAAAAGAAACAAGGGAACGGCTTATGAATATTGCCGTAGAAAATATAAAGTCTTTTTTAAGCGGAACGGTCAAGAATCAAGTGAATATTTAAAATTAAATAAAACATATTTTAAATACGTCTTAAAATATACTAATTTTTATATAGTTTCTTTTTTTAATAAAAAGTTTGACGATTAGAAATTTGTGTCGTATGATTTTATAAAGTGCTTTTGTTTATAAAAAAGGAGGTCTTTTATGAAAAAAGCTTTATTAACAGCTTCAGCCCTTGCAATGATCGCAGCTGGATTTATGGGTTGCAAAGGAAAGGACAACAGTTCTTCTGGAGCAGCTTCAGTTGCAGCAGCAGGCAACAAGGGCAAGCCACTTGTATTCTTCAATCGCCAGCCATCTGATCCAACTACAGGTGCGATTGATATGAACTCAATGAACTGGAACGATAAAACTTACTATGTAGGTTTCGATTCAGTAGGTGGTGGAGCTGTTCAGGGACAACTTATCGTTGACTGGCTCGCAGAGCAGGATGCAACAAAAATCGATCGTAACGGTGACGGAGTCCTTGGTTATGTTCTTTGTATGGGTGATGCAGGTCACAACGACTCACAGGCTCGTACAAAAGGTATTCGTGAAGCCCTTGGAACTTGGAATGGTTCTTATGATTCAGGCAACACAAAAGAGGGTTCTGTTAACGTAGGTGGAACAGAGCTCAAAGTTGTAGAGCTTGAAGGTAAGTTCATGACAGGAACTGATGGTTCAACATGGAATGCAAATGCAGCTACAGATGCAATGAGCAACTGGGCTACAAAATATCCAAACGAATTGGATATGGTTGTTTCTAACAACGATGGTATGGCTATGGGATGTCTCCAGGCTTCTAACTATCCTGAGGGAGTACCGATTTTCGGTTATGATGCAAACGCAGATGCAATCGAAGCTATTGGTGCTGGAAAACTCACAGGAACAGTTTCACAGAATACAGACGCTCAGGCGACAGCAACTCTTCAGGTAATCCGCAATCTTCTCGACGGACTTACAGGAGCTGATGTTTACACAAAAGGTATTTCTGAACCAGATCAGTATGGAAACAAGATTTCTGCAGAAGTTGAATACGTTGCAGATCAGAAAGCAGTACTCGCTAAGAACGCTGCTGTAAACGGAAACAACTGGCAGCAGTACACAGCAGGAAACAGAGATGCAGGTGTTACACAGACAAATGCAACTCCAAAAAAAGTTATTCTCACTATTTATAACTCAGCAGATAACTTCCTCTCATCTTCATATCTCCCAGCATTGCAGTACTATGCACCACTCTTGAACCTCGATCTTACAGTTGTTCAGGGTGACGGACAGAATGAAGCTTCTTGTCTCGACAAATTCACAAACTTGAATAGTTTTGATGCTTATGCAATCAACATGGTAAAAACAAATTCTGGAAGTGATTATACAGACAAACTTAAATACTAATTCAACAATTTGAATTAGAAGGCCTGTAGAAACTTTGATTTTTACAGGCCATTTTTTAATGAAGGATGTCTATATATGAATCAATACCTACTCGAAATTAAAAATCTTTCCAAATCTTTTGCAAAGAATAAAGTTCTGAACGGAATCAATTTAACAATCAAAAAAGGTAATGTTCTCGGTCTTATGGGAGAGAACGGAGCTGGAAAATCTACAATGATGAAATGTTTGTTCGGAATTTATGCAAAAGATGAAGGACAAATTTTTCTTGATGGAAAACCAGTAGATTTTAAAAATCCAAAGGAAGCCCTCGAAAACGGCGTAGCAATGGTTCACCAGGAATTGAATCAATGCTTGGACCGCACAGTTAAGGATAATTTGTTTTTGGGCCGTTACCCAAAAAAACTAGGAATTATCGATGAAAACAAGATGTTCCGAGAAAGTAGCAAGCTTTTTGCTACCCTTAATATGCGTGTAAACCCAAATACAATTATGCGCAAAATGTCTGTTTCTCAGCGACAGATGGTAGAAATCGCAAAAGCCGTTTCTTACAATGCCAAAATTATTGTTTTGGACGAACCAACATCTTCTTTAACAGAACCAGAAATCAATAAACTTTTTTCAATCGTAAGAAGTTTGCGTGAAAAAGGTGTATCTTTCGTATATATTTCTCACAAAATGGATGAGATTTTCCAAATTTGCGACGAAGTTGCCGTTTTGCGCGATGGTAACATGGTTTACCAGAAAGAAACAAAAAATTCACAGATGGATGAGTTGATTTCAGCGATGGTAGGCCGTTCGCTTGACAAACGATTCCCAGACGTTGACAACAAACCTGGCGATGACTATCTTGAAATCAGAAACCTCTCTACAAAATATGAGCCACATCTTGAAGATATTTCTTTCACCGTAAAGAAAGGAGAAATTTTTGGTTTATACGGACTTGTAGGTGCAGGCCGCAGTGAACTTCTTGAATCAATTTTCGGAATCAGGACTATTGCAACCGGAGAAATCATTCTCAATGGAAAAAAACTCCGTTTCCGAACTCCGAAAGAAGCTATGGATTATAACTTCGCCCTCGTAACAGAGGAACGAAAGCTGGACGGTATGTTCGGTAAGGCTTCAATTGAATTCAACACATGTATTACAAATCTCCAACAATATAAATCTTTCGGCTTGCTCTCAAATAAGAAAATGAGAGATGCAGCTAACCGAGAGATTAAAAAAATGCACACAAAATGTGTTTCCGCAGATGAACTTATCAGTTCATTGAGTGGTGGAAATCAGCAGAAAGTCATTATCGGAAAATGGATTGAGCGAGAACCAGATATTTTCTTGCTTGATGAGCCTACACGAGGTATCGACGTTGGTGCAAAGTACGAAATTTATCAGCTGATTATCCAAATGGCAAAAGCTGGAAAAACAATTATCGTTGTTTCTAGTGAAATGCCTGAAATTTTAGGCATTACAAACAGAATTGCGGTCATGTCAAACCACAGACTTGCAGGCATCGTAAACACAAAAGATACCGATCAGGAAGCATTACTCAGACTTTCTGACAAATATCTGTAATCAGCACACACTTTTTGCTTGCAAACAAATGTCCCATAAAATGGAGGAATTTATGGCAGAAAACAAGAAACTAGAATCTCTGTACGATGACGAGAAATTGCAGGGATATTTAAATAACCTGCGAGAGATTCGAGAATTAGGTGTAAATAAGGTTATAGATTTGCACCAAGCGATAACCGCAACAAAACGCAATCCGATGATTGAAACTTCTGAGAAAGAACGCTTAATCGCAGATTACAAAGAGCAAATTAAAACAGCACAAGAAATCGCAAGAAAAAATGCAACAGAAGATAAAAGACTTACAAAAGAAGGCTTAGCATACGCAAATCAAATCTCAAAAGATTATATTGCAAATGTAGATAAAATAGAAAACGAGAAAATTGCAAATTTCAAAGCCGAATATGCAAAAAAAGTAGAAGAGATAAAAGCTACTGGTCAGGAACGAATCAATAAAGCGACGACACCAGCAGATAAGCAAACTGCTCAATACGAATTAAAATCAGCCCTTTTCGACGCAAAAAATCAGACGCAAACACTTATTGAGCGTTGTAAAGATGCGAAGAAACAAGCATTTACAGACCATGTACAGATTAACAGAACATTGCGCAATGAAAAGAGTAATTTTGTTGAGGATTTTCAGTTAGGTTGCAAAAATTATGTCAACAACTTCAAATTCTCTAAATTTCTCCTTGATAACGGATTGTATCTTGCTATCCTCGTATTCTTCATTGTTTGTATCATCATCGCACCTTTAATCAATGCAGGAAACCTCCTTACATTGCCAAATATCTTTACGATTCTTGAGCAGTCATCAACTCGTATGTTCTACGCACTCGGTGTAGCAGGATTGATTTTGCTCGCAGGTACAGATTTGAGCGTTGGCCGCATGGTTGCAATGGGTTCTGTAATCACAGGTCTAATTCTTCATCCAGGTACGAACATCGTAAAATTCTTCAATATGGGTCCTTGGAATTTTACAGCAATGCCAATGGGCGCACGTTTGGCTTTGGCACTTTTCCTTTCAGTTTTCTTCTGTACATTCTTCTGTGCATTTGCAGGCGTTTTTACAGCAAAATTGAAGATGCACCCGTTCATTTCAACACTAGCTTCACAGCTCATTATTTACGGACTTCTCTTCTTTGGAACAACAGGAACACCTGTAGGTTCTATTGACTCTGGCGTAAAGGATATGATTGGAGGCCGTTGGGTATTAGGAGTTATAAACGGAGAACTCATAACATTCCCTAAGCTCATTATTCCTGCAATCATCGCGATTATTGTTGCATGGTTCATTTGGAATAAAACAATTTTCGGAAAAAACATGTATGCAGTCGGTGGCAACGCAGAAGCTGCAAGCGTAAGTGGTATCAGCGTTTTCTGGGTAACAATGGGCGTATTTATTATGGCAGGTATTTTCTACGGTTGCGGAGCATTCTTGGAAGCATTCCGAGCAAACGCAAGTGCTGGTACAGGTCAGGGATACGAAATGGATGCTATCGCAGCATGTGTCGTAGGTGGCATTTCATTCAATGGTGGTATCGGTAAAATTGGTGGTGCGGCAATCGGTGTAATCATCTTCACTAGCCTTACATATTGTCTCACATTCCTTCACATTGATACAAACTTACAGTTCGTATTCAAAGGTCTTATCATCATTGCTGCTGTTGCATTGGATAGACGTAAAATACTTGAAACGAAAGTAAGATAAAAACTCTTAACAAAAAGGCCGGACTTATACAAGTCTGGCCTTTTTTTATGTCTATCTCCAAATTTTATTTTAAGCAAAAATAAAAAAAGCCAAGGTTTAACACCTTGGCTTTTGCCACCGGTTGGAATCGGACCAACGACACATGGATTTTCAGTCCATTGCTCTACCAACTGAGCTACAGCGGCGAAGTGATTAATACTATATCGGACTCATAAAAAAAAAGTCAATAGAAAAAAAGACAATTTTATCAACTTTTTCAGAATTTTTATCTAAAAATTCATATCTATTACAAACTGAACTTCAGTTGTAGACGTCCCCAATATCATAGCAATCTCTTCAACAGAATTTCCTTTTTGGTACAAATCCTTTACGGAATCAGCGAAAGATTTTTTAGGAACAATCGGTTTTTCAGCATAACGAACTCTAGGCCCCCCCAATATACTTCCATCAGTGCTATTAACAACTGATTGGGAAGTTTTTGACTCTACAGAAAAAGTGGTTCCTGTCGGCGAAGAAATAATATTAGGCCTATTAAGATTTTTCCTACCACCATCATATGGCGATGTTCTTGCAGCAGCTAAAGCATCTCCTGCTTGTTCATAGGTCCTAAAAGCCTTTTCCTCAAAACCGTTCTCCCCCATCGCAAAATTATTAGGCCGACCAGAAACCAAACGCTGTTCAAAAGCAGCAGCCTGTTGCTGACGCTCAAGTTCATTTTTTTGCAACCGACAAATGCCGGTCAGCTTCAGCAATTACAGCCTTCAGCTCCTTTATTTTATCTTCCATCAACATTAAATCTCGATCAGTATTTCGATTTACATCCGCAAGCATCTTAGTCAATTCTGCCCGCGTAGAAGAAATAATGTCATCTGTAGAAAAAAGCCGCTTAAATTTTACAATGAGCACAACCCAAAGGGAAATATTGACTATAAAAATTGTTACAATAAAAAAAGCAACCATAATAAAACCATTGATAATCAGCTTGTAATATCAATATGCTGACCTAAATAGGACTCCCTATATTCATCCTGTTTAGGCTTCTCTTCTCCCTCATTATTCTTACCATTCTTTTTTCGAGGATTTTGATAGCTATTTTTAGGATTAGTATTAGTATCTACGGATAAAGTTTTTGCCTCATTATCAGCTGCTTTTTTTACAACAGTCGATTTCTCCAAATTTTGCTGAATAACTTTCGCTTCCTCAAGCTGCTGAGTCAATTGCGCCCCTTGCTGTTGATGAGCAACAGTTTTAGCGACATTATTCATCTGAGAATACATTGTTTGCAAATCAATTGGAGCTATAGCCATCTGGACCTTTTACATCATCCATTGAAGGCTGTTCATACTTACCACGACGAACAAATCCTTCTTCATAATAAAAAGTTACGCTCTTTGTATCAGAACGCACTTCCTCTTTTTCATCACGGACATAAATTTTTACGCCCGCATAAACTGTTCCTGATGCATAGACTTTGCCAACGTTTTTAAGTTCACGCAAATGAGCCTGAATTTTTGTAATTTCTTCATTGTATTCAATACTCTTTTCCGTCAACTCATTTTTCTGCTGAATCAAGTGCTCAAGATTTGCTTCTTTTTCTTTTGGCAGTGATTTACGAATTTTCTTCATATTTTCAAGAGTTGCAATATTAAGTTCCAAATCATCAAGCAGCTTAACATTGTTACCTTGCATCTCTTGCAATTCTTCAAGCCGATGTTTAGCCTTAGGATCAAAACCGACTGCGAGTACAGTTTCAGTACCACCACCATCCGAACCGATATTCTTGGCAGCAATTGTTTCCGTAGCAAACAAATGCCCACCAGTAATCTGCGCACGCTTACCTTGAAGAATAATTTTTTTCTGGGCAGAAACATTACTGTTCATAATAGAATCTGTTACAATAATATTTTCACCAGCGTTTACAGTTGTATTCTGAATAAATTTAGCCCAAAGAGTTCCACCACAAGTAATTTCACCCTCATCACGGCCAATAACACCCTGAGAAACAATAATATCACCATCAGATTCAAGTTTACTTTTTCCAACGGTACCACTAACTTCAATATTTCCGCTAGCTTTAATATTAAATCCGTCTTCAACATTTCCTTTTACAATTACTGTACCAAGGAAAGTTACATTTCCAGTCTTAATATTAATACCATCGTATTCAATGATAGGCTCAACTGTGATTTTATCATTTACGAGCAAAACCTGACCGTTCATAGCAGCAAGAATCGTGCAACCGTCTTTATCAACTTTTACGTTTTTACCCAACGGCAAACTGATATCCTTTCCGTTTTTTGCTTCCAAATAACGACCAAAGAGAGTTTTTCCAGCTTTTCCACGTTCTGCAAGAATTTTTTGCGCGAGAGGTTGCCCTTCAACAACGTTTTGAATTAAGTTAAGTTCCTTAAAATCAACCTGACCGTTAGCAGCTTCCTTTGCCCGAATCTTTGAAAGATCTGTCTCAAAATTATAAGCAATGTAAGCATCTCGGCCATCAACAGGTTGATTTGCCTCAGCAACAACAACAGGCGCATTATAAATTGGAGAATCTACTAACGCCTGAATTTTCTCATTTGAGATTCCTGCAACAACCCCCTGAGACTTCAAAGCTGCCTTAATCTGCTCAGGTGTAATATCAGCACCACCAGCAGATGGCGGAGTTATAGTCGCAGTAGCATTCATTTCATCTTTTGCAATATCAACAACGAAAATCGCATCAGCAGAAGGTATATGCGTATATCTGCCAATAATCTCGTATTCACCATTCGTTCCAGAAATAATGAGTTTTTTAATCAACTCTTCATCAAAACTTGAAGTATCAGGACGTTTCAAATCATTGAGGACATTTCCAAGAGAAACTGGCGAACCTTCACCAATAGGAAGCACAACTTTCAATGCGATATCCGAATCAAAATGACGAATATAATAAACACCATCTTTTGATACAGGTTTATCATCAACCATATTTTCTTCGTCGCCAAACATATCCCCGCCCTTTTTCTTGACGGATTTTATAATAGTATCAGGGTTCTGATAAACTTTTAAAGTCCAAGGCCGTTTGGCAAGCCCCATAATTCCTTCAAACCCCTTTTCAACCACTTCATATTCAAGATTAGAAACTTTTGTATCAAACTGAACAGCAGCATCCGAAAGAGCCTCATCCAATGTATCAGCACAAACTTCAACACATCGGATTTCACTATCAGTCTTTAAGAGTTCGGACATATCTTTTCGAATAGATTCTAATGTTACCATAGCCTAAAAAATACCCTTTCTAAAATTCGTCAATTTAGCGCGCAAATGCAAGTTAGCATTTGAATGAAGTTGAGAAATTCTCGATTCAGAAACAGCTAAAACCTGTCCAATTTCTTTAAAAGTCAAATCTTCATGATAATACAAGACAATAACCATTTTCTCCTTTTCAGGGAGCTCATTTATCGCCTGCATTATAACTTTTTTTATTTCCTCCTTCTCGACCTGAACATCTGGATTAAGGCTTGAAGGAGACTCTATACTATCACCAATGGAAACATGATCACTGTCATCACCAGAATACCAAACATCATTCAATGACAGGACGCTAGTTCCGCTAATTTTCATAACCGTATGCTGATACTCTTCCTCAGTAAGATTCATCTCCTTTGCAATTTCAGCATCTGTAGCAGGACGTGCCAATTTTGCCTCAAGCTCACTGATTGTATCTTCAATTTCACGTGATTTTTGACGAACAGAACGAGGAACCCAATCCAACTGCCGCATCTCATCAAAAATTGCACCGCGGATTCGAGTAACTGCGTAAGTCTTAAATTTTACCTTCTTATTTAAATCATACTTATTGATAGCATCCAAAAGACCAAATTGCCCAAAACCTACCAAATCATCAAATTCCATGCTAGCAGGAAGCCCTACAGAAACCTTTCCTGCCACATATTTTACAAGAGGCATATATTTACGAATTATTTTATCACGCAGGACAGGGGATTTCGATTTTTCGAAATCCTTCCAAAGTGCATCTTCAATTTCATCGTTAATAATTTGCGACTTAGCAATATCCATCTATCACACCTTTTTTTAATTGTCGTTTGCTAATATGGTACGAATGGCTTGTGCCATCAACTCAGAATTCTGCTCTTTTCCACTAGATGAAGAGGAAGTAGAAGACGGAGAAAATGAAGCATCCGAAATTACATCAGAAGTCGATTTGACCGCACCAGGAGAAAAATCACCGATATCCGGCAAATCATCTAACGAGTCAGAAGCACTACCAGTGGCAACTCTCGCATTTCCATTATTTGTATTACTTGCGACGGTTGCAGCTTCAGCCACACCGCCATTTTCTGACTTTGACAAATCCGTCACGCTCATCGGAGTAAAACCTGACGAGTCATGTATTTGAGATGGATTTTGAACAGGCTCAGAAACAGGAACATCAGAAATCGATTCAGAAACATCAGTAACAACTTTCGGGGTTTCTAATTTTTTAGGCTTATTACGAGCATCAACAGCTTCTGAAGTTAGGTCTTCGGCGCCAAGCCCCGGTCTATTATTCTCAACATAAAACTTCGGAGCCTGCTCTTCATCAGGCAAATTATCATCATCAACTGTTATATTTACAACACTACCAACAGACGGTGTTTTCATATCACCGCCAACATTGCCTGTATACGAGTCACCTATAGTCAAAAATTTATTATAAACTATTTGGATTCCCAAGGATAACAAAGCAAAAACGATTGCAAAAATCAAAGCGATTAAGAGCGGATGTAAAAAACCGTTACCAGAAAGCAAGCCTATAATAAAAGAGACAAAAAACCCGACTCCGGCAAAGATGCAAATGTATTTCGGGTTTATCATTTTTTAACTCCTCCCTATTAACAGATTAAGGCAAAAAAAACATTCGGTCAAGTTTTTTGTATTATATAGAAAACTTCTAATTTTTTTGTTTTTTTGAAGCAACCTTAAAAAGTTAATACGTTAAATCGTGTTCCTTTAAGGACTTACAAGATTCTGGCATTTTTTTACAACAACATTTCAAGCGAAAGATATACCCGAATCTTATTTTTTTCGTAAAAATTTCTTTAAAAAATTTGAAACTCCCTCTGTACTACCAGAGTCAGTTTTCTCAATCCGCCCAACAATATGCTTTACACACTGAGCAGGTTTTGATGTCGGATTTACAATCATAAAAGGTTTTTGACGTATAACCGAGGCCTGAACCACAGGATCATCATAAACAAATCCGATATATTCAACCTTATAATTCAAGAATTGAGCAACGATATTAATAATTCGTTCAGAAATTCGCTTTCCCTCGTCAGCAGAGTGAACACGATTAACAAGCAACTTGATATTAGTCTCACGATCAACAAGCTCGGTCGTGATAATTTTTATAATTCCGTATGCATCAGTAATTGCCGTTGGCTCAGGAGTCGTAACAACACAAACTTCATCAGCTGCAGCAACAAATTGAAGAACGTTGTTCGCAATGCCCGCACCTGTATCAATAAGAATAATATCAGCATTTCCTAACAAAGCAAATTGCTTTGCAAAATAGTCAAGTTCATCTTTTGAAAGGTTTGCAATTTTAGAAAATCCATTGGCACCAGCAATAAATTTTATACCAAACTCAGTATCCGTAACAATCTCTTGCATAGATTTTTGCTTATTTATAACTTGCATGAGATTCCACTGAGGAACAACATTGAGCAATACATTGACATTTGCCATTCCCAAATCGCCATCAATAAGAATAACTTTTTTTCCCTGCTGGGCATAGGCAATAGCCATATTTACGGCAAGATTTGTTTTACCTACACCACCTTTACCACTTGTTATCGCGATAATTCTAGTTTTATGACTACCAGACATCATCTCTCGAAGTTCTTGAGCTTGATCATCCATATTATTATTCCTCCGGGAAAGTATCTTCTATATGCACTCGATCAATTTTAAAGTCATACAGATGAGTTAGAAATTTAACCACTGATGCTCGTTCGATGTTAGTCGGAACCTTCTGACCATCAGTTATGTAAGAAATCGGCTTATTTTGCTCCGACAAAACACTTAAAACATTACCGTAAACGCTAGTCTCGTCCCATTTTGTCAAAATCACAGATTCAAAATTGAACGTAGCGTAATTCTGCATCGTTGCAAGTATATCATTAGCCTTTCTTGTCGCATCAACTGCAAGATAAACATCAGGATGCAACCCTGGAATATCAAGAATTGCCCGCATTTTAGCAATATTCTCAAAATCCTTAGGACTGAATCCAGGAGTATCGATAAACAATACATCCAAATTATCTTTGTAAGTATCAAAAATCTGTTTTACATCTTTCGCATCTTTAGCTTTATCAACAGGAAGCCCCATAATATCACCGAATCGACGCAACTGCTCCTCAGCGGCCACACGAGTATTATCTATCGTAATCATGCGAACTTGCAATTTTTCCTCATTTTTCATGGCTTCTTTTACGATTTTTCCGGCCATTTTTGCAATCGTAGTAGTCTTACCAACGCCAGTCGTTCCAACAAGAACAATAACATGAGGCAGTTTTCTCCGAACCTGCGGGAAAATTTTTATAGACTCTCCAATCCAGTCTACCACCTTTTGTTCGACCAAATCAAAATTCTCAAGTTCCTCATAAGCAAACTCATTCCGCATTCTGCTCGTTATATTATTTATGAATGACAAAGAAAATTCATTTTGGCGCAAAAGCGTCTCAATTTTCTGAATCGAAGGATGCTTATCTGTAGCAGAAGTTGCAGCCTCAATTGCTTCAAGTTTTGAACTAAGCGTTTTCTTCAAATCATCAATCTGCTTATTCAAACTTGCAATCTGAGATGTGCTAGAGACAGACATCGCAACTTTCTTTAAGATTTCTTCTTTATTTTTTTCGAACGACTCATCCGAAGTCATTGGTTTTGGATTTACAACGTAAGAAACCTCATAGTATTCTTTCTGCATAAATCCCAAAAAACCGCCTTTCAAAATCGGGCGACGACTAAGTATATCGTAACTATTGCCGTATTTTTCAAAAAGCTGATTTCTACAATCTTCCTCCGACTTTCCAATGAGAGTTCTGATTCCATTTTGATTTCGAGGCATTGGGATTGGGTTCACACTATCGCTATACATTTATTTCTCCCAATATTTCAAGATTAATATTATGACCTGCCGCCATAACTTCGTTTATAGAAATAACAGCCGTACCAGGCATTTCTCTGTCAATAGAAGAATGAACTAGATACCTAACTTCCGAAGCACACAGAATAATAGGAAGGTAATTTCGCTCCCTAACAGCTGCAATTGAAGAACTCACGGCATCAATCCAGCGCCTGCCGTCAACAGGATCAAAGGCAACGAAAGGCTGCCCTCCGTCGTTAGGATTTACGCTATGCTGCAAGATTTTTTCGGAAGCAGACTGGGACAACTGAATGACACTGAGTTTTTTATCAGCATCAACATATTGCAGACAAATTTGGAGACCAAGAGCCTCTCGAACTTTTTCGATAAGAACCCAAGGGTTATGAGGATACATTCCATAATTTGCAAGAGTCTCAAGAATCGTAACAATATTTCGAATCGAAACTTGCTCTTTAAGCAATCCCTGAAGAACTTTCTCGATTTCACCATAAGTGTATTTGTAAGTCGTAAGCACTTCATCAACAACAACAGGATTAGTTTCCTTAATCTTATTGATGATAGCCGAAACTTCCTGACGACCAAGAATTTCCGCAGCATGTGATTTTATAATTTCAGTTAAATGAGTTGCAATAATCGTCGGAGGATCAACAACCGCATAACCTGCACGCTCAGCATCGCCACGATGGTCTTCGCTAACCCAAATTGCAGGAACTCCGAAAGCAGGATCGAAAGTCTGTTCGCCATTCAATTCCTCCGTTACGCTACCTGTATTCATACACATGTAGTAACCTGGCTTAATTTTACTTCGACCAGCCTCGATTCCACGAATTTTGAAACAATATTCATTAGGATCAAGCGTCATATTATCAATAATTCGGATTTTTGGAACAACCAAGCCCAAATCAAGAGCTTCCTCACGACGGATTCGCGAAACCCGTTCAAGAAGTTCAGCACCCTTTTCTTTATCAACAAGAGGTATAAGAGCATAACCAAGCTCAAGAGAAAGAGCATCAAGCGGAACAACAGGACTTACATCATCAGGATTAGCGCCTGTCTGATTTTTATTTTTCTCAGCCTGCTCTAAAGCAAGTTTTTCTTTGAAAGAATTTTCCTGCTTCTGCAACATTTTATACCCAAAATAAAGGCTGAACGCACCGATTCCAATCAGGAGCGCAACAAGCCCTATAGAACCGTGGAAGAGAATACTCATCAAAACAAGAACACCACCAGCAATCATGTAAACATAACCACTGATCGTAAACTGTTTTTTAATCTGCTCGCCAAGAACTTCAGTCGAATTACTTCCAGTAACAAGAACACCAGTCGCAAAAGAAAGCAATAAAGACGGCAACTGACTCAAAAGACCGTCTCCAATCGTCAATTTTGTGTACGTTTCAAACGCAGCCCCAGGATCCATATCATGCCGAAGAATAGCAATAATCATGCCTGCAACAAGATTTATTATCGTAATAAAAATTCCAGCCTTAACGTTTCCGCTTACAAATTTTGAAGAACCGTCCATTGCTGAATAAAAATCGCTTTCGCGCTGAATTGCAGCTTTTTTTTCGCGGGCCTCTTCATCAGTTATCGCGCCAGAATTAACTTCAGCATCAACAGCAAACATCTTAGGATTCATAGAATCCAATGCGAATCTGGCTGCAACCTCAGAAACACGCGTAGCTCCTTTTGTGATTACGATAACTTGAATGATAATCAGGATTACGAAGATTACCATACCGATTATGGTATCGCTTCCAGCAACAATGCTGGCAAAACTTTTTATCATGTCACCAGAAAAACTGTCAAAACCGACGTATCCGTTTCCAAGAATGAATCTGGTGGAACAAACGTTCAGTGCCAAACCAAATATCGTTCCAAAAAGAATTACACGAGGGAATGAAGAAAAATCAGAGGCTTTCGGGGTGTACAAAACCAAAAGAAGAACAATAAGGGAAAAAGCCACATTGCATATCATCAAAACATCCAATATCTTACCAGATACTGGAACAAGCAACATCAACACGACAGCAATAGCAAGAACTGCCACTGCATGATTCTGAACATTCTTTAAAACATTACCAAAACGGTTAGCCATTCAATTCCACCCAAACCAGCTACTTTTTCTTATTTAGATAATCTATTTGTGTATAAATCGTGACAATAGCACTAATATATTCACTAGGTATTATATCACCCACTTCGGTTTCTGCATAGAGTGCACGAGCCAAAGGTTTATTTTCTATAATTGGGACATCGTTTTCGCGAGCAATCGCTTTAATTCTTTGCGCAATCGCATCCGCACCTTTAGCCATAATCTGAGGGGCATCAGCAAGTTTTGGGTCATACAAAAGCGCAACTGCAAAATGCGTAGGGTTTGCAATAACAACATCACTTTTTGCTACCTGCTTAGGTATATTCCGCTGCAAAAGCTGCCTCTGAGCCTGCTCAAGATGAGACTTCACCTCAGGATCACCTTCCATCTCTTTATATTCCTGCTTCACTTCCTGTTTCGTCATTTTCATACTTTCAATAAACTGCTTTTTCTGAACGAAATAATCCGGAATCGAAATTATCAAAAACAACACCGCACTGGAAACAAGAATCAGAGCCGCCGTGCTTGCGATTTTTCCAACAGCATTTAAAACGTCAGCGGCATTTATAAATTGAAGAATTATAGGCAAATTTGAATAAATGATGATAAAAGCGATTACTCCGACAAAAAAAACTTTTACGAGCGATTTTATGATATTAAAAACACCTTCAAAAGAAAAAATTGTCTTTTTCAAGTATTGACCAAACTTCGGAATAATTTTTGAAAACTGAGGTTCAATCGGCTTTGTCGTAAAAAGAAAACCACGGTTCTGGGCAATATTCGAAACTACGCCTGCAAGAATTCCAACGCCAGCAATCGGAAGAACAAGCTTGGCAAGAAGCATAAGGAAGATTCCAAAAAATCTTTTTTGAAACAAATCGTTCTCAGTACACCGCGTAAAAAAGAAAACCATAACGTCGGCAAGCGTCCTAAAAATCTGCGGCGCAAGAATAACAAGAGTTACGACTGTAAACAAAAGAACAACCGCCGCACAAAGTTCCTGACTTTTTGCCAACCGGCCTTCATCACGGGCTTTTTTTAATTTATAATCACTAGGCTCTTCGGTACGCCCTTCATCCTCGGCAGCGAACCACTGCAAGTCAATCTGTTCAAAACTCATACGCCCCCCTTCGCAAGGGCAATTTTCCCTAAAATAATTTCGAGAGCCTTAAAACCGTTTGCAAACGAATGTATAAAAAACTCGCACAACTGAGGCATAATGGCAGTAATAACAAAGAAAGTCGTAAGAATCATTATCGGGAATCCTTCCGACATCAAATTCATTTGCGGAGCTGCCTTTGAAAGAATTCCCATCGCAACAGAAATTAAAAGGAGAGTTCCCATAATAGGAAGAGCAATTACAAACGCACTTGCAAAAAGTTTTGTCAATCCAGAAAGCAAGAACTTTACAATCATTTCTTGATTCTGAATGAACGAAATCGCGTTAAGAGAATCAAATCCTGCAACAAGTGCCTTTGTGAACAAGATTTGTGCCCAATGATTCTGCAAAAAAATCAACATCGCAATCAAATTGAAATACTGCCCCATAAGAGGATTCTCAACCTGACTCAACGCATCATAAACCTCAGATGCAGAAAATCCCATCTGAAAAGCAAAAAACTGACCAGCTGTACTGAACGCACCAAAAATAATCGACACATAAAATCCAAATAGCACACCAATAAGACCTTCCCCAATCAAAAGAAGAATATACTCAACAGTAAAAGAGCCATCGGAACTCACATACTTCATGTATGCAGAAAAATCAACATGCGGAAAGATAATAAATGCCATGTAACCAGCCAGCGCAACCTTTGCAATTCTAGGAACAGTCCTAATCGAAAAGAATGGAAGCGTCATAATCATGGCAAAACATCTTACTGCAACGAGAAAATAAATTGGCGCATTACCTACAATCTGATTTATCACAAAGAAAATCCACTAAACGTTATTGAGCAAGACTTGGAATCATATTAAAAAGATTCACCGCATAATCCCTCATAACGGCAAACATCCAGTTTCCAAGCAAAGCAATCGCAGCAAGAATCACGAGCATTTTTGGTAAAAAAGTAAGAGTCTGCTCCTGAATCGAAGTTGTCGCCTGAAAAATAGCGACGATAAGACCAATAATCAGCGCAGCACCCAAAATTGGCGCACAAAGAATAAAAACATGCCAAACGCCGTCACGCATCAAGCCTACAATCTGACCAATATCCATTTTTAATCTCCTTTTTTTACAGCAATATTTTGATTTCTAGTGAACCACAGAACTGAACAACTGTGTCGTAAGAAGTCCCCAGCCATCAACAAGAACAAAAAGCATAAGCTTGAACGGCATAGAGATTTGGACAGGCGGAAGCATCATCATACCCATACTCATCAAAATGCTGGCAACAACCATATCGATTACAATGAACGGAATATAAAGAAACACGCCTATTTTAAATGCAACCGTAAGTTCATGCAAAATGTATGCAGGAATAACTACATACATCGGAACATCATCGAGAGTATTCGGTCGGGGCAACTTAGCCATATTCATAAAAGTCGCAATATAACTTTTGTCACCAGCCATCTGCTTGTACATGAACACCTTAAGCGGGGCCTCGGCCTTAGTGTAAGCCTGCTCAATAGAAATCTGCCCGTCGGAAAGCGGTTTTATAGAATTTGAATACACATTCTGAAACACTGGCCACATAACAAAAATCGTCATAAAGAGTGCGATTCCGTTCAGTACCGCTGTCGGCGGAACTTGCTGCAATGAAAGAGCTCTTTTTATAAAATCAAGTACGATTGAAAAACGCAAGAAACAAGTCGTCAAAATCAAAATACTTGGAGCAAGCGTAAGAACGGTCAACAAAAGCAAAAGCTGAACCGAAAACGCCATTTGATTTCCAGTTTGCGGTTGCGTAATGCTTATATCAATGTTTGGAATCGAAGGTGAGCGAACGTTCCCTTTATCCATCTCGGTCGTCCCCTGAGTTGAACCAGACGGAAAATTTGAACTTTGAGAAGTCGCCGGCAAAAGACATGCCACAGAAATAAAAGCTATAAAAAAAATCTTCGGAAAAACTTTTAGAATGAAATCATTGAATATTTTTTTCATAACTACTCCCCATTTTCACCGTTAAAACGTTCACGCTGTCTTTTTAAAATGTCGGCTGCATTTCGTGAGCTAGAACCGTACACGTCCCCGGAACGAGGACCATGCGGCATGAAAATATCAAGCACATCTGCAAAAGTTCGCGGTTTTTTCTCATTATTATTTTTATCCGCATATAAGTTCATTGAATCAACCAATTCCTTGTCATCAATTTCACCAATCAAATTGATTGAATTATCAGAAACACCGATTAAATATGCATGATTCAACACAGTAACAATTTGAACAGATTTTCCTGGGCTCAAAGTGATTTTTGAAACTTGCCGCAAAAACGGGTCATCCGTATCAGAATGTTTTATCGAACGTTTTACAAAATAAGAAAAAGCGTATATTAAACCAATCACAACCAAAAGAACAAAAACCAGTCCTACCAACGCTTTTACAGTAGACCAATCTTTACCAGTAGATTTTTTTTGAGCGTCAAAACTGTCTGCCATTGAAAAATCAGCTGGAGACTCCATTTTGTTTTGGGAATCATCCGTTAGTTCTGTCTGATTTTCAGAATTTTGATTTTCTGTCTGCTGATTTCCCTGCGCAAACACAGGAAAAGAAAAAAATATGAATAATAAAATAGAAGTTTTAAATAACTTTTTTAACATCATTCCACCCAATAATTCTTGATACTAAGATAATATCAATTAAAAAAGTTTTATCAAACTGATTTTTGCAAAGTTTTTAAACTTTTATTAAAAATCTACCGTTTTTACAAAAAAAAGCCACTCCTCCAAACGGACGAATGGCTTTTGAATGATTTTTAGTGCACAAGCATTATTATCCCCTCAAAAAATGCAAGCCAACCTAAAAATCAACTAGGATTAGTGAAGTTCGTTTACACGCTCCATTGGAGAAAGGATTTCAGTTACACGAACACCGAAGTTTTCATCAATAACTACAACCTCTCCCTTTGCAATAGGCTTATGATTTACAAGAATATCCACTGGCTCACCGGCAAGCTTATCAAGCTCGATGATAGTACCTTCGCCCATTCCAAGGATTTCCTTAATCTGCTTCTTAGTACGTCCGAGCTCTACGGTCATCTCCATGTATACGTCCATGATAAGACCGATATTCTCTTGCTCCGAAGCTGTCGGGCCTCCCTGAAGATTTGGATACTGGACATTCTGAACATTAGGAATATTCATTCCCATACCCATTCCCATCTGTCCCATAGGCATTCCGCCCATAGGCATACCACCCATCATCTGTGGGTTCATAGGTTGTTGCATACCACCCATTGCCATACCACCCATGTTATTCATTTGAGGCTGCCCACCAGCAAGATTTGCCATAGCCGCCATATCGTTAGCATTCAAAGCACCAGTACCACTTGCAGCAGCAGGCTGAACACCACCACCGAGAGCAGTAGCCATTCCGTTCGCAACATCAGAAGAAACAGCCTCCCACAAAGTGTAAGCAGTTCCATCAAGTGTGAATGGATAAGTAAACAAAGCAAATGATCCCTGAGGAATTCTTACCATCGCCTTAGGCACATGCTGAGCCTCAGCAGGATTTGTAGTAAGACCAGGCAATTTTCCGCCGGAACTTAAATCAGTAACTTCCGAGCCAGAAAGCGTATTAATAAGCTCACCAACAACAGAAAGAGACATATCGTCCAATTCTGCATTTTCTTCCTTATTAACAAGACTTGCAACTTTCTGAGCAAATTCAGGAGAAAGAAGGAAGATATGCTCGCCATTCAAGCCAGCAGTAAAGTCAGCAGCAGCACAAACAACCATCTCCGGAAGTTTTGCCAACAACTGATCTCTTTCAGAAACTTCAACAGTAGGGGCACCAGCTTCAAAAGTTGCTCCAGTCATCGTGTTGATGTTAGCTGTTAATTTATCTTTTAGCCCGCCTGAAAATTTCTCAAGGGTAGCTGTATCTATAGAAACGCCGGAAGAACCGCCAGAAGAAAGTCCTCCCATGTCAACTCCTGACAACAAAGCGTCAATTTCGTCTTGTGATATTGTGCCATCACTCATAAGATTCATCTCCTTCTACGGACAACTCTTCAAAATTGTCTGCTTCACTCTGTTCTATTTTGCCAATAACCTGCACCGCCATCTTTTTTCCGACAATACCTGGCTGACAATAAAATTTCTTTTTATTCCCAACACTAAGAGTTAACGGATCACCTACCCTAGTATTTGAGAGTCTAACAATATCACCAGCCCGCAAAGAAAGAACATCACGGATTGGAATATCAATTGTTCCAATTTCAGCAACAACGTCCATATCCACATCAGAAAGTTTTTCTTTCAACGTTCCAAGATACTGCGTTGTAGAACTTCTTCGAACAGAACTGAACCAGAACTGTGAAGAAAGCTTTGAGATAATCGGCTCAATCGTAAGGTAAGGAATACAGAAGTTAAGCATTCCCTCTTCCTCACCAACCTTTGTCTCCAAAGTTACGAGGACAACCATCTCGGTTGGAGGTACAATCTGTGCAAACTGAGGATTAGTCTCAATCTGACCAAGACGAGGACGCAAGTCAATTACCTGAGTCCAAGCTTCGCGCATATTCGCCAAGATTCGAACGATGATGCCTTCCATTACGGATTGCTCAATATCAGTCAAATCACGGCTGACTTTAGCACCGGCACCCGTACCACCAAACAATCGGTCAATAATACTAAAAGTAATTGCAGGGTCAATTTCCAGAACCGCATTACCCTTCAATGGATCCATGTTGATTACAGCGAGAGTTGTAGGTGTCGGAATCGATCGTATGAATTCCTCATAAGTCAACTGATCAACAGATGCAACATGTACATGAACAAGAGAACGCAGCTGGGCAGAAAGACTTGTTGTAGTAAGACGGGCAAAAGTCTCATGCATGATCTGAACCGTTCGAATTTGTTCCTTTGAGAACTTATCCGGACGTTTAAAGTCATAGATTTTTATCTTTCGCGAGTCATTAACTGGTTTAAATTCATCGACCTCGGAATCACCGGCGTTCATCGCCTGCATCAACTGGTCAATTTCATCCTGTGACAGAACCTCGTTCATGTCTCTTAATCCACCTTTTTTTCCAAATAAACGCTTATTAAATAAACGTTAATTAAATAAACCGTATGCCCAAAAACAAGATTCTGTCTTCGGGCATTACGAAAATCGTTTTGCCTCAATTACACCAAATTAACTAGAATTTGATTACATCAAGTTTCAAGAAACGAACGTCTTTTATTTTTGAACTGCTAAGAATATTATCGTTAATCGAATTTCGAATTTCAATCTTCAATTTATCCTCGTTACGAGGCGTAAGTTCATCAGCAGTCTTCTCTGTAAAGTATCGGCGCAAAAAATCCTTCAACTCAACATTTCGCTGCGTAATTTCAGTTGATGTTGCTTTATCATCTTTTTTGTATCCGAAAACAACTTCAACTGTTACAGTTGCAGGATTGGCTTCATCAGTTTTTGTCTGAATTGCTCCCAATGAAGTATACCAATCGAGAACCTCACGACTTACAGTATATTCTTCGCTTAAAATCTGCTGTCCCTGATTGCCACTTTTATTATTATTCATAATCAATGTCGTAACAACTACGACTGTAACAATAAGGATAACCGCACCAATTCCAAGAGCAATCCATTTTAAGAGACCTGCAATTGCCAATCCCTTTCCACCCTTAGAACCATTCGCCGCTGCATCTGCACCAGCGTCATCTCCCATCAAATCCTCATCTTCAGCAGCCATGCTTTTTCTCCTTATCAGTTTTTTTTACCAACGTCATCAAGCTATAAGTAAGGACAATTAAAAATGTCCCTCATCGAGAATAACAATATCTACTCGACGGTTATAAGCCTGACCTTCCTTTGTTTTGTTAGAAAACATCGGTCGTGTATCCGCATATCCGGCAATTGAGAAAGAATTTTCATCAACCCCAAAATCCGCAAGATAATGAAGAACATTTGCTGCACGAGTCGCAGACAACTCCCAATTTGATGGAAAAACATCGCCTGAAACAGGTGTACTGTCGGTATGTCCCTCTATTCTAAATCTTCGGTTTTTTAGCTCGGAATCTTGAAAAAAATTCGACAATTTAACGAGAATATCTCTAGTTTCATCAATATTCAAATCCGCACTTCCCTCGTTGAACAAGAGTTCAGATGCAAGAGAAATAACAAGTCCACGCTCGTCACTTGAAATCGTGATTTTTGCAGAATTGATTTCTGGCGCAAAGAGACTTACAGCCTTCTTTTTTACCTGTCCAAGAGAACGTCCCTTATCAACAGAAGGCATACTCGTTACATTATTTCCTAAATCAGCAAGACGACCAACAGCCATAGACTGGCCACCGCTAGTTGTCGGTGACTCAATTGATTCCGCTTGAATTGAAATTGAGGCTTGAATCTGTGACAAAGCCGCCGTGTCAACCTCATTAGGGTCATAAAGCATTACGAAGAAGCAGAGCATCAAAGTAATCATATCACCATAAGTACCTTGCCAGGCGGTTGACGGTTTATCCGGCTCTTTTTTTTCTTTTTTTGCCATTATTTATTAATCCTTCAAAACATCTGCTTCAATAACTTTACGAGTTACAGGGTCAATGTATGTAAGGAGCTTCATAGCAAGGATTCGTGGGTTATCACCAGCCTGAATCGAGAGAACACCTTCGATACACATTTCCTGCACAGCCATTTCCTGCGAGTTCTGTCCCAAAAGTTTCTGAGCAACAGGTCCTACGAGCCAGTTGGCCAACATAGAACCATACAATGTAGTAATCAACGCGACCGCCATGTTAGGACCGAGGGAACTTTTATCTTCCAAGTTGTTCAACATACCAATCAAACCTACTACAGTACCCATCATACCAAAACCAGGACCGAAACCTGCCCACTGGTTGACGATATTTATCATCTTCATGTGACGAGCCTCACACTGACTCATCTCGTTTTCCATAATCGTTCGAATTACATTTCCGTCAGTACCGTCGACAACCATTCGAAGGCCTTCCTTCATAAACTTGTTGTCCAGGTCATCAAGCCCCTCTTCCAAAGCAAGGATACCTTCTCGACGAGCTTTTTCACTTAAGTTAACCATATTCTGAATAAGAGTTTTTTCACCGTATTCGAATGTCTTGAAGATTCTTCCGTAAACCTTAAAGAAGTTTAACATGTCACCCAAAGGCGCAACGATAAACAAAGCAAAAATAGAACCACCAATAGTCATCGCAGCAGACGGAATATCGATAATTCCACCCAACGTACCACCAGATGTCATTACCGACATGACGATCATTGCCGCACCACCGACATAACCGATTATTGACGCTATATCCATTTAACAAACTCCTTTTTCAGAATATTTTTATTTTTACTGTTCCAATAATATAAAATTTAAATGACAAAACGCAAGTATAATCTTACTGTATTTATCCGACTTTCAATAATTCGGCTATAAATCAGAAAAATTACAGTTCCTGCTTTGAAATTCCAATTTTTTTTCTGTAAGATATGATTTTTTCTATTACATCATCGGAAGAATCCTTGATAACAACTTTCCTTCCAGACAGCAAAGATATAGTAAGATCAGGAGTTTCCTCCATGCTTTCAATCATGTGCGGATTAATCCAATACTTTTTTCCATCCAGCCTTGTAACTGAAATCATTCTTATATTTTCCTCTCTATTCGTTATCTAGTCAATAACTAAGTTTTCTCCCCATTTTGAAATAGAATTTTCAGTTTCCTTTTCAAAATGTAAAATCCTCTTTATCTTATCGGCTCAATTTTCATAACTTTTTATTAGATTTATAAAAATTTATTGCGTTTTTTATAATCCTTCTATAGCTTTAAATAGAGGTTTTTTATGAGTGCAAAAATTTTAGTTATCGAAGACGTACCGGAGATGTCCGAGTTAGTCTCAATGTACCTTCAAAAAGATGGAAAAGAAATCGTAAAAACAGGAAGCGCAGAGGAAGCCTTGGAAACTCTTGCGGACGGAACTCCAGACTTAGTTATTCTGGACTTAAATCTTCCTGGAATGAGCGGTTTTGAATTCCTCAAAAAATTCAGAAACGAATATTCACAGACTGTACCAGTAATTATAGTTTCGGCACGAGATGCTGATGAGGACATTATAATGGGTCTCGGAAACGGTGCCGACGAATTCGTTACGAAGCCATTCTCTCCAAGAGTTCTCGTTGCTAAAGTAAATGCAAACTTACGACGAAATTCCGAGATTTCGGCTGCAGCAGAAGATTTTATAGCATTCGGTCCGTACAAACTCTTGCTGAACAGTTGCGTTTTAAAAAAAGAATCTGAAAAAATCCCGCTTTCAACAAAAGAATACAAAGTTCTTGAGTACGTAGTAAAACACGCGGGCGAAACTCTAAGCCCTGAAAAAATTTACAGTGAAATCTGGAATTCAAAATTTGGTGATATAACAGCTGTTGCAGTATACGTTCAGCGACTCAGAAAAAAGCTTGAAGAAGACCCGTCTAATCCAAAATACATCAAAACGGAATTTGGAATGGGCTACAAATTTGAAAAAGACTTAATCAAAGAATCTAAAAGCAAACAATCATAAATCTCAGAGGGAATGGCATGAAAATCAGGACTCAATTCAAACTTTTTTTATTGGGAGTTATAGCAGTTCCGATTTTCTGCCTTCTCTCAATTTTAATCGTTCACTACATGACAGCGCCCAATCGCTATATTATAAAAGGCTACAAACAAGCACGCGCCATTTCAAAGCTACCGATTTCGGAACGCGACACAAAGATACTCGATGATGTCATGCATTTTTTTCCTCCGCACGCGCAGTTTATCCTTGTGGAAAATCACACAAACATCATTTTTTCAAACATCCCGGAATTCCGTGACGTAAAACATATTGAAGAATCTGAGTTATTTGATTACATGAAGGAGACCGGAAAAGATTACTTCTATCAATACGTATCCCCTTCTTTGGAAGATACGGACAAATCGATTTCCGTAATAACTCGCGTGCGACGAGAACAAGACCACGAAAAAAAAGATCCGTTCGAGAAAATGATTTATTACGTAGTCATTTTTATGGTGGCGTTCGAGGCCTTCTGTATAACAATCATCATTCATATGTCAATGACCATTTCAAGATCCATAGTGCTTCTCGAAGAAAACACAAAAAGGATTGCGAACGGCGAAGTTGACCTTGAAATTGATCAGGAACAAGATTCCAAGACGAACAACGAAATAACCATGCTCGCAGAAAATTTTAACAAAATGCGACTAACAATCAAGGAAAACTCCGTAAGACGCTCTAAGTTCATTATGGGAATAAGCCACGATCTCAGAACTCCAGTAGCTGTAATCAAAGGTTATACGGAAGCCATGGCAGACGGACTTTGCAGCGATCCGGAAGAATTTAAAAAGACACTAAATATTATCAGTTCCAAAACAGAGCAGCTTGAATCAATGATTGACACGCTCATTAGTTTTGTAAAACTGAACCAAACAGAATGGCAGCAAAACTTAAAATGCCAGGAATTAAAACCGATTCTTGACGAATTTGCGCAGACTTCGATTTCTACGGGCGGACTTTTTAAGCGGCAAGTTTTTGCAGAAATAAATCTTCCTGCAAGCATAAAAATACCGCTGGATAAAGTTCTGGTAAACCGAGTACTTGAAAATCTTTTTACGAACGCGGTCCGTTACTCAAAAGAAAACGACACGATTCGCATAAAAGCAAATCAAGAAAATGATGAAATAAAGATAATTGTTGAAGATACTGGAATCGGCATTGCCAAAAAGGACATTGAAAAGATTTTTGACCTTTTTTACAGGGCAACGGCTTCACGCCAGGAAGAAGGAATGGGAATCGGGCTTTCCGTCGTAAAAACAATAATCACGAATCACGGCTGGAAGATTGACGTGAAATCCCAAGAAGGAGTCGGTTCAGCTTTTATAATCACGATTCCGCTCAAAAAAGAAATTAAATAAGCTCTTCGAGGAATCTGTTCAAAAGCAGAATTCCTCGTCGGTTCAGAGAATACAAAGTATCCGAAGCATTTTTTTTGACAGTGGCAAGCCGATTTTTTTTCCATTCGGCAAAAACACCGCCAGAAACGCCGAGACGGTCTTCAAGTTTCATTTTAAAACGGCTCTTAAAATCTTGAGACGAAACTCCATCAAGCATCCGAAAACCCATCATTAAAAATTCAAATTCCAGCGTCTTAAAATCCAATTTTTCAACGGAACGAAGTTTTTCTGCATCTAGAGACTTTTCTTCCATGGCAGAAACGTTTTTAGAGCCAATCCAAAAATCGATATATTTTTTTAAGGACAACGTATTGGTCCAGCGCAAAGACAATTTTCCGGAATAATCACCGTACCAACTTCCTGTAGCCCCCGCACCACAACCGATATAATTTTTTAGTTTCCAATAAGTCGTATTGTGACGGCTCTCGTGTCCAGGTTTTGCAAAATTCGAAATCTCATAATTTCTAAAACCCTTTTTTTCGAGCAAAGTTCTGCCAATGAGCCACATTTTATCAGCTTTTTCGTAGGAAAACTTTATCTTTGAATTTTCAACGGCATGTCCCAACGGAGTATTTTCTTCGATTGTCAGAGTATACAAAGAAATATGGTCGATAAGTTCATATAAAAATATTTTTTCAAACTGATTTTTAAAAGACGAATAAGTGTGATTCGGTAAACCTGCAATAAAATCAACGGAAAGCCGGCCATTCCACATTTCCGAAAGTAAATCAAGGGCTCTGAGAGCGGTCTTTGAATCACAAATTCTATGAACCGCAGAAAGAGCCTTGTCATCTAGAGCCTGAATTCCTAAAGAAAGTCGATTAACACCGACGCTCATGCAGGAATCTATAAAACTCTCGCAAACGCTTTCGGGATTCATCTCAACGGTAATCTCGCAGTCAGAATCAAAAGGCGCAATGTTCTTTATGCCCAAAATCAGCATTTCGAGCTGACGGGGCGACATAAGACTCGGCGTGCCGCCCCCAACATAAACAGTCTTCCAACAATCAACTTTATAAAAATTCGCATAGAAGCGGGTTTCAGCAAGAACAGCCGAAATATAATCATCTGCAATTCCTTCTTTTTGTGAAATGCTGTAAAAATCACAATAATCACATTTTTTTTTGCAAAACGGAATATGAATATAAAGCGAAACTGAATTCTGCATAAAACAAACTTTTTGCTAGAACATCTTTATTTTACTGAACGGAAAATAAAGCATAACGACTTTTCCACGGATAGAAGACTGATTTACGACGCCCCAAAGTCTTGAATCCGAACTTTCCATGCGATTGTCTCCGAGAACATAATATTCATTTTCGCCAAGGACAATTTTATCCGTGTTAGCTTTTGCGCCAAGTTCCGTGTCCCATCCAGCAGGCGGAGCTGAAATCGAAACATTATACTTTGCCCCCGGAAACTCAAATTCCGAAAGAAAATGCTCCTGATTACGCGGTTTTATGTAAACCACATAGCGGTCAAGATAAATCGTGTCGCCAGGCATTCCGACTACGCGACGGATAACAGGATTCACGCCCGTTCGTGGACTTTCTTCAAAAGGATACCAATGCTGTGCCGTAATGAACATGAACAACGCGTTTATCACTTTTTTTGGAAGCGATTTTTTCTGAGGCTCATGCGTCTGAATCAAAACCACGTCACCGCGGTCAGGAGTTCGTAAAAACGGAATCACAAATTCAGAACTTCCGGCAGGAATATCCGGCGCCATTGAATTCGACTTATTTTTTACTGGTGAAACAACAAAGTTGACAAAAAGCGAAACCGCCACAAAACACGCTAGAACGACTGAAATAATCAGAATAATTCTGTGGTAAAGCTCCACTCTCATTTTATATGAAATCGCGTAAATATTATTATCCATAATTGAAATAGAATAACAGACAAAACCGTAAAAGTCTATGGCTAATAAATTGCATGCCAGGGATTCAGCATTACAAACTTATCGCGAACTGCACTAAATTACTTGCCTTGTCAGTATCAGCTTTTCTGCGTATACTTTAAGCATGTCTGAAAATGTAAAAATAATCGCACAAAATAAAAAGGCTAGATTTAATTATTTTGTCGAAGATAAAATTGAATGCGGCATCGAACTTCAGGGAACAGAGGTTAAATCTGTTAAGGGTGGAAATGTGTCCTTTGCCGATTCTTTTGCCGAAATTCAAAATGGAGAAGTTTGGATGAGGAATTTTCATATTTCTGAATATGCATTTTCTTCGTTTTTTAACCATAATCCTGACAGAAAAAAAAGACTTCTCCTTCATAAAGATGAAATCAAACGATTGCAGCGAAAAGTTGAAGAAAAAGGATACACGCTGATTCCGCTGGATTTCTACCTTAAAAAAGGACGCGTAAAAATAACGTTGGGCGTGTGTAAAGGTAAAAAACTGTTCGATAAGCGCGATACAATAAAACAGCGAGACTTGGACAGAGAAATGTCACGCGACTTCCGACATGGTTTACAGTCTTAAAAAAAGCTGATAACTTTTCAAAACATCATTTTTAACCTTTTGATGTTTCGGGAGTTTTCTAACAGGAATGATTATGACCAGACTTTTTGGAGCAGGATTCAAATTCAAATTGCTCAGTCTGACATCCTTGATTCTCATTATGGCGGCCAGTGTTTTTGCAACCCCGATAAAAGTGGACTATTATGGCGTTGTTTCACAGTCATCGGATGCAAACATGCTCAAAATGGCCCAGGATATTTTTTATTCCCAGCTAAAATCCATCGACAACATAACCGTAAATGACAAGCGGCCAGACATTTCAAAAGCCTTGACACAGGCACCAGCAATAAACGGAGACTCAAAAAACCTTATAGCCTTTTATGCGGAGATTGACGAAGGCCGCTCAGAAGAAACCGGGCTTACAGTATGGAATTGCAAATTCAACGCGGTGAACACAGCCGACGGAATAACGCACTCAAAAAATGAAACTTATGATTCATATTATAAAATTCTTTCGAGCGCAAAAAATGACATTGAAGATATTTTGAAAAATTTGCATGACAGCGAAAATGAAATTGAAAATACTGTTCAAGCTTCGGCACCGGCTTCAGGTCGAGACATAGAATCTCTTGCAGGAACTTGGAGCGGAGAGCCTTACACCGACAAAATAATCATTCTCAGAGGCGGAAAAGGTTTCGTAATTTTTAAGAATGGCGCAACAATGAACATTCTTGTAAACGTAAAGTCTTCTTCAAAAGACGGTTATATGGACGTTGAAATAAAACAGATTGGAAAATCAAATGCATCATATTTTCCGGAGCTTCCAAGAGAAACTGCGTTGCAAAGCGCATCAAAGGCAAAACCTATCGTTTGGTCGTTCAAACTTGTTTCGCACGACAGGCTTGAAGGCACAAAGACAACCATGATTCCGTCAGCATCAAATGATTCTGGCGTTGAACAAGGCGTAAGAAATTCTGTGTGGACAAAAAAATAGACAAATTAT
>NZ_JPUF01000020.1 GCF_014737315.1 Treponema zioleckii | reverse complement strand
ATTCAAAAACGAATCGACCACATTTTTTTTGCCAAAATCACTAGCGTCGCTTCAAAAGCATTGTGCTAAGCCTTGTTCCTACAAACTGAATCAGTACAACAAGAACAATTATGACAAGAACAGACGAAACCATAACATCAGTGCGGAAGCGGTTGTAGCCGTAAGCAATCGCAAGCTGCCCAAGACCGCCGCCGCCAAGAATTCCAGCCATTGCGGAGTAGCCAATCAAATTGATTATCGTGAGCGTGATTCCAGAAACAACCGAAGGCATAACTTCTGGCACAAGAACTTTGTAAATAATCTGCCAGTTGGTAGACCCCATCGCTTTTGCCGCAGTAATTACGCCAGGGTCAATCTCAATCAGCGCGGTTTCGATTACGCGGGCAACAAACGGAGCCGCCGCGAGGGAAAGTGGCAAAATCGTAGCCGCAGTTCCGACCGCAGTGCCAACAATCAAGCGAGTCAGCGGTAAAATGGCTATCATCAAAATTACGAACGGAAAAGAACGCAAAACATCAACTATCCAGCCAAAAAATCGGTTCAAAATCGGCATTCTTATAAACCCGCCCGGTCCCGTAACAAAAAGCAGAACGCCAACCGGAAAACCAATAATCACGGCCATGAGAGTTGCAAAAAACACCATTATGAGCGTCTCGCCGAGAGCCGGTCCTATAAGCTGCAAAAGCATCGAAGCTTCATCGGCAATTGTCTCAAAAAGCGAAACGGATTCCTCAAGCTCCACAAAATCAAGTTCATTCATAAATTAATCAGCCTCCAAAGTTTCAACCACGATTCCGTTAGTCTTCAGATATGCGACGGCTTTTTTTATTTCCATGTCGGCACCGAGCATATCAATGTGCATCGTACCGACTTTTTTTCCTTGAATTGACTGGATTCCGCCCGCACGAACGTTTATTTCCACATCAAACTCTTTTGCAAGCCGGCTCAAAACAGGTGCGTCCGTAAGGGAACCGTTAAAATGCAAAACATACTTTCCGGCGGTAGAACTCCATTGAACGACAGAATCACTTTCCGGGATTTTCTGAACAGAAATATTTGCCAAAAAATCCTTCGTGATTTCAGAGCGTGGATTCATAAAAATATTTTCTACGCTTCCTGTTTCCACGATTTTTCCGTCGCTTACGACCGCAATTTCCTTGCAGGCATCACGAACAACTTCCATCTGGTGGGTAATCATTACGACCGTAAGGTTCATTTTTTTCTGAAGCTCGCGGATAAGATTTAGGATTGAAAGCGTTGTCTGAGGGTCAAGCGCGCTCGTTGCCTCGTCGCAAAAAAGAATGTCCGGCCGCGGGGCAAGTGCACGCGCAATCGCAACGCGCTGTTTCTGTCCGCCGCTCAAAGTGCTTACGGGCGATTTTGCGCGGTCTGAAAGGCCTACGAGATTCAAAAGTTCCTCTACCCTCTTTTCAATTTCTTTTTTTGGAGTTCCGCAAATTTCAAGCGGATACGCAACGTTCTGAGCGACATTTCTCGAAGAGAAAAGATTGAAATTCTGGAAAATCATTCCGATTTTTCGACGTTGACTTATGAGAGCTTTTTTGCTGAGATTGTCAACCCGCACGCCATCGTAAAGAATTTCGCCGGAATCAGGTTTTTCGAGCAAGCTTATGAGCCGAACCAAAGTTGATTTTCCGGCACCGCTCTTTCCGATGATTCCAAAAATTTCGTTTGACGGAATATGAAGGCTAACTTTATCAACTGCATGTACGCTTTCTGACTCTGCATTGGAATCAGAAATCTTTCTGTAGCATTTTTCGAGATTTTTTAAATCAATTGTCATTTTTTCACACCTTCAAATTCCGGCCGCAAACCGTCAACCATAAATTCATCCGGAATGCGATGCAGTTTTCCGTCAGAAGTTACGAATGCCCAAGTTACATCGGCCTCGGCACAGACTGTGCCATCTTGCTTTGAGATTTTCTGATGAATCGTGCCAGATACGGCACCCGTTTTTGTAGGCTCCGTTTCGATTGTGAGTGTATCGCCAAAAAAGGCTGAGCCTTTGTAATGAATATCGATATGCGAAACATAAATGGCATAGCCAGCTTTTACGATTCCGTTGTAGTCAAAACCAATCTGCTGAAGAAAGTCCATTCGCCCATATTCAAGATAATTTAGGTAAACCGCATTGTTTACGTGACCGTAAGAATCACACTCGTAAGTGCGCACCGAAAATGTTGTGTAATATTTCATAGCGAAAAGTTTATACGTTGATTAAAGCCCTTGCAATAGTACGGTGTAAAAATCCATAGAAGTCGGTATGCAGATTTTTAACGCAGATAAACGATGATAAACGGTGATGGGCCACGGCTGCGCGAAGAATCGATGTTATTCCTGTTTTTCAGTATCTGTATCCTATCCGTGTTCATCTGCATCTAAAAAGTGAAAGCTGGTATTCATCTACGTTGAATACTTGCAAGTTGTCATTCCGGGCGTTCCACTCTGTCATGTCGAGCGTTCCACTCTGTCATGTCGAGCAAAGTCGAGACATCTCCGGTCCCGGACAATAGCGGAGTGGGTAAATCTATCGACTTGTAGACCTCTCGACTACGCTCGAGGTGACAAGAAAATAGTCATTTCGACTTTTGATTGGGGTGACAAAAACGCTCATTCCGAGTACGTTCTAGCTGGCATTGTAGTGTTATTCCTGTTTTTCAGTATCTGTATCCTATCTGAGTCTAAAAAACTACGAGTTTTAAGCTCTGATATTTCCAGCACCTAAAACTCGCAGATATCTTCAAAATGTTCTAATTTTAATTTTTCAGACCAGCCCTTACTTCAAAGCGGTTTTTAGAACTTCAAGGTTTCTTTCCATCGCTTTTAAATAAGTTTCGCCCTTCTTAATTTGCTTTGCCGTTGTTGCCTGCATTGAATCCATCGTCAGGATTTTTGCTTTTTTGTTTTTTGTCTTGCCGAAATAACGGTTTTTGCAATCTTACCGTCACTGCTTTCGATTTGAAGAACATAATTCAAGCCAAGCTCATTCAATTTTTGAGCAAGGAAAACAACGGTCTTAAAGCTGGCTTCGCTTTCTGCAGAGCAACCGACGAAGGCTGCATAATATTTTAAGCCGTAATCGTCAACAAGATAGCGGAACGGGAATCTGTCACCGAACAAAAGCGTATTTTTGCTTCCATTCTTAACGGCAGCAGAATATTTTGAATCCAATGCGTCAAGTTTTTTTTCGTTAAGAAGCAAGGTTTGCCTTGTACGCTGCTGCGTCTTTAGGATTTTTCTCGCAAAGTGCGTCGAAAATCGCAGAAGAGAGGATTTTTGCATTTCTGAGGGAAAGCCAAACGTGCTCGTCTTTCTCTTCCTCATCGTGATGATGACCTTCGTGTTCGTCGTGCTCGTCGTGTTCGTCGTGCTCTTCATGTTCATCATGATCGTCGTGCTCATGCTCCATTCCTTCAACAACTTCCTCGTTTTTTACACGATTGCCCAAAGTTTCAAGAAGGTTCACTACGCGGATTTTTGGATTTTTTGCATTTTTCAAAACTTTATCAACCCATTCATCGCTTTCACCGCCAACATAAATAAAAATGTCGGCATTCGAGACTTTCGCAATGTCATCAAAACTTGGCGAATAGCTATGTAAGTCGGTTCCGTTGTTCAAAAGAAGAGTCAGCTCAACATTGTCCGCCTTTGCCCCGATTATTTCTTTGGCCCAATCATATTCAGG
Source organism: Treponema zioleckii (assembly GCF_014737315.1). Lineage (GTDB taxonomy): Bacteria > Spirochaetota > Spirochaetia > Treponematales > Treponemataceae > Treponema_D > Treponema_D zioleckii. The sequence continues at coordinate 52,191 of NZ_JPUF01000020.1, read as the reverse complement.
AAAGATTGTCGCAACGACTTTGATTTTTTCGCCATCAGAATTTGATTTTGCTTTCGCAAAAACAGCGGCAGATGCAAGAGTGAACAAAACTCCTGCCAAAACAAACAATTTATTCAATTTCATTTTTTCATCTCCAAATAATGTAAGGCGTTCGAAAAACTAAAGCTTTCTAACGCCCATAATTTTTACCTTTTAGGCAATTGCTTTTTCATCAAGACATTTTCCGAGCAGCAATTCAATTTTCGTTCGGTTAAAGCCTTTTCCAATAAACACAATCTGATTTTCTCTGTCCCCGAATTCTTCGTCCCAGGCTTCTTTTAAGTCAGGATTGTTTTCGAGAATGTTTTTCTTCTGCTCGTCTTCAAGGGCGTCTACCCAATAAGAAACTTCCATAACAGAGGAATTTCTGCCGGCCTGCTCAAAAAGCTGAATGTCCTGCGAAGAATCAGAGAACCAAATATATCCTTTCGCACGAATCACAGATTTTGGATAATGCTCGTTCACAAAATTCAAAAAACGCTCGCGATTGAACGGACGCTTTTCCTCGTAAACGAAAGAAGTGATTCCGTATTCGTCAGTGCAGCCTTTCGTGCCGTCAAGCGAATTAATCGCTTTTTGAATCGCTGACGAAGAATCAATCTGCTCAAAATCAAAAGGTTTTTCCGTCACGATTTTTTTAAGCTCGACTTTTCCGTCAACGCTCCTGTAAATCGGTGCCTTCGGCTGGAATTCACGCACAAGTTTCTCCACCTCGCAAAGTTCCCTTTCGCTCAGCAAATCGCATTTGTTCAGGACGATAAAATTGCAGAATTCTATCTGGTCAACAATGAGAGTCGAAATTTCCTGATTGCTAAGATTGTTCGAATCAACAGTCTCATCATTTTCCTTGATTCTTTTTAGGTCGCTCAAAAACTCACGGTAGATTCTGTCCGCATCAACGACGGTCACAACAGAAGTGAGGTAAACATTCGTGTCGGGATTGTCTTCTTCGTAAGCCAAAAAACTTGCTGAAACGGCACCAGGGTCGCTAATGCCCGAAGCTTCAACAAAAACAACTTCTACCGAATCAATCTCAGAAATCTTTTCCAGCTGTTTTATGAATTCATCGCGGAGCGTGCAGCAGATGCAGCCGTTCTGCAATTCGTACATAGGGCACTCGGCAACGTTCCAGCCTTCTTTCTTGAGGATTTCCGCGTCAACGTTTATGCTTCCCATGTCATTTACAATCAATGCGATGCGTCTGGTCTCTTGCTTTAAAAGATTGTTCAAAAGCGTGGTTTTTCCAGAGCCCAAATAGCCCGTAATGAGCACAACCGGTTTTTTATGATTTTTTTTCATAGATTCCTTCCCTAATTATTTTGATGATTGAAAAATGACTCTTTTTAATGTTTAGAGCCGAATAAAAATTAGAGAAGACTTCAATTGTTTAGTTTGATTTTTTTTGTAACAGGAGTTGATAGGACAAAAAAAACTGTTACGAATGTAAAAGAAATTAAGCTCAGAGGAAAACTCTGAACCTGAGCCACGTTAAATGTCTTAAAAAGAAGATTGTGAATGTTGCTGTTTGCAATCTGAACAATCGCACAGACAGGACAATCCTCTCCAGAACACTCGTGCTCAATATGATGAGAAGAGGCACAAACGCTCAGCAGGAAAGAAAAAAACAAAATGAATGCAAGAAAAGCTGAAAGAAACTTTGTTCTATTTTTTTGCATAACAGTTTTTTCCTCCTCGTTTGACGTTTAGGATTCACAACCTAGCGTATAAGAGAAAAAATGTCAACAAGGAAACACGGAAACGCTAAAATTTATTTTTTAGAGTTAAAACTCTGTTCCAGCGTTTCCCGCAAGTTTTCGGAAACGCTCAAGTAAAATTTTCTGAACAAAAAAAAGAGCTTTTAGCGTTTCCCAAAACTCGCGCTTTGGTGGGCTAGCTTGCAGGTGTTCGCGAAACGCGGCGGCAAGCAGAGCCGCGTTTCGTGAGGGCAGTTTTGTTGCTCGCTTCCGCTCGCAATTATTGAGAGTGACAGTTGACAAAAAATCTGTTGGAAGTTCACTTCGCCGCTCCGCGTAACCTTGCAGATACCGCCTCAAAACGGTAAACTTTGCAAAATGTTTCCACCATTTATTGAAGATAAAGCAAAAATATTTCTCATAGAACTTTTGCAAAAAATCCAGTGCGGGAAAATCGAACTTTTACAAGTCGCAAAAGAAAGCGAAGAACGCAAAAATCAGGGCGTAACTCTCGGCATTTTGGTTTGCAAAAACCGCGACGGCGAAGAAGTCGTGCTGGCAGCAAATTCTGGGAACGCAAAAAAACTCGCCTTCCGCAAAACAGACCAAAACAACGGCGAAACAAACCGAACCAAATTCATTTTTGTGGACTCAATCGTAACCGGCGAGCAAATTGAGTCCGCCCTAAAAAAAAATGACCTCGAAATTCATGAGATTACAGATAGAATAAAAAAACTACAACAAAAAAATACGGCCCAGAATACGATGATTTGAACGGCCGTCTAAAAACAATGTGCGCAGAATCCTTGTCAAAAGTTCAGGAACTCTATTTTTTTAACTGCGCTGACGGAAAACTGCGCTCGCTCAAGGAAATCTGCACAAAAAATCATCCTGCACACCAATTCAAAAATCCGCCGACGGGAACAGGAGACTGCTCTGCGCCAAAATTGCTGGACTATGCGTTCAAAAATCACCTTGCACCGCTCTCAATGGCAGAATGCAGATTTTCGCCAGAAAGCAAAACTTTTCCGCAAGAAGTTGAATTGATTCCTCCGTGCGACGAGCGATGCGGAATCATTCTTCCGGAAATGCTCGGAATAGAAATTTTGTATCGAGATGAAGATATAATTGTTGTTAATAAGCAGAGCGGTTTGCTTTCAGTTCCAGGACGCGGACCCGAAAAACAGGACTGCATCGTGAACCGGGTCAAGGCGCTCTTTCCGGACTGCATTGAGCAGCCTTCCGTTCACAGACTCGACATGGAAACTTCGGGGCTTTTAATCCTCGCGTTTACAAAAGAAGCCCACAGAAATCTTTGCCGACAATTTGAAGAAGGCAAAGTGCAAAAAAAATATATCGCGTTGCTGGACGGCGTTCTTGCAAAAAAAGGAATCGCTCAGCACGGAGAAACCGAACTGTACTTTCGGCTCGACGTAGAAAACCGCCCGCACCAGATTTGGGACGCCCAGAACGGAAAAAAAGCCGTTACAGAGTGGCAGATTCTGAACGTGGAGCGGTATCACGCACCGGACGGCAGCACAAAAAACGTGACGCGCGTGGAATTCATTCCGCACACGGGGCGCACGCACCAATTACGGCTTGCGAGCGCAGACGAACACGGTTTTGGAGTGCCGATTATCGGGGACACGCTTTACGGCCACTGCGATGAGGGTGAACGACTCATGCTGCACGCAAAGTTCATAAGTTTTACCCATCCGACAACAGGCAAAACGATGACTTTCACTTGCGAACCACCGTTTTAGAATCAAAACTTTCAGCACTTTTTATGGAGAACATTATGAAAAAATTAGCGACACTATTAATTTCTTTTTCTGTATTTTCACAAGCCTCATTATTCGCAATCCCGCTTCCAGACGGAACGGACGCACGCATAACAGACGTAAAACAGACGAACGGAAAAATCACTTACGTGCATCTTCGCGAAAAAACAGACCTGAACACACCGATTGGCTCAGTAAAAGCCACGGGAGATGTTTATTTTTTTGAAAACGGAAAGATTCAAAAAATCACGCCAGCAGAACAAGGTTCCTACACAGGAAAAATCGGGACACTTTCTTACGATGATGACACAATTGAATTCTATGAATCAGGCGCAATAAAAACGTTTACCAGCCGAGAATCTACAATAAACACGCCGTGCGGAACCATGCAGGCAGCATTCGGCACAGTTGATTTTTATGACAACTGGATTCCTTCGTCATTCAGCCTAAAAGAAAATATTGAATTTCAGTCTGCGGCAGGCAAAATGACGGCAAAAGGGCGCAACAGAATCTATTTTGACTCAAACGGTGCGCTCATTTCGTTCACTGTTTCTGAATCGCATCCACTCAAGACTTCGGTAGGCAACGTTTATCCAAAAGAAGATACAGAAATTTACCTTTATGCGAACGGTCAAATCAAATCAATCATAGCGGACGACATGTGCATGATTAATTCTGATTCAAATTTGATTTTTACAAAAAGCTCAAGTCCAATCACATTTTACGAAGACGGCAAAGTAAAAAGCGTCGTAACGGATGCAGGCGATTTTAGCTACGGTGCGTTCACTTTTTCGCTCAAAAAAAATATGTACGGCGAAGAAGATTACGAAAAGACCGTAAACTTTTACGAAGACGGCTCAATCGCAATCAGTTCGGAAGATTACAGGTACAACAATTTTGTCTTCAAGAATTATGATTACGGCCAGGATTACAGCAATTACGGAGTTGTGATTTCAAAAGACCGAAAAACACTCGCCCTCTACGAACGGGAAAACTCGCGGGGAAGCCTGAAGATTCTCGAAAGCGACGCAACGACCATGAAACAGTCTTTTTATGAAAAACTCTCTTTTGAAAACGGCTCAAGGCCAAATCTTTTTGAGGAAAATCCTTTAAAATTCAATTCAAAAGGAAAAATTACCGGATACGCGACTTTAATTTCGCAATATGATAAAAATACAGATGATTATTATTACAAAAAAGAATTCGTAACACTTTCGTACACGGATGCAAAATAGACTTGAGTTTTAAGCCGACATCCGCCGCGTAAAGGGGGGCGTATGAAAAATTTAAAAATTCCTATGATTTTAATAATTTTCTTTTTCGCGGCGAGCTGTCTTTTTGCCAAATCAAGTGAAAAGACAGAACTCGAAACCTATGCAGAGACGCACAAAAAAGAATACAAACATGCGCTAAAAATTACGAAAGAGTGTTCATCACGTTTTAAGAGCGCTGGATTCACGAACGAACGATTCGCACTTGCAATCGTTTTTCCAGAAATCATGCGTTATTCAGAATTTCAGGATTCAATTGAAGCAAACACCACCGAAATAATGTACACTCTCGGAAAAGACAGTCTGATTTGTTCAATCGGATATTTTCAGATGAAGCCGTCTTTTGCGAGTCACATGGAAATGCTTATTGCAAAAGACGAAAACATGCAGAAAAAATACGCAAAAATCAATTTTTACGGCAAAGATGACACAAGGGATTCACGTTACGAACGAATAAAACGACTTCGGGACGTGGATTACCAAATTTTGTATCTGGAAGCGTTCATTGAATCTTGCGAAAAGAAATTCAATCTTGCAGGAAAACCCGTTGACTACAAAATCAAGATAATTTCCACAGCCTACAACACGGGTTTTTCAAATACGCTCGAAATGCTTGAAGAACGTGCAAAAAATTGTACCTATCCAGAAGGAAAAAACAACAAAAAATCAAAATGGCATTACTGGAAACTTTCAAGCGATGCCTACAAGATTATAAGTCCCACCACTGGGCAGCCGTTTCGTCGGCAATCTGAATAAGAACCACCAGCGGATTCTGCAAGAAATTCGAGTAGTTCATCCGCTCCATGTCGGACAAATCGCTGAATCCCATGTGGCGGCTCACAGCTTCGATTACGTGGCGTTTTTTTATGATTGACGGCATACTTTCAAGCAGCAAAAGGACGCTCTCGTTCCCATGCCCAAGATTTCTCCAGTCCGAGCGAACTTTGTAGTAAGTTTCGTAAGTCCAGTTTCCCATGTAATCCTTGGTTTTTCGGGATTCGGTCGAATAGCTCCCGGCTTTGCAAAAATCGTGCGCAACTGCGGCAAGCAAAACTTCTTCCGCCGTAAAAGAAAATTTTTCGGCATTTTTGGACTCCATAAAATTTTCGGCAAGCATTTTTGCATACGACAATGCCTGTTTTGCAACAAGCAGAGAGTGTGCAGCAAGACCGCCTTTTACGTTTCCGTGATAGCGCGCACTTGCGGGAGAAGCCCAGAAGTCGTGGGTGTTCATCCAATTTTTTAAATTTTCAAGTTCGATTTTGTCTTCTACGATAAAATCAAGCATTTCGATTGTAGTTGCCTTTACTTCTTCAATCGTAAATTTTCCGATTGCATTTATCGGGTCATGCTTTTTATAAATTTCCAAAAGCGAATCCACATCGCCGAACAATTTTTCTTTTTCTTCAACAGTCATTATTTATAAAAATCCTCACTTCTTCTGTAATTTTTCAATTTTTGCAAAAACAAAATCACTGAACGCTTTTACGCGCCCCGTAAATTCCGGTTCTATCGCGAATGAGACAATCGGAACGCGCATAATGTTCGCTCCGCCAATCGCGTAAACCACCCAATTGTCGCCGTCGCGGTAAACTGCAATCACAGAATCCATCTCGCCAGGGTCGCAGACTGTAAAAAATCCCTTGTATTTTAATTTTTCAAGATTGCGCATTCGGTAAACAAAATATTCCCCAAAATTCTGGAGCGTGATTTCTGTTTTAAAATCTCCAAACCCTTTCATTGTAAGTTTTTCAATAATCACAGTTTTATTTCCGACCGTGTTTGAGCTTACAAGCTCCGCCGAATCATAAAGTGGCTCCCAGTTTTTGTTGCGAGCATCATAAAACGGAATTTCTTCGTAACTCAAAACATCAGAAACAGCAACGTTGATTCTTTCAATCAAATCTTCGTTGCCTTCATACGGGCGCACATTGATTATTTCCACCATATACCCAGATTTACAGCGACGCATTGGTTCTATAACGAGTTTTGACTTTGGCGTTTCCTTCATTATGATTTTTTTGATTGAGCCGATACTCCGTAAAATCGTATTTTCTTTTTCAAGCTTTTCAATATCAGTTTTCTTTGCTTTTTCGTTAAAAAGATGGCTCAAATCTGCAAAGCAAAAAAAGGGAACAAAAAAAACGATCGCTGTCAAAAAATATTTTCTGATTTTATTCATCACAAATTCCAAAAATGAAAATGCCCGCAAACAAAAAAGTCGCGGGCGTATATCAGTCTGCTAGAGTGATTTTAAAGTTCGTTCGATTCGGGCAAGGCTACGCTCTTTTCCAAGAACGTGAATTGAACCGATGAGCGGTGGCGAAACTCGGCTACCGGTAACTGCCATTCGAACAGGCATCATAAAGTCTCCGAGTTTAATTCCCATTTCCTCAGATTTTTCGCGGGCAAAATTCTCTGCGCCTTCATGATCAAGCTCGAATACTTTTGCAACGAATTCCTTTGCGACTTCAAGAACCTCTTTTGTTTTTTCAAGGTCAAGTCGTTTTGGAACAATCTGGTCAGCAGGCAAAACAGCAGGTTCTGTGAACATAAAGTGAACCATTTCGGCAGCTTCCGTAAGGAATTTGAGTCGCTCCTGAATGAGTGGCATAAGTCCCATCAAAGTCTCTTTTACCTGTGCAGAAGTCATGTTCATCGACTCGTCTACGCAGTAAGGCTCACCGTCTGCGCCAAGAGCAACGCCTGAATATTCAGGACCAACTTTTGGCTTTGGCTGCGGGTTCTCTGGGTTAATGTCGAGCGTTGCATCGCCAGTTCCCGTAATGAACGGAAGAGTCCACTTGTAAAGTTCTTCGATTGAAAGCTGACGGATGTAATTTCCATTGTAGTATTCAAGTTTTTTGTAGTCAAAAACAGCCGGGGCTTTGTTCAAATGCTCAAGTTTGAATGCCTTTCCGAGTTCTTCGAGAGTGTAGAATTCTTTTCCTTCCTCGTACGAACATCCGAGCAATGCAACATAGTTGATGATTGCCTGCGGAAGATAACCGCGTGCCCGGAACTCGTTCAAAGAAGTTGAACCGTGGCGTTTTGAGAGTTTCTTTCCGTCCGAACCATTTACCATCGGAAGGTGGCAGAATTCTGGATGCTCCCAGCCGAACGAGCGGTACATCTGAACGTGAAGCGGGGTTGAAGGAATCCACTCCTGAGCACGCATTACGTGAGTCACGTGCATCAAGTGGTCATCAACGATATTTGCAAGGTGATATGTCGGGAATCCGTCTGACTTCAAGAGAACAGGGTCAGGAGAAATATCCTCGTTTTTCCAGACGATATCGCCCAAAAGGTGGTCGTGGAATTTTGTCTCGCCTTCAAGCGGAACCTTCAAGCGGATAACGTAAGGCTTTCCGGCGTCGAGGTTAGCTTTTACTTCCTCCGGCGTAAGGTGACGGCAGTTTCTGTCGTAGCCAGGAGCCATTTTGTTCTCGCTCTGAATTTTTCGGATTCGCTCAAGTCTCTCAGCATCGCAAAAACAATAGTAAGCTTCGCCGTTGTCAATGAGCTGCTGGGCGTATTTTTTGTAAAGGTCAAAACGCTCGCTCTGAACGTAAGGGCCATACTCACCGCCCTTGTCGCCGCCTTCGTCCCATTCAAGGCCGAGCCAAGCCATTGTATCGTAAAGATTCTGAACATATTTTTCGTCAAAACGTGTGCGGTCTGTATCTTCGAGTCGGAGAATGAATTTTCCGCCCTTAGATTTTGCGTAAAGATAATTGAACAATGCAGTGCGCACTCCGCCAATATGCTGCAATCCCGTCGGAGACGGTGCATAACGTACACGAACCTCTTTAATGTTTTCCATGTATATTTCCTCTAAAAAAAATGTTAAAAATTTAAAGACAAGTCTTTATATTTTAATGAATCGACAACTATTTTTCAACGTAGCAAAAAATCTTTGCCGGGGCGTCCGCATTAAAAAAATTTGCAGTCACTTTTTTAGACCACTACTCATAACGCGGAATATCGGACAACCTTTAATGCAAGAATCGCGTTCATAAAAAAAACTACACCCGTCAGCAAAAAAAGCAGATTCACATTAGAAGACGGAAGTGCGCTCGCTGCAAAAAGAAACACGACATCTGTGGCATTCTTCCCTTGATTCAAAACCGAAAGGACCGTCGCCCGCTCATCAGAAATCCCCATTTCATCAACAAGAAGATTCTGCTCACGCAACAAGAGCACAGCAGGAAGACGCATAAGAAGAGGCAAAACGAGCATCGGAAAAAGCACGAAAAATCCGCGTGCAAATGAAAGCACAAAAAGCATGATGGCGATAAAAGAAAACTCCAAAAACAGCGCAAGCCTAACGTTCGCCCCGGAAAGCCGCCTTAAAATCAGCGGAGCTGAAAGCTGCACCGCCGAATAGGCAATAATCACAAATCCCATAAGATTCTTGCTCAGTCCTGATTCAGTAATTTTTATGATAAAAAAGAAATTCGTAATGAACACGCCGAGTGACAAAATGCTAGAAAGCACAAAAATAGAAATCATTTTTTTTGAAAGCATTTTTAAAAGAACTTCCGAAAAAAACTTCTTGACCGAAATCCGTTTTTCTTCGCCCAAAACTGAACTGCAATCTTCTTTTGGCAAGAGGGCAAGAAAAATCATCCCGCCTCCAGAAGCCAAAAGAGTCGCAAAAATCAACGAACCGATTCCAAAAGAATTGTTGAGCGGAACAAAAATCAGCGTGCTCAAAATAAATCCTGCGGTCGCAAAATTCTCGATTACTGAAGTTTTTGAAACAAATTCACCACTTCCAAAAATTTTGTAAACATACGAATCCATCGTTCCAGACTGCAAGCAGATTGAAAAAGCCTGAAGAACTGCCGCAACGGCAAAAAGAACAAAATTTCCGCCAAGCCAAAAAAGAAACCACACGGCGCAAAGCAAAATTTGCGAAATCACGAGGGAATTTTTAAAGCCGATTCTGTCGGTCAAAAATCCGCAAGGAATTTCAAAGGCAAAAATGCAAAGCGAAAGAATCGCCTGCAACACAAAAAACTCGCCCGACGTAATTCCGCAGCGAGTACGCACAAGAAGCGCGACCGGCGCAAAAAATACAAGGCTGTTAAAAAATTCCGCCGCGCACAAAGCGACGTACGCCCTATTTTTATGAGACATGATTAACTCCTAGAAAATTTTTTGAAAAATAAAAAGAAAGGTAAAAAATGAGGAAAATACTAATTCGGAGTTTTTGCGATGTGTTTCATTACTTGAAGAATATCACAAATGAAGATGAATGTCACCAACACTGCAAGCAAAATGACTTTTATGATATACTGTCCGCATGTTTTCAGATACACATTTCCATTTTAGACACTTGGTTCGCGACCGCGGACTTGACGGCACGCAGATACTTGAACAACTTTGCGAGCGAAACACATTTTTTGCTTTGGACATTGGAACCGAAGCAGACGACCTAATCGAGCGAAAAAACTACGTTGACGAATCTTCCGAAAAACTCACTTCGGAACAGCAGGCTAAAATCCAGAATATGATTCAATACTCCGCCGGAATCTGGCCAGACACAGAAGAAATTAAAAATCGTGGCGAGCGGATAAAAATTCTTGAAGACAAAATCACAAAATTCAACGAAAAGAATTCTTCTGACTCAAAAAAGGTTCTCGCAATCGGAGAATGCGGCCTTGACCACCACTGGAATCCGAGCGGTGCAGACGGAAGATGTGCCGAAGATTTTGACAAAGCAATGTTTGAAGGAGAACGTGAACTTTTTGAGATGCAACTCGAACTTGCAAAAAAACTCGATTTACCAGTGATAATCCACTCGCGAGATGCATTCGAAGACACTCTCGACGTGCTAAAAAACATGGGCTACCACAACGGAATAATCCACTGCTACTCATACGGCAAAGATGAAGCCCGCAAATTTCTTGATTTGGGCTGGTATATCGCGTTCGGAGGAGCCGTCACTTACGCCAAAAAAACAAAACTCGACGCGATGAACGAGCTTTTAAGATTCGTTCCCGACGACAGAATTTTAATGGAAACAGACTCTCCGTACCTTACTCCAGTTCCATTCCGAGGGCAAGTGAACACACCTGTCCTCGTGGAATACGTCTACAATTTTGTCGCAGCCGCCCGCGGAGTTACGCCAACAAACTTAAGCGAAACAGTCGATAAAAATATTAAAAAACTTTTTCACGTTTAAGACGCACTCAAAATAAAAGCTGGTGAAAGTTCACCAGCTTTTTGATTTTTACAAGCCCAACAATTCTGTATAAGCCTTCAAAGCACCAGAAGCCTCGCCAGACAAAACAGTCTTTGCAAGTTTCTTTCCGAGCTGAACGCCTTCCTGGTCAAAACTGTTAACGTTCCACAAGAATCCCTGGAACATAACTTTGTTCTCGTAGTGAGCGAGGAGCGCACCCAAAACTTTTGGAGTAACCCTGTCGGCATAAATAATGCTAGAAGGTCTCTCGCCGGAAAAAGCCTTGTTCGGATTCTCGTCTTTCTTTCCGCAAGCAAAAGCCATAATCTGAGCCGTAACGTTGGCGCAAAGTTTTTTCTGAGAAGTAGAGCCTTCAATCACTACGTCATTTTCAGCCTGATTCTCGCGGAAAGCGATGAACTGAAGCGGAATAACATCCGTTCCCTGATGCAAAAGCTGATAGAATGAGTGCTGACCGTTAGTTCCCGGCTCACCAAAAATTACAGGACCTGTAGGATAATTTATAGCCTCGCCGAAGCGGTTAACGCTCTTTCCGTTCGACTCCATATCAAGCTGCTGCAAGTGCGCAGGAAATCTTGAAAGAGCCTGAGAATACGGAAGAACTGCCGTAGAAGGATATTCCTGAACATTTCGCTCGTAAACGCCAATCAACGCGTCAAGGAGAGCTGGATTCTTCAAAGGATTTTTCTCAGCCGAAAGTTTGTCTTCCTCAGCGGCACCGTCAAGGAAGTCTGCGAACACTTTTGGTCCGAAGGCAAGCGAGAGAACAGCTCCGCCAACGCCAGAAGTGCTTGAATATCGTCCGCCAATGTAGTCATCCATGTAGAACGCTTCAAGATAGTCAGGATTGTGAGCAAGCGGAGAAGTCTCGCTTGTAACGGCAATCATGTGTTTTGCAGGGTTCAACCCGGCTTTTTTGAGAGCATCTTTTACGAAAGATTCATTTGTAAGGGTTTCAAGAGTCGTTCCAGATTTTGAAACGAGAATAAAGATTGAGTGAGCAAGGTCTGTTGATTTCAAAACAGCAGTCGCATCATCTGGGTCAACATTCGAAATGAATTTTGCGTCCATTTTGAACGTACCGTTTGCTTTTGCCCAATTTTCAAGAGCAAGGTACATTGCGCGAGGACCAAGGTCGCTTCCGCCAATACCAATCTGAACTACGGTCGTGAATTTTTCACCGTTTGCATTCACAATTTTTCCAGAGTGAACTTTCTCAGCAAACTCAGCGATTCTCTGTTGTTCTTTTTTATAGAATTCACGCTTGTTAACTCCGTCAGCCATAACATCTTTTCCGAGCTGACCGCGGGTAAGCTGGTGAAGAACCATGCGCTTTTCTCCAGTGTTAATAACAGCACCGTTGTAAAGCTCCTCGTATTTCTCAACGAGCTGAGCCTCATCCGCAAGGCTTGTAAGAACAGCAAGAACCTGCTCGTTAACTTGTTTTGCAGCATAATTGTAAGTAAGCCCAGCTCCCATCGGAACGTTGTATTTTTTTACGCGCTCCGCACCATTTGCATCTCCAAGCTCTTTTACAAGACTAACAGCATTTTTAAGTGACTGGAGCTTCTTAAAAGATTGAAGCTTATCAAGATTTTCCCAAGAAATCGCCATTTGTTTTTCTCCTTTAATTAACGATTTGGATTTTTTTATAGTAAATAACCGCCATGTTTCGAACCAGATTCTCAAATGACGATTAATTATTATCTACTCAGCTAGTAAGAAATCAGTTTTACGCAGCCGAATTTTGAATCCTTAAAATTCAAAAGATTCTCAATTTTATCCTTTGCCGTCCCGGAAATTTCCGAAACTCTTTTTGCGCCGTCTTTTGTTCGGACAAGCGGATTTATGTAACGTTTTTTTACGTCAAGACTTACGCAATAGCAATTTTTGAGCGGAGTCTCGGAACGTATTATTTCCCGCATTTTTAAGAACGTTTCAAACAGAGTCGAAAACTCGTCATTCGGATTCATCACCGAATAATCAAAGAATTCTTCCAGCAGTCGTTTTTCACTCATGTTGTAAAAATCCGCTTCTGTCGCGATATTTTTCGTCACGGCCATGTTCAAAATATCACCAATAAGATTCAAGCAAAGCTTGTTTTCGTTTTTTTGCAGAATCAACGCAACATCGTTGAATTTGCTAGCATAATCTTCCGCAACCTCAAGCGACTCAAAACCAAGTTCGTCAATTCCTTCCTCGTTTTTCAAAACAACGATATTCTCGTAAGTCGCTTTTACTGAATCCAAAGTCCAAGTAGGATTCGGAAGTTTTTTTGACAACGCCATAGCACTCGGAAACATATATTCAAGCCGGTCAGAAGACAGACGAGGAATCCCGTTGTCGCAAATCGGGTACATGTGATAATCCCGAATTTCGCAAACATTAATTCCCGAACGCGCATTTATTTCCGCAAGGTCTGAATCAAACGTCAAAATCTCGCTTGTAAGCTCCTCTGTAGTCTGCTGGGTAAGCGCATCATTTTTTCTAAAATCCGAAGCATGGCTAAAAGCAGGAGTTGCCACATCATGAAAAAGCGATGCCAACGTCTGTTTTTTATCATGAGTAAAATGCCATGTAACTAAAGCAGTGCCTATTGAATGGTCGAGACGCGTGTAAAAAAAATTGTTGTCATAAAGATTCGTCCAATCGGTTCCGCAAAGCAGCCCAACACCTTCCAGACGCTGCAAAATTGAAAGCGAAACATACTCATCCAAAAAATCAGGATAATCAGGACTTAAAATCTTATGATATTTTTCGATAGATTCGTATTTCTGTTGTCTCGAAATTGCCATAAAAAGATTATATCAAAAACACCGCTGTGAATTTCAATAGCAAATCTCAAAAAAAATCAAATTCATACCGTTTTTATTATGTATTTTTCAATTTTCTATATTTCTTACTTTCCTCCTTTTCTATAGAATAAAGAATATTTTTAATTTCAAGGGGAACGAAATGAAAAAAATCATTTTTGTAGCCGCAGCAATATTGAGCTGTGCAATCGCATTGTCTGGCTGTAACGAAAAGAATTCGTCAAAAAAAGCTGACAATCAGGTAAAAATCGGAATCATCCAGCTTGTTGAGCACGAAGCCCTCGACGCTGCCCGCAACGGATTTATAGACGGTCTTAAAGCCGCAGGTTATGTTGACGGCGAAAACATCGCAATTGATTTTCAGAACGCCCAGAATGAGCAGGCAAACTGCGTAACAATCGCAAGCAAATTCATCAACGACAAGTGCGACATGATTTTTGCAATCGCAACTCCGGCTGCACAGGCTGTCGCAAACCTCACAAAAGACATTCCGATTCTTATTACTGCTGTAACAGACCCATTAACAGCAAATCTTGTAAAATCAAATGAAAAACCGGAAACAAACGTTACCGGAACAAGTGACCTCACGCCAGTTGCCGCTCAAATTTCACTCCTTAAAAAAATCACTCCAAACGCAAAGACCGTAGGCCTCCTTTTCTGCTCAAGCGAAGCAAACTCTGTTTTCCAGATTGACCTTGCAAAAAAAGCTTGCGAAGAAAACGGTCTCGAATACATCGAAGGCTCGGTTTCTAACTCAAACGAAATTCAGCAAGTAACTCAGAGTCTCGTAGGCAAAGTTGACGCATTCTACGTTCCGACAGACAACATGCTTGCCGCAGGAATCGCAAACGTTGCCATGGTCGCAACAGAAGCAAAACTTCCTATAATTTGCGGTGAATCCGGAATGGTAAACAATGGCGGTCTCGCAACATACGGAATCAACTACTACGAACTCGGAAAACAGACTGCAACTCAGGCCGTAAAAATCATCAAAGGCGAAGCAAAACCTGCCGACATGCCAATCGAATACCTTCAGAACTGCGAACTCAAAGTTAACGAAGAAGTCGCAAAGAAAATCGGTATCGAAGTTCCTGCAGATTTGTAATTTTTGCAAATAAAATTGCAGTTAACAGCAATTACGTGTCATTATCGGGCACCCCGGTAATGACATTTTTTTTATCCGCAAAACCTAGCAAATCCCAGCTTTCACAACAGTTTTATTGTTCAATAATGAACGTCCTACCATCGTGAATAAAAATATTGTGATTGAAATATTTTTTTAAGCCCTCAACCAAAACCCGTCTTTCAACGTCCTTGCCTATTTCAACAAATTCATGGATTGAATTCGTATCTTTTACGCGCACAACGTCCTGATAGATTATAGGCCCCTGATCCAAATCCTCGTTCGCAAAATGAGCAGTGGCGCCAATAAGCTTTACGCCCTTTCTCCACGCCTGATCATAAGGCTTCGCACCTTTGAACGCAGGCAAAAATCCGTGATGAATATTTATAATTTTGTTGTCCCAGCGTCTCGTAAACTCCGGCGAAAGAATCTGCATGTAACGAGCCATACAAACCACATCAATCTTGTATTGGTCAAGAAGAGCCTGAATGTCGGCCTCGCAAGCAGGCTTTCCTTTTAACGTGTCAATCTGAAAAAAAGGAATATGAAATTCAGTCGCAATCGAACACAAATCAGGGTGATTCGAAATAATGACAGGAATATCGCAGTCAAGCTGTCCGTCAGCATGTTTCAAAAGAACTTCGTAAAGACAATGCGAAGTTTTGCTCACCAAAACTGCCATCCGCTGTTTTACAGACTTGTCGTAAAGCTTCCATTCCATATCAAATTTCTGAGCGATTTCAGAAAATTCTGCCATAAACTTTGCGGGAGAAAAAATCCGCACTGGCTCACCCCCCTTAGATTCGTTCGAAGAAACAGAAATCGCAGGCGCCTCAAACGTTATTCTGCAAAAGAACATTCCCAAATCAACCGAAGTGTGCTGCGCCAAATTGAGCAAATTTCCATCATTCTGGGCTATGCAAGAAGTTATAGCCGATATAAGACCGCTTTGATCGCGACAAGTCGCCGTTAAAGTATAAGTTGCCATATTCATAATCCTAAGAGTAAATTATGAATAGTAATTAGTCAAGTTAAAATATCAAATGTTTAGTCAGATTTTTATAAAATAATACTTGTCAAATCACATTAATGCGTATAATCTAACATTATGACTAAATTTGACAAGTATAAAAGTACTAGATTAATTGAAAGCTACTTTCATAAAATTCGCGGATTGCCTTGAACATAAACTCAGGGTCCTTTGAGCCCGCACTTTCATACGGTGAATGCATTGCCCACTGAGCAAGCCCAATGTCAACGGAAGGAATGGAAACTTGAGTGTTGCTTATGTTTCCTAAAGTCGAACCGCCAGCAACATTGGAATTGTTCGTAAAAATCTGGTAAGGCACCTGTGCGTTTTCGCAGACTGTTTTAAAGAATGCCGCGCTTACAGAATCAGTCGTGTACTTTTGTGCGGCATTGAATTTTATGACGATTCCGCCGTTAACTTTCGGCTGGTTAACAGGATCCGCTTTATCGATATAATTTGGGTGAACCGCATGTGCGTTGTCCGCACTAACATTAAAACTGTTTGCAAGGGCAGTGAGATATTCCTCACGGGTTCGGCCAAGAGAATCGTTAATTCGGCTCAACGTGTCACTCAAGAACGTAGAAGCAGCCCCCTGACGAGACTCGCTTCCGACTTCCTCATTGTCAAAGACGCAATGAACTATACAATTGGATTCGTTTTCGGCATTGAGGAATCCCCTGAACGTTGTATATGCACATTCAAGGTCGTCAATTTTCGGGCTCGAAATAAATTCGCTCTCAGCCCCCCAAAAAGCTGGCTCCGAGCGATCGTACAGGAACAAATCGTAAGAAATAATTTCAGACTCGGAAATGCCTTCAGATTCGGCGATGATAGATTTTAGGGAAAGTCCATCATTCATCGTCATAACAGGCATCATTTCGCCCTGAACGTTTATTTTGTGGCCGTCATTAGCCTCGCGATTCATATGAATTGCAAGGTTTGGAATCATAAGGAGGTTTTTATCAAAATTAACAAGACGTTGCTCCAGAACGATTTTTCCGTCGGCATTAGAGACTTTTAAAATCACCCGCCCGGCAAGAGAAAGCGGTCTGTCAAACCACGGATTCAAAAGCATTCCGCCGTATTTTTCAACATTCAACCGCACACATCCTGCTGCCTTCATCTCAGGATTTTCCTTCACCTTGAACGAAGGAGAATCGCTGTGACTTGAAGAAATCATAAATCCCAAAAAATCAGACCTGGGAATCGAAAAGGAGATAATGGAAGAATCATTTCGCGTAACAAAATATTTTCCGCCGGCTTTGAGCGACCACTTTTCGCGCTCGTCAAGCCTCTCAAAACCTCTTGCACAAAGCTCTTCTGCAAGATTTTGTATCACATGGAAGCAGCTCGGACTTTTTTGAATGAAATCCAAAAGTTGCGAAGCAAAGTTATTTTTATAGTTTTTCATAAATTATGATTCTAATGAATTTTACGGAGGAGTTCTATTTACAAATGATTTTGAGACCGTTAAAACGCCTGCAAAAATCCACCTGCAAAATCAGTTTTGGTCTTTTCATACATCATTTTGTAAATTATAATTTTGCACTATGAATTTCTTAGCTATTTTAGGTGCCATGCATGGTGCCGTCGCGCAAGGCGTACTTTGGGGAATTATGACCTTGGGCGTTTATCTTACATTTCGTATTCTCAACATCGCAGATATGACCTGTGACGGCTCGTTCGCTCTTGGCGGCGCAACGTGCGCAACCCTAATCTCAAAGGGAATGAACCCGCTTCTTGCAATTGTAATCTCGTTCATGGTCGGAACGATTGCAGGACTCATCACAGGACTAATGCACACAAAACTCAAAATCCACGAGATTCTAGCCGGGATTCTCTCGATGATTGCACTTTACTCAATCAACATTCGGATTATGGGGCGCTCAAACATTCCTCTGCTCGGCGTAAAAACCGTAGTTTCAAACTTGAAAGATAAATTCAACCTTTCGATTAATTCCGCAACGTTAATAATCGGAATCATATTCTGTATTGTTTTAGTGATTGCATTATACTGGTTCTGCGGAACAGAAATCGGTTCAATGTTACGCGCAACGGGCAACAATGAGCACGTAGTAAGAGCAATGGGCGCAGACACTGACAAAATGAAGCTTATCGGTCTGATGATTTCAAACGGCCTCATCGCCATGAGCGGGGCGCTTGTAGCACAAAGCCAGGGGTACGGCGACGTCGGAATGGGAACCGGAACCATCGTGGTCGGACTTGCCTCAATAATTTTAGGAGAAGTGATTTTTGGAGCTTTGGGCAAGAAAATGCCGTTCTGGTTTACGCTGATTTCGGTTCTTCTCGGATCCGTTGTCTACAGAATCATAATCGCGGTAGTTTTGCAGCTTGGCCTAAAATCAACCGACTTAAAATTGCTCACGGCCGTAATCGTCGTCCTCGCCCTCTCAATTCCTGTCATAAAAAAACATGTGGCTCATCGACGAAAAGCCATGCCGGAGGCAAAATAAAATGCTCGAAATTTCACACGTATCAAAAACTTTCAATCCTGGCACAATTACTGAAAAAAAAGCCCTTCTTGACATAAACCTTACACTCGAAGACGGAGATTTCGTAACCGTAATCGGTGGTAACGGAGCAGGAAAATCCACGTTGCTCAACTTGATTGCCGGCGTACATTCCTGCGACACCGGAACTATAAAGCTGAATGGCAAAGACATAACAGAAATGCCAGAATACAAGCGAGCAAAATATCTCGGAAGAGTTTTTCAAGACCCAATGTGGGGAACGGCCGCAAATATGGAAATCGAAGAAAACCTGGCGATGGCCTACCGACGCGGAAAACAACGAACCCTTGCATGGGGAATCAAAAACGAAGAACGAGCTTTGTATCAAAAGAAGCTCGCACTTTTGGAGCTTGGGCTTGAAAATCGAATGAACAGCAAGGTAGGTCTTTTGAGCGGCGGGCAGAGACAAGCTCTCACATTGCTTATGGCAACCCTGCAAAAACCTGAACTTTTGCTTCTAGACGAACATACAGCCGCGCTCGACCCAAAAACGGCGCAGAAAGTCCTGGAACTTACGGACCATTTTGTGCGAAAAGACCACCTTACGGCGTTCATGGTCACGCACAACATGCGTCACGCAATCCACTACGGCAACCGCCTGATAATGATGATGAAAGGCGAAATTATATACGATGTCCGTGGAGAAGAAAAAAAGAATCTTAAAGTTGAAGATTTGCTTGCAAAATTCGGAGCCGCAGGCGAATTGAACGACAGAATGATGCTAGGATAAAAACAAAAAAAGCCTAAAAATATCACTTTTCAAAAAAAGTTGACTGATTTTTAGGCTTTTTTTATTCACATATTATTTTGACGTGTGCTGAACGTAAAGCACATCAGAATCCTTGTCGTACAAAAATGTGTAAAGATGCGTCGTCGTTGAATCCTTTGTCGTATTTTTACGAATCGTCAAGGCATAAGTATACCCTTCCTTCTTCATAATCGGCTTCAACTCCTCATCGAAAAGAACTGTTTTTTCAAAATTTCCAACATTGAAATATTCAGTTATCGTCTCTTGAGGACCTATACCCCAACCATTTTTATTCAAAATCTGTTTAACACGATTATTACGCTGGGTCTCGGTCTTAAAAGCAAAAATCTTCAAAGACCTTCCAAACTGTTTCGCATTAAACTCATACCAAACATAATTTTCATCATCAGCACTCAGAGCCTTTGTCTGTTGCGGAGCCGCAAAAACAGCACTCATTGCCGATGTAAGAAAAAGAATCAAAATAGCTGAAATAATTTTCTTTGTCATAAATTCCTCCGTGAATAAATGCCACAACAAATCAGGCACCTATTAATTCTCGTCCTAAAACTCAGCAAACATTAAAAACGTCCTTAAAAACTAAGGTTCACTTAAAATAATATCATAAAATATACCTGAAAACAAATACAAAATAAGAAACGACGAAAAATCGCAACAAAAAACATCACCTTTCAAAAATGCAAAGGATTTTTTTTCAAACCTATATATTGCTCTTGAATTTCCATTAATTTTATGATAAGATAATTTCATTGTCGCAAGACATGTTGCCAGGATGGTGGAATAGGTAGACACAAGGGACTTAAAATCCCTCGACAGCTAATACCGTCGTGCCGGTTCGATTCCGGTTCCTGGCAATTTTTTTTTGCCCGCACAATAAAAACTCAAATCGACAGCAATTCTAACAACACAATTCCAGACACACAAAAAAAAGCGTTTCCCGCAATCAAAATCACAGAAAACGCTATTAAATCTATTTTACCTGACTATACAAACTGGCCATCGTATCGCGCCACTCACCACGCTTTTCACGATTCTCCCACTCAATAATCTTAACGATTCTAAAACGCCTCAAATCATGGGGATTGTCAAAATGCAAGATTGCAAACCGACCTTGACCAATATAAGTAATATTTTCGTTCGCCTCGACTTTCTCAGAATCCTTCAAAATCTTTAACACGCAACCAAAATGAACAGGATTTCCAGAGCCTTTATTGGCTATTGCATTCTCGATTTCATCAATTCTATTGCCACAAATCTCGCAAACCGGCAAATTAGCTTTGAACGCTTTGACAGCATTCATATTTTCTATATAGGAACTTCTTGAGGAATGCTGAAACTGAGACTGTCTCGATGACGAACGGCGACTTTTTTCTCGCTCCCGATCCATGTCGCCACGATTTCGCCGAAAGCCACTTCCCCATCCACGATTCCGTCGGTTATCCCTCGAATCTCTTAAATCCTTCTCGCCCCTTTCACGGCGATATGAACTATTATCACTTCGACTCACGAGTTCTCCTTACAAAAGAAGGTTCACTATCCTCAACTATTCGCCTGCTTAAAACCTGCGCAATTCTTGAAATGGCAGAATTAACATACCTAGGATTTTTTATTTTTTCCCGTAATTCCAAAATTCTTGGTGAACAATTTAATATGGCAGCGCCTGTTTTTGAAGAAGAAGTCATACGAACTCCGAAAATGCATCTTGAATATGATAAACAGAATCAAATCCGGGCATATCAACTACCACCACATCAAAACGGATTTTTCTGTTACTATATTCTCGATTAGTTAACAGAAAAAATTTAGACGTTTCGATAATTCTTTTTTGTTTTCTTTTATCAAGTTCACGTGCTAATGTTTCGGCATTCCCGCTGGGCAGTGTCTTCACCTCAACAAAAACAAGAATATCTTTTGTTATCGCTATTATATCAATTTCACCATGTCTTGTCCGCCAATTTCTTGCTATTATTTTATAACCATTGTTAAAAAGATAGCGAGCGGCCTTATCCTCCCCAAAATTACCGACAACTTTCGTATTGTGATTAGACTTATCCATTAATCATGCGGTCAAAACGTTCAAAAACAACCGTCTCCTAAAAAACCGACTCCAAATCTTCTACTTCATCAACACCAACAAGTTCTTCTACTTCTTCACCGTCTGTTGGAATAACGGGCTCAGTAATAACATGCCCAAAAGTAAGCAAAAAAGGAATATGCTAACGTGTCAATGCTGTCATATGATACAATTTTACAGTCTTGCCTTCCGCAAGAAACATATTTTCACCATCATCAAAGAAAACTGGCGCTGAGAAACGCATTCCTAATCTAATTTCGTCGCAGGATATTTTGTTAAAATTTCTCATAGTTAGCCCCTTAGCTATTTGTTGGAACGAAAAAAAACGCTAACAAACACATCTCTAAAAAGTATTCAGAGATTCTCATTATCAGAATTGGATTATACCATTATTTTAGCCAATTCAATATAACATATCTTAAAGTATAAACGGAATTTAACATTATTAAAGAAATTCGGTTTTAAAAACTCTAAAAACTCTAATTTCCTTAACAGTTACAAATTCTTTAAAACAAAAAAGGCACCCCAAAACTGAAGTGCCCTTTTTGTAATATTAATTTTACTGACTATTTTTTTGCAGCTTCTTTAGCTGCATTCTCTTCTCTTGCCTCAGCTACAATTTTAGCCTCAACAGCTTCCGCAGCCTTAGTCAAATCGCGTGACCACTTGAGGTAGTCAACTGCCTGCTGACCAACAAGCTCCTTAACTTTTGCATCCTTACCAATCTTGTCGCGGAGGTAGTAAAGCTTAGAGCGGCGAACTTTACCAACACGTACAACCTCAACTTTGATTACACGTGGGCTGTAAACCGGGAACACACGCTCTACACCAACACCGTAAGATGTCTTGCGAACTGTGAATGTCTTGCGAATACCTTCGTTCTTGATGCAAAGTACGATTCCTTCATAAATCTGAATACGTTTAGTTTTACCTTCGATAATCTCGAAGTGAACTTTTACTGTATCACCAACGCTGAAGTTGAGCGCGTGCTCATTCTTCTGCTGCTCTTCAATAGTTCTAATCAAATCCATGATTATTTTCCTTAAATCAATTTCTTTTACGAACACGCTTTAACGAAACATGATTCGTAATTTCCTCAATCATCTTTTCAGCTTCTGCAGTCAACGAACCTGTCATTCTTGCCGCACTGATTAAATCAGGGCGATTCGCAAGCGTTTTTTCAAGTCGCTTTTTCAGCCGCCACTTCCGAATAAGTTCATGGTTTCCAGAAGTAAGAACCTCCGGTACAGCCAAGTCCTTGTATACAGCCGGGTGCGTATACTGAGGATATTCCAAAAGTCCGTCAGAATAACTTTCCTCTTCCAATGACTCCTGCGTTATAACGTCTTTTACAAGTCGGTAAACAGCATCGATAACAACCGTTGCCGCAACCTCTCCGCTCGACATAACGTAATCTCCGATGGAAATTTCGTCATCAACGTAAGAATCAATGATTCGCTGGTCAATACCTTCGTATCGCCCGCAAATCAGAACGAGTTCATCTTTCTGACTAAGTTCCTGCGCTTTTTTCTGTGTAAAGGGCTTTCCACTCGGCGTGACGTAAATCACGTGTTTTTTATAAGCCTTCACACTATCCAAAGCACGCCCGAGAGGCTCAGCCATCAACAATTGACCGGCTCCGCCCCCATACGGTTTGTCATCACATGTTTTGTGTCTATCAAAGGCAAAATCCCTGATATTCACTAAATCGTAGGCAATAATTCCCCGTTCAACCGCCTTTGCCATGATTGAGGTCTCAAAAAAAGCCCGCGGAATCTCAGGAAATAAGGTCAGCACAGTAAATTTCATGGAATTACTCCAGAATCCAGAGGTGCATCAACTGTATCTTCTTATTTTTAACATCAACTTTTCCAATAAAACCGGCTTCGCCTTTCAACGGCACATAAACCGTTCTAAGTTTTCCGTCGGAATCATATTTGACGTTATCCGCAAGAAGATTGCAATCCTCGGCCAGGACAACCTCAAGGAGGTCACCAGAACCGCCTTCCATTACGTTTGTGATTGTTCCCACTTTTTGTGGTCCAAATCCGTCTTTGCCCTCATAAACGAGAGCGCACTGCTTAAGGTCTTCAACATACCACTCATTTTCGCCCAAAGGACAAGCCTTTTCACGAGGAACGAGGATTTCCCAGCGGTTGTACTTTTGCACAACTTCCGGGGAGTCAATTCCCTTAAGTTTCATATACAAGTCACGGCCACCGTCTTTTACGTATTCGACAGAGAATTTTTTAGATTCCTCAGTCTTGCCGTTCCTCAAAGTAACTTCGGTCATTTCCGAAAAATGTTCGTAACATCCAGAAGCACTTTCAATTTTGAATTCACCAGAAATTCCATGGGAACCTCTGACAAAACCTACGATAAACATTCCTGCAAAAGACATTTCTGCAAACGTCTGCGTATCGATTTTCTGATTATTCGATTTTTCCACAGTTCACTTAGTCCAGTATTTCCAGGCTGTAGCGTTTACCGTCCTTACTGGCAGAAGCACTCAATACCGTGCGCAATGCTTTAGCAATACGGCCATATTTGCCGATAACCTTACCGATATCACCCTGGGCTACGCGAAGTTCCAAAATGGTTCCACGCTCGCCTTCGGCTTCATTTACCGAAACTGCACTGGGGTCATCGACCAATGATTTTGCTATATATTCAATCAGGTCTTTTTCCATTCCCCGCTACTCCCGATAAATTATTTTAAAGTAAAGCCTTTCTTGTTAAAGATTTTGCGAACAGTGTCTGTAGGCTGTGCTCCAACTCCAATCCAGTACTTAGCGCGATCTTCGTTGAATGAAATCTGAGATTCTTCACCAGCGATTGGCTGATAAATTCCAATTTCCTCGACAGTTGTACCATCACGAGGTTTGCGTGCATCCTGCACTACGATGCGGTATGTTGGTCTTGCCTTTGTACCGGATCTCTTGAGTCTGATTTTGACCACTTTATTCCTCCAAAGGACTCGCTTTTTGCAAGTCCTCAAATATAATCTATCAATTGAAAATAGTAGAATCGAATCTAAACTATACAGTTTTTAAGGCTGATAGTCAATAACTCCAAAAGACAGATTTGTCAATCAGAAATTCATCAACTATCTAAAAAACTTTTAAGTTCAAACTCTTGATTATTTATTAAAATCATCTTAATTTTAAAATGAAAAACAAACAGAATTTTTATTTTTTTCAGTCTCATTCAATGTTATAATATTTTCCGAATCCTTCAGGAGGAAAAAGTGCATTCTTTAAAAATTCGTTTTATTTTTGTATTTTCAATATTCACCTTGCTATCTTGCGTAATAATTTCGGTAATAGCCGCAACAAAAATCGTAAAAATCGGTGAGGAAATCGCAAAATCGCAGGGCACCCCTGCCGTAAACAAAGCAATATCAATCATTCAGGAATTTGATTTTCAGGAAATTGCGACCAAACAGGACGCTTCGGATCCAGACACGGAAGAACTCAGAAAGCGACTTTTAGATTTAAAAGAATCAGTAGGCTGCCAATATCTTTTTACGATGATTCCAAGTTCCGGAACCACTTACAAATACATTATTGACGGCAGTTGTGATCCGAGCGACACAGAAAATTTTTCGCCGATGGGCACGGACGAAGACATAGGAACCTGGGGAAGCGCTCCTTTTGAAGCAATGGAAAGCCACGATGTCACTTGTTCAGGAATAACAAACCAGAACGAATGGGGCTGGCAAGTAAGTTCTTACAAAGCAATACGAAATTCGGCCGGAACTGCGATAGGATTCGTGGGATGCGACTATGACCTTACAGAATTTGTGTCCACGATGAAAAAACAGATTATCACGCTTTCAATCATCAGTATTGCGTTCGTTATTCTCGGAGGAATAATAATCCATCTGTTCTCAAACACGATTTTTGGCACGATGAAAGAAATTTCTTTGGCAATGGAAAAAATCTCGCAGGGAACGGCAGATTTAACGCAAAGAATCCCCGTAAAAAGCAAGAACGAGCTCGGAAATCTTGCCGAAAACTGTAACAAAGTAATTCAGAGCCTCGCGTCTCTCATGGACAAATTGCAGCACGAAACGCAGGTTTTGAGCACGACGAGCATTCAGCTTTCAAGGAGAATGGACGGCCACATTCAGACAATCAGTTCAACGGCAAATTCAGTGCACGAAATCAACGACAGAGTTTTTTCGCAAACCGACAAAATAAACGTGGTTTCTGACGGAATCCAAATCGTAGAAAAAGAAATTAAAAATCTTGATTCAAGAATCAACGACCAGACATACGCAATCGAACAGTCTTCTTCGGCAATCGAAGAAATTTCTGCAAACATTCAGTCCGTAAACCGAAACGTTTCGCTTATCAGCGCACAGTACGACAGTCTCGTTCAAGAGGCAAGAAACGGAAGCCGAATCCAAAACGAAGTCAGCGACCAGATTAACGAAATTTCCCTGCAGTCGCAGAACCTGAACGAAGCAAACGCGGCAATTTCGGCAATCGCGGAGCAGACGAACCTTTTGGCCATGAACGCCGCAATCGAAGCCGCGCACGCCGGGGAACTGGGAAAAGGATTCAGCGTAGTTGCGGACGAAATTCGAACCCTTGCCGAAACGAGCGCAACCCAGTCAGCAGAAATCAGGACTTTGCTCGAAGGAATTTCGATAGCGATTCAAGAAATCGTTACGTCTTCAAACAACAGCTCTCTCGCATTCGAAAACGTCGGCTCAAAAATCGGACAGATGGACAAACTGATGCGTGAAATTCAGGCAGGAATGAAAGAAGAGAATGCGGGAGTCGAAAATATTTTGCAGACGATGAAGACACTCGACACGACGACAATAGCAATTACGGAAGCGTCTTCAACAATGAAAAAAGAAAGTTCACGCGTATTTACGGAAATCAACAATCTGCAAGAACTTGCGGAAAACACGCTGGACCATTCGAAAAACGCGGCAAACAATATAGAAGAAATGAAGCACGCGGCTGAAGAAGCCGTTCTTGCAAGCAAAACCACCTGCGACGCCACAAATAACGTGGCTTCAATGATTACAGGATTCAAAGTGAATTAAAACCGAAAGTCCTTGCCGTGCAGATACGGCAGGGATTTTTTTTAGTAAATTCAAATTCGAATTTTTACAAAGTCTATCATTCGGAACAACAATCTTGTCATTCCGAACCTGGTTCGGAATCTTTTTTTTGCACCATGACAGAAAACTCGAAATTTGGTCTAGTAAAAACCTTCCGGAAGGGGCGCGCTCACCGTTACGTTTTCTCCGGTAACAGGATGCGGAAAAGTAAGAGTTTTTGCATGAAGCATTATTCGAGTATGATTCTTGCCGCCGTAAAGCTCATCGCCAAGAATCGGTAAGCCAACGGACGAAAGATGAACTCGAATCTGGTGAGTTCGTCCTGTAAGCGGTCTGCATTCTACGAAGAATACTTTTCTGGAGCCAATAAAACCGTTTCCGACGACAGAAAAATCGGTTTCTGACGGAAGACCGTCTTTAGTCAACTTTCCCCATTTTGCAGCCTGGCTTTTGGGACTGATTCTTCCCATCAACATTTTTACAGAAAATTTTGACTCAGAAGGCTCAGCAGAAACCACGGCACGGTAAATTTTTGTGGCCGTGTGCTTTTCGAACATTTCGTGGCAAGGGGCATTCGCGTCGCGTTTTTTTGTAAAGAGAATAACGCCGCTGGTTTCTCTGTCCAATCGATGCATGATGCCAGCATACGGCGGATTTCGGAGAGTCGGGTTTTCGCTCCAAAGATAACGCACGACTGCGGCATGAAGATTGTCACGAGAACCGACCATTCCCGCCTCGGTCGGGAAAAAAGCAGGTTTGTTAACGACAATTATCGATTCATCCTCAAAAAGCACGTCTTTTTTTGTCAAATCAAATTTTATGTCATCAGGAGTTTTTTCATAAAAAAGCTTGTCTTCATCAATCAAAATAGAGATTTTAGAATTTTCCCGAACAACAAAGGCCGGAATCCTAACCTGATTTCCATTTACGCTCACGCTTCCGGCTATAATCATTCTGCGGATTTTTGATTTTGAAACATCTTTTTGAATCAATTCGGGAACTTTTTTTTGTAAAAATTCGTCCAAACGCTGTCTTTCGGCTGATTTTATCGAAAAATTTTTCATTTTATTTGTAAACCATGCTGATTTTCAATTTATTATATGGAATTGTCAAGTGTACTGAACCTCCACTCAGAATGTCTGAAAACTGAATTTTCTAGTGTCACCCCGAACTTAATTCTAGGTCTATTACACTACAGATAGCGCAGATACCGAAATAAATTCGGTCTGACGACAATTTTTTAGGCGACGTAGCGGACTCCAGAGCAGATTTTTGCATTCAACAACTTATAATGCGGAAAATGTCGTAAAAAGCTATTGATTGTTAAATTTGAATTCAGCATAGTTATAAAGGTTTTTTTAGAAAAATTTTATTTAAGATATACATACAAACCAAAAAAAGTAGTATAATTATTGAATATAACTTAAAAAAAGAGGTTCTTCTATGGAGTCAGAAATTAAAACAATTCACGTTGCATTTTTTAGTGCGAGAAGCTATGACGAATATTTTTTCTCAAAATGCGCGGAATCAGAAGAATTTGATGACACCGAATTTGTTTTTGATTTTTTTGAGAATAATCTGACAGAAAAAACTGCAACCCTTTCAAACGGACATGATGTCGTCTGTATTTCTGAAAATGACGTTATCACAGAAGAAATTGCGAACGAACTTGTTGCAAATGGCGTAAAAATCCTTGCGCTCCGCTGCACAAGCGTAAAAAACATCAATTTGTCGGCAATTCCAGCACAACTCGCGGTCGTAAGAATTCCTGCATATTCAGAGCACGCAACTGCCGAATACGCAGTGGCGCTTTTGCAGTCTCTTAACCGAAAAATTCACAAAGCCTACAATCGCGTGCGTGAAGAAAATTTCTATTTGGACGGATTCGTCGGAACGGAGATTTTTGGGCGCACAGTAGGAATTATCGGTGTTGGGAACATCGGAAAAAATCTTGCGGAAATTTTTAAAGGATTTGGCGCAAAGATTCTTTTGAACGACTCTACCGCTGACCAGAATTTTGCAAACCGCATAAGCGCAGAATACATCAATCTTGAAGGTCTTTTTAAAAATTCCGACTACATATTCATCAGCTGCCCTCTTACGCAGCAGAGCCGGCACATAATCAACAAGCAATGCATTTCATTGATGAAGAAAGACGTTCTTATCGTAAATATCGGACGAAGCGCGCTTATTGATGCCACGGCCCTTTTGGACGCACTTGTTTCAAAGAGAATAAAAGGCGCAGCTTTTGACTCTTACGAGGAAGAAGAAAATATTGATGCAATCGATTGGGACGAAGAAGAATCTCTTGAAGAATTCAAAAATAAATTGATTCAGTTGCCGAACGTGCTTTTTACAAAACACCAAGCATATCTTACACAGGAAAATTTGGAGAAAATATCACTCACAACTTTAAAGAGCGTCCGTTCGATTATTAACGGCGAATCTTGTGAAAATCAAATTAACAAGTAGTTAAAAATAGGCATAGCTTATCGGGCAAAGCCCGATACAAAAACTTTTTTAGCAAATTGCAAAACAAAAAAATGCTGATTAGCACTCTCCAAAAAATTCAGGGCGTTAATCAGCATTTTTTTCAGCGGTAAGTTGTTATTTTGTGTGCCTGTCAGAAATATCATCAAAAATATTGTAGCCAGAAGTATTTTTCATACGACCGCTACCAGAAACAGAACGGGCAATATCAGTTTCGACTTTTCCGGTATTTCTCATACCGGTTGCAACAGCCTGTCCGACATTGCTAAGTCCTTCATAGTTATATTGATAAAGGTCTGGTCGTTCCTCCGAAAACCTGTAAATTACAACGGAAAGCGAAAGAAACAGTACGACGGCCAAAACAGCAAAAATCCCAGAAACGACTTTTGCAATTGTGTAAATGTCAGTTGTGTAGCGTTCATTATTATTCATATTTTTCCCATCCATTCTAACTAAAAAATCGGAATCTTTTATAAACGGCATAAGCTATTTTTCATCAATTTTTGCATGCCGCGCACTGATTATTGCAAAAAAAAGCCGCTTGCAATAATCGCAAACGGCTCAGAATCATCTAAAAATAACTTTTTGATTCAATTTTACTCAGTCGGTCTTTTTTTGAGATTCTTGCTTTCGGCAATCGCTCGTCCTTCGCCAACTTTCTGCTCCATCATCGCACGAACTTTGAGAGGAAGACCAAAGAGAGTGATGAATCCCTGAGCGTCCTTATGATTGTAAAGGTCGCCTGTCGTGAATGAAGCGATGTCTTCGTTGTAAAGGCTGTATTTTGAATCAGAGCCAGCAGCACGAATCTGTCCTTTTACGAGCTTAACTTTTGTCCAACCGGTGACGGTTTCCTGAGTTTTATCGACGAACGCCATAAGAGCGTCATACAACGGCGTGAAAACCTTTCCGTCGTAAATAAGCTCGGCAAGTCTGAGTGAAACCTGCTGCTTGTAGTGGTAAGTGTCGCGGTCAAGACAAATGTGATCCATCATGCGGTGAGCAAAATAAAGAATCGCTCCGCCTGGAGTCTCATAAACACCACGAGACTTCATTCCGACGCAACGGTTCTCGCAAATGTCAACAAGACCGACACCGTTTCGTCCGCCGATTTTATTAAGTTCTTCCATAAGCTCCAAGCCGTTCATTTTTTTACCGTTAAGAGCCACAGGAATTCCTTTTTCCCAATCAATCGTAACGTACTCGCCGTCTCCAGATTCTTCAGGCACGGTCGTATTTTTTAGCATGTGCTTATAATTAGGTTCGTTAGAAGTTTTTTCGAGCTCCAACCCTTCGTGAGAAATGTGCCAGATGTTCTCGTCGCGCGAATAAGACTGGTCTTTCTTCATAGGAACTTCAAGTCCGCGGTCTTCAAGGAATTTAATTTCAGCATCACGGCTGTCCATGTTCCATTTGTCATCACGCCAAGCCGCTATTACACGCAAATCCGGGGCAAATGCCTTAATTGCAAGTTCAAAGCGAACCTGATCGTTGCCTTTACCCGTAGCACCGTGGCAGATAGCAACTGCACCTTCCTGGCGAGCATATTCCACGAGGATTTTTCCGATGAGAGGTCTTGCAGTAGAAGTTCCCAAAAGATACTCATCCTCGTAAACGGCATTTGCTTTGAGAGCAGGCCAGATGTATTCTTCGATATACTCCTGACGGGCATCAACAACGTAGCAAGCAGACGCGCCTGTTTTTAGCGCACGAGCCTTTATAGATTCCCAGTCATCGCCCTGACCAACGTCAATACAAACTGCGATAACATCATAATCATAGTTTTCTTTGAGCCACGGAATGATAACGGTTGTATCAAGTCCACCTGAATAGGCAAGAATTACTTTATCTTTAGCCATTGCGTTCTCCCATGCAAAATGCATTTTTTTGAATAAATATGCAAAAATTATACATATTTATACATATTTATTCAATAGAAACTTAAGAGTTTAGCGGGGATTCCGCAGAAGGAACTTGTAACTGCCAAAATCTGCACTTTATAATGCGCCAGCCACTCACTATGCCAAATCTTTTCGGAATGCGAGGGAAAGGAGGATTTTTCGCATAAAATCAAAGCTTTCTTCGGTAAGGCTCAGATGATTGTCCATCTCGGTGTGGAACATTCGCCACGTTACAGGCATTTTTTCTTTGTACTTGAATTTAAAAATCTCATCTTCAACCGACAAAGCCGAATCACAATTCTTTACGAATTTTTCAAGAGTTTTGTCAGCCATAAGATTCTTAAAATACAAAGTAGCCTCTTCTTTTGGCAAAAAAGTGATTAGAACAGCAGGTACGCCACAAGCAAGAAATCCCGCGTTGTCACTATATGGAGTCGGAAGCGTCATCCACGAACTGAACCCGGTTGCCGAAGAAGAATTCAAAAGTTCCTGAGCACGTTCATACAAATCAAAAAAATCGTTTTTGAATTTTCCCTTGATTTTTGATTCCGTGCCCGCTGTTGAGAGAACGGCCACAGTTCCGCGCCCGCACGAATCAAACACAAAAACATTGTCAGTCACAAGGCCATTCTTTTTGAGACGCTCAGCAAGCGAAAAAGCCCCCTGCTCCGTAACGCCGCCCTCTCCAAGCTCCTCGCCGTCAGTAAAAATAATCCTGATGTTGTGATTTCTGAACGTATTTTTTGAAAGCTCAACAGCGAAATCCGCAATCATAAGATTGGCCGCACTGTTGTCGTTCGCAGCAGGAGTACCCTTAACTCGGTCATAATGAGTAACGACTGTCTTGATTTTAAAAGTCGGGTCGTAACTGGTTGAAGGGAAATTCACGTAAAGATGATTTTTTCCTTCAATTTGAAGCACAGTGGATTTTACGCCATTTTTTAAAAGATAATTTTGAAGAAAAGCCAGGCGGTCACAATCAGGAGAAATGTACTCCAAAAAATCGGCCTGCATTTTTTCGGGAATAGCCATAATATTTTATCGGTAAGATTGAGCAGGAAATGCAGAACGAGCATGTACAAGGGCAAAAAACTGTTGCTCGTCCGTTTCGAAGATAAAAAAAAGGAAACGTTGCAAGTTTCTTAAAAAAGTTAACTCGTACGTTTCCGTTTCTTTCCCGCCCAACAGATTTTTATTTTAAAGAAGAAAGACGAACGCATTTTGGGGAAGTTGTCGCATTTTCGATGCGAGCATATTCTTCCATCAAACGGCGCTGTTCGCTGTTCATTTTTGTTGGAACCTGAACCAAAACTTTTATGTAAAGGTCGTCTTTTCGTGAAGAATTTGTTACAGGAACGCCTTCCCCGCGGATTTTAAAGAGCTTTCCGTTCTCTGTGCCAGCAGGCAATTTGAATTCAATCTCTTTTTCATCAAGAGAAGTGATTTTTAACGTAACTCCAACTGCAGCCTGCGCAAATGTTACAGGAATAGCGCAATACAAATCCTGTCCGTCGCGCTCAAAGCACTCGTGGTTGTCAACGTTAAGAATTACAACGAGATCACCGGCAGGACCGCCGTTCGCACCAGCATTTCCCATGTGCGGAATAACAATTCTCTTTCCGTCGTCAACGCCGGCCGGAATAGTCAACGTCATGCGCTTCGTAACAGTCTCGAAGCCTGAACCACGGCATTTTGAACACGGTTTGTCGATTGTAGTTCCAGTACCGCCACAAGTAGGACAAGTCTGCTGAACAGCAAAGAAACCTGCGCTGCGACGAACCTGCCCCATTCCGTTACAAGTCGGACAAGTTTTTCGACTAGAACCAGCCGCGCCCCCAGTGCCATGACACTCAGTACAAGTTTCCTGATGTCTGAATACAATTTCTGATTTTGTACCGTACACAGCTTCCTTGAACGATATATTCAAATCATAACGGAGAGTTTCGCCCTGTGCAGGATCGCTTGCAGAACGTCTTCGTGAAGAGCCACCGAATCCGCCGCCAAAAAGATTTTCAAAAATATCGCTGAATCCGCCGCCGCCAAACAAGTCGCTGAAGTCATGGAAGGCATGGCTGTATCCGCCCTGCGCTCCGCCGCCCATGCCGTCAAGACCTGCAAATCCGTACTGGTCGTAAATCGGGCGTTTCTGGTCATCAGAAAGAACTTCGTAAGCTTCTGTAGCTTCCTTAAATTTTTCCTCAGCCTCTTTGTTTCCTGGATTTCTGTCCGGGTGATATTTTACAGCAAGTTTTCGGTAAGCCTTTTTTATATCGTCTTTAGAGGCTCCTTTATCAACTCCAAGAACTTCGTAATAATCTCTTTTTGATACCATATCTCTACTTCCTAATAAATAACAAAAACGGTCATTGCGCACGTCGAGTTTTCCGACATGCTCAAAAACAGCTCTTGAAATCTGTAAGAAAAATTTACCCCCACCGCAAAGTGGAGGTAAACTCTATCTTAACGAATAAATCTTTCTATTGAAAGATTATGGTCTCTCTAAAAACTCCAAAATTAGATATTTTTAGAGATTTCCATTATTTTTTCTCATCGTGAACTTCGTACTCAACATCGTCTGCGCTGCCTTTGTCGAATCCGCTGTTTGAAGATGATGAACCAGCGTTTGCATTAGATCCAGCTCCGCCCTGAGCACCTGCTCCAGCGGCACCAGCCTGTGCACCCTGCTGTTTGTAAAGTTCCTCTGCAATTTTGTAAGAAGCCTGTTTGAGAGCCTCAGTCTTAGCTTTGATGTCTGCAACGTCATTGCCTTCAAGAGCCTTCTTCAATGCAGCTACAGCGTCTTCAACTGCCTGTTTATCAGCTCCAGAAACTTTGTCTCCAAGATCTTTAACGTTCTTTTCAGTAGCGTAAATCAAACTGTCAGCTTCGTTACGAACATCGATTGCTTCACGCTGTTTTTTATCTTCGTCGGCATGGGCCTCGGCATCCTTAACCATTCGCTCGATTTCTTCCTTGCTGAGTCCTGAAGATGAAGTAATCTGAATGTGCTGCTCTTTTCCAGTTCCCATATCTTTTGCAGAAACGTGAACGATACCATTTGCATCGATGTCGAATGTAACTTCAATCTGTGGAACGCCACGTGGAGCGGCAGGAATTCCTTCGAGGTTGAAGTTTCCGAGAGTCTTGTTCTCAGAAGCCATCTCGCGCTCACCCTGAAGAACGTGGATTGTTACAGCAGTCTGTCCGTCAGCCGCAGTAGAGAAAATCTGGCTCTTCTTTGTAGGGATTGTAGTGTTGCGAGGAATGAGTTTTGTCATTACCCCACCCATAGTCTCAATACCGAGAGAAAGAGGAGTTACGTCAAGAAGAAGAACGTCTTTTACATCTCCTGCAAGAACACCACCCTGAATTGCGGCACCCATAGAAACAGCTTCGTCCGGGTTGATTCCTTTCAAAGGCTCTTTTCCGAAGAAGTTCTTAACAACTTCCTGGAATTTTGGCATTCGTGAAGAACCACCAATGAGGAGAACCTCGTTAATCTGGTCTTTTGTGTATCCAGAATCTTTGAGAGCGTTCTGGCAAGGAATAAGAACTCTGTCCCACAAACTCTGTGTCATTCTCTCGAACTCTGCGCGAGACAATGTTTTCTGCAAATGTTTTGGTCCGGTTGCATCAGCGGTGATGAACGGAAGATTGATGTCTGTTGTAGTCTGGTTTGAAAGAGCGATTTTAGCCTGCTCAGAAGCGTCTTTGATACGCTGCATAGCCATTGCATCTTTTGACAAGTCGATTCCAGTGTCAGTTTTGAATGCGTTTACGAGCCAGTCAGAAATTGCGTTGTCCCAGTCAGCACCACCGAGGTGAGTATCACCGTTAGTAGCTTTTACTTCAAATACACCGTCTGCCATATCAAGGATTGTAACATCGAGCGTACCGCCACCTTCATCGATTACGGCAAGAACTTTCTCCTGATTTTTGTCTTCTTTGAGACCGAATGCGAGAGCCGCAGCTGTAGGCTCATTGATGATTCGTTTTACGTTCAAACCAGCGATTGTACCAGCGTCTTTTGTAGCCTGTCGCTGAGCATCGTTAAAGTAAGCAGGAACAGTGATAACTGCGTCTGTTACAGTCTCGCCGAGGTAATCCTCTGCAGTCTTCTTCATTTTCTGCAAAATAAATGCAGAGATTTCCTGTGGTGTATATTCTTTCTGCTGTCCGTTGTCAGTTACAGAAACAACTACGTTCTCGCCCTTCTGTTTGATTTCGTATGGAACGCGGCTCAACTCGTCCTGAAGGTCGCCATAACGCTTTCCAATAAGTCGTTTTACCTCATAAACAGTATTTTTTGGATTTGTGATTGCCTGGTTCTTTGCAGACAAACCTACGATTCGTTCACCCTTTGCAGTAAAACCAACGATAGATGGAGTGATTCGTCCACCTTCCGAATTCTGAATAACAGTTGCAGTTCCGTTTTCCATTACAGAAACTTCTGATGTTGTAGTTCCAAGGTCAATACCAATAATTTTTCCCATATTATTTTCCTCCAGCAAAGCAATTTCCAAAGCTAGTGAACTCTAGAAATCGTCTTTCGCGTATATAATTTCGTTTTAAGCTATGCAGAACGCCTTACAGCACCTGCACATTTTGTTATGCCTTCGGTTTTAAAACCATTACTTTGGCATGTCGAATTACTCTGTTTTTGAGTTTGTATCCCTTCAAATAAACGGCTGCAAGCTGCTCTTCCTTTACGTCGCCTTCCTGCATTCCAATTGCCTCGTGGATTTCTGGATCGAACGGGTCTCCTACGGCACCGTAGCTCACGAGGTTGTATTTATTCTCAAGCATACTTACCAAAGATTTGTTAATCATCGTTACGCCGTCGGCAATTGTTTTTGGATCTGTCGCGGTGGCAGCGGCCTCAACAGTGCGGTCAAAATTGTCAAGGCTGTCAAGCAAATCTTTGAGAAGGTTCGCATTCGCATAATCAAAAGCGTCCTGCTTCTCCTGAATCATTCGCTTGCGGTAATTGTCAAAATCTGCTGTCTTTCTAAGATACATGTCTTTAAGCTCGGCATTCTCTTTTTCAAGGCGGGCGATTTTTTCTTCAGGAGTCTCCTCTTTTTTTTCAGATTCAGTATTTTCAGTTTTGTTTTCAGACTCTTCTGGATTCTGAGTTTCAGAAGTAGCCTCTGGCTCTGCCTGTGCGGTATTCTCAGTCTCCGCTTTTGCAGATTCTTCTTTGATTTCTTCGTTTTCTGTTTCGTTGTTAGCCATTAGATTCTTCCTAATAAAATTCTTTTAATTGTAAAATAATAAAATCCGGTTTAAATCGTCAACTATTTTTTTTCAATTTTATTCATTTTGAAGTATTTTTTGATTTTTTTTCGATTTTTAGCCTAAACATAATGATATTCAGGTCCTTCGCCGCCCATAAAAACTTTTACGCGACTGTTCTCAATGATTGAATTGTCAAAAAATGACTGAATATCGAACGCACCTCCGCCCAAAAGTTCGTCAGGATTATAGTTAAGCTCAACCTCGCCTTCAAGATTCTCGCCGTAACAGCGGCTCAGCGCACCGTTAAGCCGAACGATATTGCTCACCACCGTGAAAAGGTCGGCCTTATTTTTCTCTTCGTACTTGAACTTCAAGAATTCAAGCTGCATTTTTTCGATTTCTGAATGGGAAGCAAGCGCCACGTTCCATGAACTTTCAAGCCCGCAATTGTTCAATGTCTGCCATTCGGAAAAATCCTGAAAGAATTTTGAGGCATTCATTTTTAAAGGCTTCAATATAGAAAGAAACCACGTTACTGCCCGCCCATACGAATAAAAAGTTTCGATTGCGTATGAAACCTCGCGCATTTTTTGAATGTCTTGCGTCGAAAAAGTTGCCGTCGGTTTTGGCATTTTTGCGGCGGAGTTTTTTTCGAGCTGAGGAAAATCAATATGATTCGGGTAAAGCGAAAGCGCAAAATCAAGCCGGTCACGGAAAAGTTTTACGCTGTCGCCGTCTTCCGCGGCAAAATCCATGTCAAAGCCAAAAACCAGCCCCAAATTGTTAAAAGTCTGCGCTCGGCGCGAGTAGAATTTTTTGTCAAAAAGATAAGTTCCGCCCTTGCTCGTGCCACAAAGCGGAATTTCAAGGGTGCAATAGAGATTCGAAACAGCCCTGCAAACGTCCAAATCGAGTACGTCGGCATTTACAGGAAGAGTCAGGAAAAGTTCAGGGTATTTTTTTTCAACCAAATTAAGGAATTTAAGGAGTTTTCCTTTGTGCGACAAAATTTCTTCATCCTGCAAAGTGAATTCGGTGATTCCCTTATTTTTAAAATCTTCAATCGACGACTCTATTTCTGATGATTTAAAAGAAAATGTTTTTTCCATTAAGAATCCCTGCGTTTGATTTTTTATACAAGTTGCCTTGAAAAGCACGGTCGGTTTTTGGCATGGCTGAAGGTGGCTTCGGAAAATCGCTATGCTGTGAAGTGCTCAACCACCAAACTCTAAATATTATTGGTTGTTGAGCGGAGTCGAACCCCAACCACCGCAATCAGCCTATGAATTACAAAAGATGGATTCCGTGTGCGGCACAGTCTTTCTTCATTTGTTCTGGCCACATTGAAACCTGAATCTCACCGATGTGGGCTTTTCGGAGGAAGAACATACAAAGTCGGCTCTGCCCGATTCCGCCACCCATCGTAAACGAAAGTTCTCCGTTCAAAAGTCGTTTGTGGAATTCAAGATTTGCACGCTCAGGACAACCACGCTCTTCAAGCTGTGCTTTAAGGCTCTCCGGGCTTACACGGATTCCCATTGAGCTAAGCTCGTAAGAACTTTTGAGAACCGGATTCCAAACGAGAAGGTCACCGTTCAATCCTCTGTGGCCGTCTCCGCTCTCGCTAATCCAGTCATCGTAGTCAGGCGCACGTCCGTCGTGAATCGTGCCGTCAGGAAGTTTTCCGCCAATACCGATGAGGAAAACCGCACCGTATTCCTGACAAATTTTATTTTCACGCTCTTTCGGACTTAAAGTCGGATACATTTTTTGGAGGTCTTCCGCATAAATAAAATGGATTTCTTCCGGCAAAAAAGGTTTTATTTGGTCATATCGGTCATAAATATAGAATTCCAGACGCTTTAAGCACGCATAGATTTTTTTTACGACTTCTTTTAAGTACATTACGGTGCGGTCATTTTCTTCGATACAAGCGCACCAGTCCCATTGGTCAACGTAAAGCGAGTGAATATTATCAAGTTCCTCGTCAGCACGAATCGCATTCATATCAGTGTAGATTCCAAAACCAGGCAAGAGTCCCATTTCGGTAACTTTTACGCGCTTCCATTTTGCGAGAGAATGAACGATTTCCATTTTGGTGTCATTCATGTCTTTTACAGGAAACGAAACTGCCCTCTCAACGCCGTTCAAATCATCATTAAGACCTTTTCCACTCTCAACAAAAAGCGGAGCTGTTACACGCGTAAGATTGAGCGCAGTAGAAAGCTC
The DNA here is from genome assembly GCF_014737315.1 of Treponema zioleckii. Taxonomy (GTDB): domain Bacteria; phylum Spirochaetota; class Spirochaetia; order Treponematales; family Treponemataceae; genus Treponema_D; species Treponema_D zioleckii. The sequence goes on along the minus strand of NZ_JPUF01000020.1, from coordinate 13,920 downwards.
AGTCTGAAAAAAGTCTTTAATCATAACGATTGCATGTTCTGTCTCCCTGCTGTTCAGGAGAGATTTATAGTTTTCTGGAAATACTACTTTTGACATAATAAAAAACCTCGGTGCAAAGGATTTTATCAAAAAGTCGGATTGAAAAAAAGATGTTTTCCGTTTTAAAATCAGAGAAAGTTCCAATATTTTTAACCCGGAGGAAATAATGGCTAAAATGAAGACTTCAAGACGACGGAAATCAAACCGGAATCAAACGAACATCGTCTTCTTGCTGATATTTTTGATTCTCGCAGGACTTTTCCTTATTTATTGCAAAAGCACAGGAAAAATCAGTTTTGAAGACGGGCAAATAAAAATCGAAAATCCGCTTTCGACCGACAAAAACACAGGCAGCCAAAAAAGCACGCCCGCAGCGAAAGACGGATTTATAGCATTGCCAGACCAGCTTGAATATCCGATTTGCGCCGGAGAAAAACACGCTCAAGACCACGAACGCCGAAAATTCAAAAATTACGAACTTTGCTACAGGGAAAGTTACGAACAGGCGGAATGGTCAGCTTACAAGCTCTCAAAAGACGAGCTAAAAAAGACCACTGACCGCACGAACGATTTTAGACCCGACCCAAAAATCACTACCTGTTCCTCAACTCTCGCCGACTACAAAGGCTCTGGCTACGACCGCGGTCATTTAACGCCGGCCGCCGACATGAGTTTTGACAAAAGCGCGATGAGCGAAACTTTTTACATGAGCAACATGAGTCCGCAAGCCCCGCAATTCAACCGCGGGATTTGGCAACAGCTCGAAGCACAAGTCCGAACTTGGGCAAAAAAATTCGGAACGATTTACGTTGTCTCAGGTCCGATTCTCGAAAAAAATGCAAAAGATTACGCGACAATCGGAAAAAGCAAAGTCGTAATCCCGCAGTATTATTATAAAGCCGTTTTGATTCCGCTTTACGCTGACGAAACAGACAAAAACTCGCCAGAAGATGCAAAATCGATTGCAGCCCTGGGATTCATCTTGCCGAACAACGAATGCAAAGGAAAATCATTCTGGGATTTTGCAATCTCAATCGACGAAATTGAAAAGCGCACTGGAATCGATTTGTACGCGCTTTTGGAAGACTCCGCCGAAGCTGCCGCCGAAAGTTCGTTCGACATTTCAATCTGGCGGTAAGCTTTTAAAACCAGCCGCTAAGGCTTTGCGCACTCTGCTTGGCCTCGGGAACTTTTTCCTGAGCCTTTTTGTAATAGCGCAAAGCCGTTTTTTTATTCGGTTTAACGCCGATTCCGTTTTCGTAACACAAACCAAGTCTGTAGCACGCTAAATAATATTCATCAGAGTTGTCGTCGGCTTGCTCCGCGAGTGCAAAATAATTCAAAGCCCGCTGCAAATCCGAATCGTGCAAATAATCCGTGAGCAAAATAGCCGCAAAATACGGAGCCAAAGCGCCCTTGTAATTTTGCTCCACGGCACGCTCAAAATATTCCAATGACGAAAGATAATTTTTTTCGTCAAAATAATGCTTCGCAAGGCAAATCGTAGATTCAAGGTGCCCAACCTCGCTCGCCCGCGTAAGCCAGAAAACGCCTTCATCATCGGTCAGAGAAAGAGCCGTCGCAAGATTGTACATATAATCACCGTCGGGCTGAACGCCAAATTCAATTGCACGCTTATAATATTTTGAAGAAAGATTTATATCCGACAAAAAATAATATTCGCTTAGGCGTTTTGCAGCTCCGCCAAAAATCTCATTCAAATCGGATTCTGCCTTTTCGAGCCTGGCTTTATAATTTTCGTACATTTTTGACTCAGGAATCGCCGACTGAAATTTTTCTATCAATTTTCGGATTTCGACTTCCTCGGCACTTTCAAGAGTTTCGTCAATTTTTTTAAGCAGAGGAACGATTTTTTCCTGATTTTCCGGACTCGGTGCCGCCTCCAAAATTTCGATTTCTTTCCAGACCGCCCCAACGGAATTTTCCTCGCTAGCCTTCAAAATCAACTCGCCGGCATTTGCAGTCACAAGTTTTGGGAATTTAAGGCAGGCAATGGCATAATCAAGTGAACAAATCGCGCCTTCAATTTTGTAATCTTCCTCCTGGCCGTCCGCGAGGAATTTTTTATCGACGTAACCCAAAAAATCATGGTAGCGGATTTTTGCCGAATTTTCGTATTCATCAACCAGCTCTACGGTCGTTCCCTCCCGCAGCGGCAAAATCACATCACGAGAATTCTGTTCCTGAGAGTTTTTTATGCGTTTTGAATGCAAAAAAGCCTCTTCGCCGTTAAAATCCGCAATTTTCTTAAAAATCTTTGTCTCGATTTCTTCAACAGAGTCTCCGGCCTGATTTTTTGCAGGATTTTCCTTAAAAATCACCGCAGGAGCAACTCCAATCGCCATCTGCTTTTCTTTTATGACGTTTCCAACAATCGTAATCGCAAGAAAAAACAGCACAACGCCGAACGCAAGAAAAGCACTCCGCAAAATAAAGCCCATGGATTTTCTGAGAAATGACTTTTTTGATTTTTTTGGATACAAGAATTTTAGCGAAGATTTTAAAGAATCTTTTAAATAATCCAAATCAGTCTGCACGACGTTAAAATCGGGATTTAAAATATAAAGTTCGCCCTGCGCCTTTTTTTTGCTCACCACCTCGCATACGAACTTTCGGTTATGCAGAAAACTTTTATACGCGCATAAGTCCATAAAATTCTGCACGCTCTGAATTTTGTTTTCAGAAAGAATTATAATTAAAATAGAAGATTTTCGATTGTTTTTTCTGCTTGCAGAATTATCGCGGTTTTCAAAAAAAGTTCTTGCCGATGAAAAATCAGCCGCCGGAAGCTCTTGCAGGCTTTCAGGAAACTCAAAATCTTCAAGCTTTATAAAATCAATTGCCCTGTTTTTTGACCGGTCAGAAAGATTTGCAAAGGCAATCTTTGAGATTTTAGATTTTTTATTGTTTTTTTGAATCTCAGAGAAAAAAAACTTTAATTTGTAAAAAATTTCATCTGAATTATTCTGAGCACTCTCAGAAAAATCCAGAAGAAACAAAATATCTTTCAAAATAAAACTACTCCGCTTCGAATCCTGCGTTAATTCCATTCATCACTTCATAAAAGTGCGGGAAACTTACGCTGCAACACTCTGAATTGTTCACGACGATTTTTTCGCCCTCAGGAAGCCCAAACGCCATGCAACTAAGACTCATCGCCATTCGGTGATCAAAGTAACTTTCAACATTTCCGCCATGCAATCTGAATTCAGGATTTTTGCTTCCATCTGCAAGAATCGGAGAATGCCCGTGAATTCTAAGGAAATCCTCGCCTTCTTCAAGTTCTGCACCGAGTTTTGTAAGTTCTTCATTAAGAACTTTTAAGCGGTCAGTCTCTTTTCGGCGGCAAACTGCGGCATCCTCAAGAACAGTTGTGCCTTCAATAAAGCAAGCGGCAACAGCAAGCGCACAAACCGCATCCGGGAACGGAGAGAGAGCCACGTGCAACTCGCCGTTCGGAAGATTTTCGGTAGAAAGTCTTTTTCCGCCACGGACTTTTAGAAGTTCATCAGTTTTATTCCATTCAATGTCCGCACCAACAGATTTTAACACTTCAACAATCGCGTCGTCACCTTGCGTTCCGCTTCCGTCAATGTGGTCAATCGTAATTTCGCTGTCGCTGATTATCGCACCGACCAATGGGAACGCAACCGCTTCCCAGTCACTCGGAATTACAGTTTCGAACGCTTTTAGGCTTTTTGCGCCTTTAACTTCGATGTGCTTAAAATCCTCGCTGATTGAAACTTCAACGCCCACTTTTTCAAGCCATTTTTGCGTCATCACAAGGTAAGGAGTTTCTTTTGGATTGGTGAGTTCGATTTTTATTCCGTCTTTGAGCAAGATTCCAGCCATCATCAAGCCTGAAATATATTGGCTAGAAACCGAGCCTTCCGTTTTTACGTAATTTTTTGTGATCGGCCCGCGAATCACAAGCGGACAACCATTTTTGCCAGGTCGGGTAACAAAACATTCGGCACCAAGCTGATTCAAAACATCAACCACGTGATTTACAGGGCGCTTTCTGATTGAAGCATCACCTGTAAAAACGCTCGTTCCAGTAAAAACTCCAGAAATCGGAGAAAGAAAATACAAAAGAGAACCTGAATTTCCAACGTTGATAACATCGTCTGGCAAGTGGATGTTTTTTCCGGCACCGTCAACAATCCATTCCGTTCCGGGTTCGCCTTCGGTACTAAGGTTCAGGTCAACCCCAGAGCCTATCAACGGCACTGCAGCAGCCGTAGAAAGACAGTCCGCACTTGGAAGTGGATTTTTTATATGAGAAACGCCGTCTGCCAATGTGGCAAGAAGCAACGCACGAATCGTATGAGATTTTGAGCCGGGAACTGTTACAGTTCCGAAAAGTCGTGTCTTTTTTGCAATTACTTTCATAATTTTTTATTTTAGCATAAACAGCGGAATCTTGTCAGCGAAAGCGAAGCGCTACAGCAGAGTGATTCGCTTAAAAGAAAGAAGTCCACAAAAAAAGAAACGGTCCTATTATCAAAACAAGGATAACGGAAATCAAAAACAGGGCCAGCGGCAAAAGCGACAGGATTCCAAAGAAAAAACCGAATCTTGAAGTCCAGCCCTTTATGGCGATTTTTTTCCATGCACAAATATTGCAAACAAAACTAATTATTATTACGGCAGGAAAATATAAGTAGGGAGGATTTCCGAAACTTATACCGTTTTTTTTGTAGCCCCATAAAAAACAGCAAAGGCTTACAAAACCTAAAAGCCCGCTGAATCCTAGCGCAAAAGAAATCCATGAATAGAATTTATCATCGTTCATTATAAAACTCCGCAGTATTATTGGCACTTTCAAATACCGAATTCTTCGCATTCCTGTTCACAGCAGGAACTGCCAAAAAAGATACGTTGGAGGAAATAAAAATACAGACATTTTTTTTACATGAGCCTATTTTTGACTAAAAATTGTAACAGTTTATTATTACCGTATTGAAGTAAATTTTTCAATTCGAAAAAAACAAATTGCAAGGATTATGCAGCCCGAACAAGGGTCTGCTCTGCGGATTTTGCCCTATTTTTCATAAAAAACGACTTTTTTGAAATGCTTAAAATTTGCTATACTATCGGAAAATTCATTTTGGGAGGCAGGTAATGGAGTTTGATGTAAGGACAAACAATACGGAATTCAATCCAGACATTCTTGAGCAGGCGTTTTTTGAAACTTTTCCAAGATTCACTGATGACGAAAAAGCAAAATTCTCAAAAGCATGGCACTACTTGAATCAAAAAGCCGGGGACTTAAAACGCAGCTGCGGTCGTCCTTATATCCTTCATCCAATGCGTGTAGCAGCTTTGCTTGCGGACACAAATCTTGACATTGACAGCGTGATTTGCGGACTTTTGCATTCAATTTATTCTGTGGACGGAGTTTTGGAAACTGACATTGAAAGCCAGTTTGGTTCTGCCGTAAACCGAATCGTAAAAGACACGTCAAAAATCAACTCCCTAAAAATCAACTCAAAGACGATTCAGCAGGCAGACTCAATCCGAAAGATGCTCTTCGCAATGATCGAGGACGTTCGCGTAATTCTCGTGCAACTTGCGGACAGGCTTGACCGCATGAGAAACTTAAAAAACATTGACGAAAAAAAACAGCGTCTCGTGGCAAACGAAGTAATCGACATTTGGGCACCGCTCGCAGACAGGCTCGGTATGCAGTCCGTAAAAAGCGAGCTTGAGGATTTGAGCCTAAAATATGCGAACCCGGACGTTTTTCAGCAGATAAAAAAAATCGTCGCGCAAAAAAAAGACGAACGCGCGGCTTATCTTGAAAAAGCCGTTAATGCGATAAAAAACGAGGCGGAAAAAATCGGGCTAAACGTTTCTATTTCGAGCCGGGCAAAGCATTTTTATTCGATTTATCAAAAAATGCGAAAGCGAAACAAAGGAGCGGACGAACTTTACGACTTGTTCGCGCTCAGAATCATCTGCAACAGAACTTCAGAATGTTACTCGCTGATTGGAATCGTTCACGGACTTTGGAAGCCGATGGACGGGCGTTTTAAGGATTATATTGCAATGCCGAAAGCAAACGGATATCAGTCTCTGCACACCACGGTCGTGTGCGAAGGAAAACCGCTTGAAATTCAGATTCGAACAAAAGCGATGCACGACATGGCCGAGCACGGTGTGGCTTCGCACTGGCTTTACAAAAAAGGCATGAATCACGACGTTGTTGATGTGAATTCTTTAGGCATCTTCAATCAGCTCCAGAATCTCAAAAACGACAATCTTACGAACGAGGCATTTTTTGCCCAGCTCAAAGACGAAATTTTGGGCGACGAGATTTTTGTCTTCACTCCGAACGGCGACGTTATTCAGCTTCCGGCCGGGGCGTGTGCGATTGACTTTGCATATCAGGTTCACTCTGCGGTCGGCGAGAAAATCGTTGGCGCAAAGGCCGATGGAAAAATCATTCCGATTACGGTGCCGCTAAAAAATACCGAAATTATCGAAATTCTTACGAATCCACAGGCGCACCCGACGGAAAATCAGCTAAAAATCGTAAAAACTTCAAAGGCCCGCCAAAAAATTCACTCTTGGCTCATTGCGAACGACCCGAATTTTGTGGACAAAGCTGCAGAAATGCAACGGGCGGCGGACATAGCGGCAAACAACGAAAAGTCAAAGCTGATTCAGGATGAAAAAAGACGAAAAATCCGCTCAAAAAAAGGCGTTTCCCCAGAAATCATTCAGAGTTCACTTTTTACGGGAAAGGTACGAATCGACAACACGAAAAACGTTCTCTTTACGCTTGCAGGTTGCTGTCATCCGCAGCCAGGCGACCCAATCGTTGGATACGCCAGCAAAAACAAGGGAATTATGATTCACAAACCGACGTGCCTTACCTTCCAGCGAATTCCGAACATCGAGAACCGCATGGTGGACGTGGTGTGGGAGCAAAGGGAAGCGCCGCAAGTTCACTCTAAATCTGAAAGTGATTTTGGGCGCTTCCCGTGAGTTTTCGGAAACGCACAGGTTGGTTTGAAAACCATAAAATCCGCTTTTCGCGTTTCCAAAAACTCGCGCTTTGGTAGGACGGCTTGCAGGGGCTCACAAAACGTGGCGACAAGGAAAGCCACGTTTCGTGAAGGAAGTTTTGTTTCTCGCGCACCGCGAGAAACCATGTAAAAATGCGAAAAGTCCACTCCAAATCTGAAACTTGATTTTTGGCGTTTCCCGCGACTTTTCGGAAACGTACAGGTTGGCTTAAAAAACATAAAATCCGCTTTTCGCGTTTCCAAAAACTCGCGCTTTGGTGGGCGCTCTTGCAGGGGCTCACAAAACGAGGCGACAAGGAAAGCCACGTTTCGTAAAGGAAATTTTGTTTCTCGCGCACCGCGAGAAACCATGTAAAAATGCGAAAAGTCCACTCCAAATCTGAAAGTTGATTTTGGGCGCTTCCCGCAAGCAACTCAAACTCATTTACAAACGGGACTGCTATTAAGATTTTTTAGAAAGAAAACTTATTCCTTTTCAATCACGGTTGAATGCACAGTTTTATTCACTTCGTCAACCGTAAAGAGACGCCAGGTGTATCTTCTTACAAAGCTTGCGGTCACGTCTTCCCTGAACGTGCTGTAATCAAAGCCGTAAGTTCTGTGGGCGTGCCCTTCAAAAACTTGCTTTACGTTGTTTTTCTTAAAAATCGTCAAAAACGTGGCCCGCTCCATCGTGTTCTGAATCGTCATCAATGCGTTGCCACCAGCGTAAATCGGATAATGCGTGCAGACGATTTTTGCATTCGGGTCATTTTTTACAACACTCGCAAAAGACTCGCGCTGCTTCTCGCCAAAAGTTCCGTTCGCCGAATCCAAAAAATAAAACGAAAAATTTCCGAGCGAAAAGTTGGACGAATCAAAATAATACGCAGTTTTATACGGAAAAACCTGTTTCTTGTAATTCGACCAGCCATTATTGTACAAATCGTGATTTCCGATTGTCGAGTAAATCTTAAAATCAGAATCCCCGATTTTTTCGCTGGCAAGTTTTCTTACGGCTTCGCAAAAAGAATTGAATTCATCATATTCTTTGGAACTTCCGGAATTCGCAATATCGCCAAGACACAAAATAAAACGCGGGCGCAAAGTTGAATCTTCGTTTTCAAACTGAGCTGAAATCCACGAAAGGAATTTTTCACACTCGTTTTCCTGCGCTCCAAAATGAACATCCGTAATCAAAACGCCGCTGTACACGTTTCCGAACGAAACCGAAGGCAATTGTGAATCCGAAAGTTTTTCAACGCTCGCGGCACGAGTGTCAACATTATCCTCGTCAAAAAGCAAAAAATACGCGCCGAACGAGCAAGACGAATAAAGAATCAGAATCAAAAAAATCAGATTGAATAAAAATAACTTTTTCATTTTTCCTTAAAACTTGCTTTTCAAAAATAATATCCCACAGAAATCGCTGTTACGAACGAACTGACCATAGGAGCCGTAATGATTTCGTCAAAAATGCGAAGCTTAAAATCCAAGCCGACACGCACAGAATCTTCTATATAATAGGCAACGCCAAACACATGCTGGGGCGACATAAAAAGCGGGTAGCGAAAAAAATCGTGCGATGCTGTTTCAAAATACGCTTCCCAGCCGCTCTGCCATTTTTTATAAAAACGAATCACCGTAGAAAGCGTATTGTCAGTTATCAAGCCGGAATCTGAATTGAGTGCATAAACGTTCGAGATTTTAAATCCGTCTCCCAGCTTAAAAGTAAACCTGAATCCAGAATCATGAACAAAATCCAGCGCAGCTTCGAGCAAAAAATCATTCTCCGAGCAAATATTTTTGTACGCCTGAAAATGATAAACTCCGCCAAGCCCAAGTCGAACAGTTTTATGAGCTTTTCGCCAGTTAAGTTTTTTGGCAGAAAAATAATTTCCTCCGAGCGAAAAATCAAAAGCATCGTCATAAAACTGCATGCCGGTTTTTAAATCATAATTTTCACCAAAAATGCCATAATTTCCAGAAAAAAGCACTGAATTTCCTTCAATTCCATAATCCGCAAAATATGAATATTCGAACTGAACGAATTGTTTTTCAAAAAATTTAGAACAATCAAAAGCGAACGCCGGAAAAGCAAGAAACAAAATCAAAAACGGAAAAAAGATTTTTTTCATAATTTTCATAAAAATACTACAATTTTTTTTGATTTCCGAAAAGTAAAATTCAGATTTCAAATGCAAATTGAACGCTGATATATCCCTAGGTCAAATTTCGAGGTTTTTTAATCAGTATAAAAATCTGCAAACTGATTTAGGTGCTTGGTCGCAGATAGTTATGGAAAAGTCAAAAATTCTACATTATAATAGTTTTTATGAATAGCAAATTTCAGACAAGACTTGAAAAAATAGAATCAGCACTAAACCAATTTCTTCCAGAAAACTCAAATGATGAATGGAAAAACCTTTCGTTCGGAAGCATTGACAGTTGCGTAAAAGACGCGCATTTTGCAAACCTAATAAAACCTTGCAAGACTTTAGTTTCTCTCGGCGGAAAACGCTGGCGCCCTCTTCTCATGGTTTTGTGTGCGGAACTTGCCGCAGACGCAAAAAAAAGGCCTTCAAGCGAAATCGCCTACGCGCTCACTCCGCTCGTAGAATTTGCCCATACCGCGAGCCTTATCCACGATGACATAGAAGACAACGCTGACACGCGGCGCGGAAAACCGGCCGCACATCTTTCCTACGGACTGGACGTTGCCCTAAACGCAGCTTCGTGGCTTTATTTTCAGGCAACAGCCTGCATCGAAAATCTGCCGCTGGAAGGCACGGAAGAAGAAAAAGCAAAAATCAAAAATACATTCTACACGCTTTTTACAACGGAACTCCGAAGACTTCACCTTGGTCAGGCAATGGACATTCTTTGGCACCGAAACGCGGATTTGATTCCGAATCAGGAAGAATACACCGCAATGGTCAGAAATAAAACAGGAACGCTGGCACGGCTCGCTGTAAAAGCCGGAATTCTTGCGGGCGGCGGAACTGCCCAAGAAGCCGATGAATGCGGAAAAATCGCCGAAGACATTGGAACAGGATTTCAAATTCTTGATGACGTTACAAACCTTACAACGGGAAATCCTGGAAAAAAACGCGGAGACGACATTGTTGAAGGCAAAAAAAGTCTTCCTGTCCTTTTGCACCTAAAAGACCACAAAGAAGACGTTCAGGTAATCTGCAAATATTTTGCACAGGCCAAAAAAGAAGGAATCGAATCTCCTGCGGTGGAAGAATGTATCGAGCTTCTTACAAAAAGCGGGGCGATTGAAAAGGCAAAAGGCTACGGAGTGATGATTATTCACAACAAAACTTCCGAACTGGCAGATTTTTTTGGCAACGGCGAATGCGAAAGCGCAACGCTCATAAACGAACTTTTTGCTTCAATGCAAGCTCCAAAAAAATAAGCCAACTTTGAAAAACTGAAAGGAAGATTATGGAAGAATCCCCAGAAAAACTTAACAGGCAGGCTTTTGAATTTGCATCCCGTGGCGAATATGACGAAGCGATTGCCTGTTTAAAAAAAGCTATCGAAATCGAAAAATACAACTATCTTCTTTGGTTCAATCTGGGCGTTATTTACCGCGATGCCGGAAAACTCGAAGAATCAATTTCGGCACTCTTGCAGGCAAATAAAATAAATGATGAAGATGAGGATGTAATCGAGACAATCGCTCTGGTTTATTTTTCACTCGGAGATATTGAACAGGCCCTTTACTACTGCAAGGAAGGGCTTAGCCTAAATTTTATGAATGCCCATATTTGGAACACACTTGGAGTAATTTTTTTTAATCAGGATGATTACGAAATGGCGGCTGATTCTTTTGAACACGCAATCACAATCAATCCGTATTACTACGATGCCCTTTACAATCTGCGCGACACCTACGACGAACTCGGAAATGAAGTGGGAAAACGCCAAATTATCGAGCAGATGAAAAACGTTTCAGAGAGCGGAAAACAGAATGCATAAATTTGCAAAAATAGTAAAAATCGAAAAACCAACGAACTCAAAAACAAGCACAATCTATGCCGTGCAGATGATTACAAGTGCTTGCAGCAATTGCACTTACTCGTGCGCGCGACAGGGAAAACCGTTCAAAGTCCTGAACAAAATCGGAATCCAAATCCAGGAAGGCTGCATAGTTCAGCTAAAACCCTCGCTGTACCAATATTTTTTTCAAGGATTTCTTTCGCTACTCATCCCGATTGTCAGTTCGGTTATTGGCTACTTTTTTGCGCCGGAAATTCACCGTGAATTAAAAATTGGATTTTCCGACACAGGTCGGTTCGTTTGCGTGTTAGGATTTTTTCTATTTTCATCGCTAATCGTCTTTATTCTAAGCAGAAGCACGTTAAATCTTTCAAAACCAGAAATAGTAAGCGTGCTATAAAAAAACACCTTTCCGCAGCCGTTTTTAGGCTACAAAAAGGTGCTTTTCGCTTTATTTTATGAATTCAAATGCTCACGGGCAGCTTTGCTAATTTCGTCAGCCATATTTTCTAGGCTAACTTGCTTTTGAACACCGCCAAGCTCGAACGCAACGCGAGGCATTCCGTAAACAATCGAAGATTTTTCATCCTGCCCCAAAGTCCATGCGCCTTGTTTTCGCATTTCTGCAAGTTCCACGGCACCGTCTTTACCCATTCCTGTCATAATTACGCCAAGAGCCTTGTTTTGGTAAATCTTTGCGACGGACTCAAAAAGCACGTCGGCAGAAGGTCTGTGACCGTTTCTCTGAGGCTCCTGAGAAAGCCTGATGACATTCTTTCCAAGCCCACCGCGCTCAACAAGAATATGATAGTTTCCAGGAGCGATATAAACGTGTCCATCCTCAATCGGCTCACCATCTTCGGCTTCTTTTATAGACAGCGCACAAATCTTATTCAAACTGCCCGCAAACTCTTTTGTAAATCCGGCAGGCATGTGCTGAACTACAAGAATCGGCTGTTTTAAGTGCGGATCAATGTTTTTGAACACTTCACGAAGCGCATTAGGACCTCCCGTTGAAATTCCAATCGCGATAACCTCGATTCGGCCAGGCTCACGAAGTGGCGTAATCGTAGCAGGCTCTTTCGGTTTTGAAGGCGCGCTAAAATCAAATCGCGGGCGATCAAAAGTAGAAGAAGCGGAAGGAGCCGCATGATGCTGAGACTCAAGGAATTTCTTGGCCTTGTCCTCGCCCATAACAGTCGCAAGTTTTTTACTGATTGTTCGGTCTTCTGCGCGGTCAGAAACGATATGAAGGAAAAATTCTTCTCCGTAAACATTTTTATGATGCTTACGGCGCGCATAAGAACCACCATACGAAGCAATCATCTCTACGAGCGTGTCAGAAACAGAACTAATATCTGCAGAAACAGAACCGTTCGGTTTTGTAATAAAATCGGCAGCACCAAGCTCAAGACACTGCATAGTAACGGCAGCACCTTTTTCTGCAATACTTGAAAGGATGATTACAGGAATGTCAATTCGATTTTCTTTACGGTATTTTAAGAATTCAATACCGTTCATAACTGGCATTTCAATATCAAGAATAATTACATCAGGATTCAGCAACGGTATCTTATCAATGAGGAACTGACCGTTCATGGCCTTTCCTACAATGTGCATTCCTTCGGTACCGTCGATTACGCGGGAAATCAAGTTGCGCATCAAAGCGGAATCATCACAAATAAGAACCGAAATATCCTCTTTTCCGTTTACATTGCCATCTAACATTTCAAAGCCTCCCTTTTACAGTCCACATTCAAGCAACAAGAAAGCAAACCTTTATATAAAAACATGGCACTTGCTGACACAATAAAGCCCGCAAGTGCCATCTATATTCGCAATATTTTTCAATAATTTTTTAGAACTCAGGGCTAAAGATTTTTTTGATAAAGACAAGCCCAGTCCGTCTTTAAGAACTCAAATTTAGTGTCCATACCAAACAATGACTCTGAGTGCCCAATGAAAAGATAAGAATGAGGAGCCATCGAATTCCAGAATCGGTCAATCGTTGCTTTCTGAGCAGCCTCATCAAAATAAATCAAAACGTTTCGGCAGAATACAACATCAAGATTCCTTGCACCAGAATCGTTTCGCAGATTATGATAGTCAAATTTTATAGTAGACATCAATTGACTAGTAACCTGATATCCTTTATCGGTTTTGGTAAAATATCTGTCCAAATATTTTTGCGGGATTCCAGAAATTCTTGACTCTGGATAGAATCCCTGCTGACCAACCATTAAGGATTTTAAGGAAATATCAGAAGCCGTAATCTGGAATTTAAACGGCGGCGGAAGAATATCCTGCAAAATCATTGCAATTGTATAAGGCTCTTCGCCAGTCGAACAACCAGCACTCCAAATTCTTACTGTTGTTTCTCCAGTCTTTTTTTTATTTTCAAGAACATGAGGAATTACGTAATTTATGAGAGCATCAAAATGCGGCTGATTTCTAAAGAATCTCGTCAAGTTAGTCGTGACGGAATCCAGCATCGTCTTCATTTCCTCTTCGTTTGACATAATGAGACGATAGTACTCCTCTAAGGAGCCGAGCTGCTTTTCACGAAGCTTTTCTTTTAAGCGACTATCAAGTATAGAACGGTTTGTAGCGGAAAATGTGATTCCAGATTTGTCATAAATGACTTTACGGAACATATCAAATTCTGCATCAGTTAATAAATCTGCCATAAGACAAATTATATACCCTCAAATCCGAATTGTAAACAAAATCTGTAGATAGTTTTAAAAGGAACCGTTGCAAGTTGACTTTTGAAATTTAAGTTGGATTGTGCGGTTCCCGAAACTTTTGCAAAGCAAAACTTTCGCTTTGGTGGGCGGAT
>NZ_JPUF01000019.1 GCF_014737315.1 Treponema zioleckii | reverse complement strand
AACACTAAGTGTTATGCGAGAGAAGGGACTTGAACCCTTACGCCGAAGCACTAGATCCTAAGTCTAGCGTGTATGCCAATTTCACCACTCTCGCAAGCGAGCAATCGGCAACGGACATAAGTCACAATTCCGATTTTTCATGCAACCGAAACAAATCAGCTACATTTGAGCGACCGGGGGTTCGAACCCCGGACCCACAGATTAAGAGTCTGTTGCTCTACCAACTGAGCTAGTCGCCCGACTTCTCTACTTCAATCACAAACCTTTTAGTTAAACATTAATGCGTCCGACACGGATCGAACGTGCAACCTACGGATTCGAAGTCCGTTACTCTATCCAATTGAGCTACGAACGCATATCCTTTTAACTTAAAGGAGGGTGCCTGGAGGGATTTGAACCCTCGACAACCAGATCCACAATCTGGCGCTCTACCCCTGAACTACAGGCACCGTGTAATTGACTTAATTAATATATCAAAAATCGTAACAAAAGGTCAATACACAAATTCAATTTTTTTCAAAATTTTTTATTTTTTTCGTTTTTTTTAAAACTCCTTTTTTTTAGGCAAAAGTAATACGATTTCCGTCGGAAGAAACCTTTATTACCGAGTCCTCGGAATACTTTCCGGCAAGAATCTCTTTTGCCAGCGGATTCTCCACAAGCGACTGCACCGCCCTTTTTACAGGTCGTGCACCGAAAGCCGGGTCATAACCTGCCTCGCTCAAGAAATCAATTGCAGAATCATCAAACTCAATCGAAATCCTTCGAGAAACCAAACGAGATTCCAAACGTTTGAGCTGATTCTTTACGATTCCAGAAATACAAGATTTATCGAGTTTGTTGAACATGACAATCTCATCAATTCGGTTAAGAAATTCTGGCCTAAAACTCTGCTTTAAAAGCTCATCAATTTGATTTTTTACGCCCTTCATTTTTTCATCAGAATCAGCATCAAGAATCAACGAGCTTCCAAGATTACTCGTCATAATGATTATCGTGTTCTTAAAATCAACCACGCGTCCCTGCCCGTCCGTCAAGCGACCGTCATCAAGCACCTGGAGAAGCACGTTGAAAACGTCAGGGTGAGCCTTTTCAACCTCATCAAAAAGAATCACGCTGTAAGGGCGACGGCGAACTGCCTCCGTAAGTTGACCGCCTTCGTCATAGCCAACGTATCCCGGAGGCGCTCCGATAAGACGTGTCACACTGAATTTTTCCATGTACTCTGACATATCGATTCGAGTAAGAGCCTTTTCATCGTTAAAAAGAAAGTCCGCAAGCGTTTTGGCAAGCTCCGTTTTTCCCACTCCTGTAGGTCCAATAAACATAAAGCTTCCGAGCGGACGGTTCGGGTCGTTGAGTCCGGCCCTGTTACGTCGGATTGCGTCGCTAACCACCGTCACAGCTTCGTTCTGGCCAATAACGCGCTCATGCAAGACTTCTTCGAGACGAATATATTTTTGTTTCTCGCTGGTCATCATTTTTGCAATAGGGATTCCTGTCCACACGCTTACGACACGGGCAATATCTTCCTCTGTAACCTCTTGCCTCAAAAGTGACTGTGAAACTCCGTTGTCTTCGGCAAACTGGCGTTTTTCGTCCATTTTTTGGCTCTCGGCAAGTTGTTTTTCAAACTCAGGAATAATCGAATACTTGTATTCGGCAGCTTTTTCGAGATTTCCTTCACGAGTGAATTTTTCCTGCTCAAAACGCGCAGCCTCAAGTTTTTCTTTTAGTTCGCGAGACTTGTTGATTTCAGCCTTTTCGTTCTGCCATTTCAACTTCATTGCGTCACGCTGACTAGAAATTTCGCTGAGTTCCTTTTCAAGTTTTTCAAGCCGCTCTTTTGAAGCATTGTCGCTTTCTTTTGAAAGACTCTGTTTTTCGATTTGAAGCTGGAGAATCTTTCGCTCAAGCTGGTCAAGCTCAGTAGGCTCGCTCTCAATCTCCATTTTTAGGCGGCTAGCGGCCTCGTCAACAAGGTCAATCGCCTTGTCTGGCAAAAATCTGTTCGTAATGTAGCGGTTACTGAGCGTTGCAGCCGCAACAAGAGCTTCGTCGTTTATTTTTACGCCGTGATGGATTTCGTATTTGTCCCGAAGACCGCGAAGAATCGCTATCGTATCTTCAACATTCGGCTCGGAACAATAAAGCTGCTGGAACCTTCTCTCAAGAGCACTGTCTTTTTCGATGTACTTTCGGTATTCGTTTAGGGTCGTAGCTCCAATAACGTGCAACTCACCGCGGGAAAGAGCCGGCTTTAAGAGGTTAGAAGCATCCATTCCGCCTTCGCTCGCACCTGCGCCAACAATCGTGTGCAACTCGTCAATAAAGAGAATAATCTGTCCCTCAGCTTTTGAAACCTCGCTGATAACGGCTTTGAGCCGCTCTTCAAATTCACCGCGGAATTTTGCGCCGGCAACGAGAGTTCCCATATCGAGAGAAAGAAGACGCTTGTCTTTTAGGCTGTCAGGCACATCACCGCTTGCAATTCGGCGGGCAAGCCCCTCAACAATCGCCGTTTTTCCAACACCAGGCTCACCAATAAGAACAGGATTATTTTTTGTACGACGAACGAGAATCTGCATTACGCGGCGGATTTCTTCGTCACGACCGATTACAGGATCAATTTTGTCCTGCCTGGCCCGTGCCGTTAAATCCGTGCAGTATTTTGAAAGAGCCTGCATTTTGCTTTCCGGGTCCTGAGAATCAACCTTGCTGTTTCCGCGAACAGCTTTAAGAGCCTCAAGAATCGCCTCTTTCGTGATTCCGAACTGACGCAGAAGTTCACCTGCACGGCTCGAAGACTCGCTCATGGCAAGAAGGACGTGCTCAACGCTCAAAAAAGAGTCGCCAAGCTTACTCATCACGCCCTCTGCTTTCGCAAGAACTTTCTGAGACTCGCCAGAGAATTGCATGCTTATATTTCCGCTGACTTTTGGATAAGTATTAAGAACTGATTTTATTGCATTGAGCAAATCGCCGACATTCACGCCGATTCGTTCAATCAACGGCTTTACCATGCCGTCTTTTTGCTCGATAAGCGACTCAAGAATATGCTCAAGCCCCACTTCCCCATGGTCATTTTGCTGAGCAATCGCAGTTGCGTTTTGAATTGCGTCCTGAAGTTTTAAAGTAAACTGCTCGTAATTCATATCTGCCTCCTGAAAATTTCCATTGAACTTTGAATTTGAAATCTGAAATCAAAAAATTCATTTTTCAAATTCAAGTTAATCAGAAATTTTCAAAACGGCAAATTTTTCTAACAGCTATAACAAGATTTACTCTTCAAAATCAGAGCTGATTGCAGTATTTCCGATTTCTTCAAAATGCCCGTATTCGCACATCGCGTCAAAAATATTCGCATGTTCGAGAAGCTCCAGATTTTTTCCATTCTTTTTGAAGATTCGGATTTCGCCTTTTCCAGTTCCACCGCCAAGAACGCGAAGCAAAGTGCGCTTTCCCTGCGGAATCTCATAATCGCGCACCAGCATTTCGTCGGCCCGACACATAATATCAAGATCAATTACGAACTTGCCTTTATGAATGCTCATAGACCAGTGAATCTTGTCACCATCTTCGTTTGCAGGCATCTGATTCACGTCGTGGATTTCGGTAAACCTGTTAAAAAAGCTTTTCTTTTCGATTTTGAACGAATGACCGTCAATATTTACGAATGCTTTTAACGCACCATCATATTCGCCTTCAATGACAAAACAAGAATTCACCATTGACTTTCCAGAAATGATACTCGTCATTTTTGAAGCCGAAAGATGATAATAATTCTTCAAGAGACTCTGCCCCCAAGATTTGTCAGAGTAACCAAAAGACGTTCTCGGAGTTACGATATATTCTTCGCCATCAAAGTGGACCGTTCCGCTAAAAGCAGTCTTAATTCCGTATGGAACAAACGAATGGTCTTTTCCAGAGTGAATCATTCCGCATGAAATTTGGCGTTCGAACTTCAAATCCCAATCCATAATGCCGGCATCCGAAGCAATTTCTGGTTTTACGCGCAATTCCTGAGCAGAAACCGAAATAGCCCCAAACAATGCGTTCGGAGCAAAAGTGCATTCCCCAACTTTAAAGCTGCACTCATTTTTCGAGAAGAACAATTCTGAAGACGGAATGAATTTATTCAACTGCTTAGCCGGCATGCCATAAATACCAGCCTTTATAACGACATACGACGGTCGTACGACAATTTCGGTGTCGCCTTTTATCGCAGAATCAGTTCCAGCAAGAGCGTACTGAATCTCATTTTCGTTCAATGCAAGGCGTGATTTTTGTGCAATAACGACAACTTTTGGAGAAATCACAGGATTTACGAGATACATTTCAATAAAGAAATTTCGTTCCTCGCCAGAAATTTTATTTGAAGCGCAGAATGTATATCTCCACCGTTCAAATCCTTCCTGCCGAAGTTTTCCTCGCAATGAATATTGATCGAACTTCTGAAATTTTTTTGCACCTGCCATTTTTGCACCTTTTCTAAAATGTATACAATCTTATTCAATTCTCGGTATAGAAAAAGTACGACTTCACAGATTTTTATCTAAGACTCACGTTTTTTTTGAATCGTTCAAAAATTTATCAAGTTTTTTTCCAATATCAGTTTTTGGTATTGGAAAATTTGCATCCAAATACTCAAAACACTCAACAGCAACTTTTTGAACATGCTCATACCAAATTCTGTACAGTTCAGGTTCAAAATTCTCGCCAGGGTAAGGCGCCCCCTGCACGTCAGAGACAAGTTGCCGCATCATTTTTACACATTTTTTAATTTTTTCGTCTGTCATAAAAATCCTGCTCCAAATAAAAAAAATTCATTAGGTCAAATGTCGAGTTTCTATTTTTCAAATACTGAAATATGTGTCATTATCAGGCGCACCCGATAATCTTTATCGACAATTTATGGTAAGATTCCCGTGACGAACACGGGAATGACAGGCTTTGGAAAAACTCAAAATCGAACCCTTTAAATATTATAAAGGCAATATTGTGATATTTCCAGTTGAAAGCACTTTTTTATTTAAAATTGATTTTCCGGTCAAAAAAGTTCTGTTTTTAAAGCTTGGACTTTGACTGAATTCATAGAGACGCTTAAATCCAGAACGCAAATCTTCAGGTGTCACGTTCAAGGCAGCCGCAAGTTTTCGCTCGCGGTCATCGTCATGGATAGCATACAGAGTCCGCATAAGCGCTGTAGAACCTTTTCCGCGTGGCGTCGTAGGCTGAATCCACTGACTGTAGTAACCCATAAGAGCCTTCTCTACAGAATCTTTGTCAAAATCTTTTTGAGAAGCTTCCAAGAGACACGATTCAAAAGTACTGCAAGAATCCAGTGGATTCGGGTCGCGGTACGTCGCAAAATTCAAAATTCCCGAAACGGAATCAACGTGACAGAACGCTCCGTATGCACCGCCAATCGTCCTGAGTTTTTCCCAAAGCAAATTGTTCGAGAGCCAGTGAGCGCAAACTTCCTCCGCAGGACAGAATTTGCTGTCATAATTGCTGACATTCATGCATTCCGCCGCAAAACCGATTTGTCCAGAAGTGGCAAGAATTTCATTAAGTTTGTCATCTTTTTTCTGCCCGTCAAGAAGAACAAGGCTAAAGAAATCCTCATCCTTAGTGGCAAGTTTTTTTGCAGGATGCCTCAAACCGAGCTGAGAAATAAATTTCGGCAAAATCGAATTCAATTTTTCAATTCCAGAATCTTCCGCAGTAACATGAATAAAACAACCGCTCGAACGAATTTTTTCAAGAATCCGCCTAAAATCCGCAGCATTTTCTTTTTGATCTTTTTCGGCAAGAGACTGAATCGTATAAACCTGCGTTATTCCGTTAAAAATCTCGTCAACGCACTCGCTCCGATTGCACAAAGCCTTTGCCCGCATGGAAGCAAAACTGTGCCCGTCCGGGATTACGCTCGCAAAAATGTCGTTCCGAAGTTCATTCGCAATATCCTGCAAACGTTTTAAATCATGGAAGTCCGTGCCTGTAAGACAGTCCACAAGAAGATTCAAAGCATTTTCATACTCTTCATCAATCATTGAGATTCTAAAGACAAGCCACTCTCGGTCGCACCAATCGTACTTTTTCCGCAATTCCATTGCCTTCGGAGTTGAAAGTGAAGTTGAAGAAATCAAACTGACTCCAAGTCCTCCGGTATGCAGCGCGCAAAGTTCCGAAGTTTTGTCCCAAGGAATATCTTTCCAACCACTTTCAGCAACTGCCTCCGAAAAGAGAGTCAATTTTGGATAATCGCAGGCATTCAGCACATCAACCGGGAAGCCAACGTCAAAATAAATAATGCCGTTTGTATTCTCGCGATTCAAAATGTAAGGAATTTCAGATTCATCAATGCCTTTTAGGAAATTGATTTCGGTCGGAAATTTATTCATTACAGGATGTCCGTCAACAAAGAAATCTTTTGGATTCAAATGAGGCAAGCAAGAACTGTCTTCCGTTTTTTCTTTGAAATTCGTGAAGCTTTTCGCAATCAGCTTTTACGTTTTCAACAGAAGTTTTTTGCATCAAAGAGTCTATAAGTTCTTTTTCGAGACGCTCACGGTTCGCATTGAATTCTTTTGAAGGCGTTACGACAACCAACGACCTTCTAGGATTCTCGATAAGCAATTCCCTAATTTTATTTTCAAGGAAGCCTTTTTCATTCTTGATTTTTGAACGGATTTCTTCGAGAATCGAGCGAAGTTTGAATTGTTTTCTAACATCAAAACCATAAAGCCAACCGAATATCGGGCGATTCATCAGAACCAACGAATACGGGCCGCCACTTCGTTTTATTTCACGCTGAGAAAATTCAAGAGACATCATCGTAGACTGGATATCAGATTCTTTTATGCCCTCGTCAGCGAGTTTTTGCAGTGTGTTTAGCACCAAATCTTCAACTTTTTTGGCATCACCTTTTTTTACGCCTCTAAGTCCAATCGAAAGCATTGAATGATAAATGTAATTCGAAAGTCCAGACTGAGGAGCCATATCCTCGCCAAGACCGCTGTCAACAAGAGCCTTTTGCAACGGGGAGCCATCGTGATTCATCAAAATTCCAGCAATAACCGTATTCAACATACTCTTTTCGGCATTTTCAGTCGGTCCCAACGACCAATTTACAACAACAGTATCGCCAGAAGAACTCTCCTCTTCGCTAGCAGGCCCTTCACAAGCAAATTCGAAAGGAGCCTTTATTTCGACAGGGGTAACATATTTCAAAAACTGATTCAAATTGTCCAAACGATTTTTTTCGGACACCACAATATCCGGGTATTTTTTTTCGAGACGCTCAAGAAAATGCTCCTGAATAAAGTCAAGCTGCTCCTCGGTAGGAATATTGCCATACAAAAAGACAAAACAATTATCAGGTCGATACCATCGTCGATGGAATGCCAAAAATTCTTCATACGTAAACTTCGGGATTTCCAACGGGTCGCCACCAGAATCTTTTTCATAAATACAATCACGCAAAAGACTTATATTGCAGGCATCGCCAGCCACAGAATCAAATGAAGAATAATTTCCTTTCATCTCGTTGTAAACGACACCTTGAATCGAAGGCGTTCCGTTTTCATCTATTTCAAGTCTGTGAGCTTCCTGCAAAAAGATTTCCTTTTCCAACTTCGGAAAGAACACCGCATCCCCGTAAACATTCATCAAATTAAAATAATCGGCTTTTACAATTGAACTTGCAGGAAAAACCGTACGGTCAGGGTAAGTCATTGCGTTCAAATAAGTTTTTACACTTTGATTCGAAAGATTTACGAACGGATCTTTTAACGGAAAATTTTCCGAGCCGCAAAGCACAGAATGCTCCAAAATATGCGCAGCACCTGTAGACTTTTCGTTAGGAGTCTTGAAAGCAAATGAAAAAAGATTTTCAGGGTCTGAATTAACCATATGAAAAACTTCGAGCCCAGTTTTTAGCTGGCGAAGATAAACAACCGTCGAATGATAATCAGCAACTTCAAAAATATCCAAACACTCAAAATCTTTATAATTCTTTCCTTTTTCAATTTTTTCAGACATAAATTTCTCCATCGCGTCCATTTATTATAAAATCACCGGAATCGTAGGCACGACGCAGTGCCGTAAAAAAGGCAGATGTAACTTTTTCAACATCAGCTCTAAGAATCGGTTTTTTGATTTCTTCAAGTTCAAGAATCGAAGCAGCACGGTTAGAAGAAACATTTTTGAGGATTTTTCCTCTAAAATCATCTTTCTTTCCACAAATCAACAGCGCAATATCATCGTCTTTCATGCCACGAAGATAAGTTTGCAAATATCTGTCGCTGCCATTTATAATATCTTCGGTCGTAAATAGCAATTCCCTCAAGTCTGAGCCAAGATTTGGATCCTGCTCCGAAAGCTGATTCAAGATGCCTTCTTCGGCAGACGGTGACATTCTCTTTAGAATCTGAGCCAACGTAGATTTTCCGTCGATTGAATCTGATTTTTGAATTGCCATTTTGTTCATTTTTTGGTGCATGGCATAGTCAACATTTTTCAAAACATCGGGATTCACATTTCGCATTTTCGCCAGACGAACCACCACGTCTTTTTTATCCGCATCTGAAAGTTTTTGAATTACCCCAGCTGATATTTTTGGCTTCAAATACGTAAGTACCAAAGCTTTTACAGCATTTGACTCGTCTTTTAACAAGGTACTCACTTTGTCGGCATCCGCTTCATACAAAAATTCAAATGGCTTCCCCTGCTGAAAAGTCACGGACTCATCCAAGATTCTTTCGGCTTTTACTGTTCCAAAAGCTTTTTGAAGAATTGTCCGAGCTGTATCAATTCCGCCACCTTCCCTCGCCTTTTCAAGAAGACCATTGAATTCCGCAAGAATTTCTTCAGCCTCATCAGCATCAACTTTTTTTATGGAAGCAATTTCAGGAATGATTTTTTCAGTTTGCTCTTCCGAGAGATGTGGCATTATTTTTGCAGCCTCATCAACTCCTATCAAAAGCAAAAATTTTGCCACGCGTCGATAGACGTTTTCCCGACCGTCGGCATCATTTGGCTTTTTCGGAACCATTATAAGTCCACCAGAAGTCAACGTATCAACAGCAGACTGCGTTTCCATATTTACAGGACGATTTTTTATTTTTTTATTTAAGAAGCAGGTCATCAATAGGGGTGTATTTTTTTTTTACCTGAACCAGCATTTTTATAAGCATTAAGCTGAAACTCATTCAATCTCATTCTTATATTTTAATTATAATTATTTTAAGTGACAACAAGAGAATTTATTTTTGTAAAAGTAAAATACAAAGAAACGGAAAAATTACTTTAAAAACAAAAAAAGCCGCCAAAACTGACGGCTTTTCGGTAAATCTTAACGACTACCAATCATCACGCATATCATCTTCATCGCGGTTTTCAATATCATAAAGATCTGTTACTGCACGAAGATCATCAATGTACATATAGTATGTTCCACGAGCAAGGATTGGGTTACAATCAACTCTGAAACCTACAACACGAAGTCCTGGGCGAACACCGTCGTATGCACTTGACTGAATAATTCCATGTTCTCCATCCGGAGTCGGTGGAACAGCAACCTGCATTTTTTTCCATCCGCTGAATCCGAGTGAACCAACATAAAGCTCGAAGTTATTTCCATAATAGTCCTGTACGAGAGCGTACAAAGAATGATCCATATTGCGTCCAGCTACCCACAAAGAAAGAGTCTTTGTTACACCTTCAATAGGAATAGGTCTTGCAGAACGAATAAAGAACGAATTAACTCCACGGCGGAAGAACTCAACTTTTACACCAAGTACTTTAGTATCAACAGCCTCTTCTTCTCCTTTCAAAGGCTCTTTAGCAGCAGGAGAACCAGAGAACAAGCGAGAACTAATTACACCGTTATCAGGAGAAATGGCAGCATTCCAACTTCCTTCCAATTCAAATCTATCAACAGAAACTTCTTTAAGAGCCTGTCTAGCAGAATCGTTTCCAATTACAGTTGGATCTGGAGAAGCAAGGCTTTCCTGTGCAAACATCAAACCTGTAACTGATAAAGCCAATACAGTAGTAAGTAACTTTTTCATTATTTTGCATCTCCTGTAGAAGTATTACCATTTGAGCTTGAAGAAGAATCTCCGAAGTCAATATCACGCAACTCATAACCGTCGAATATGTTGCTCAAAGTATTTGTTGTGTACTTGAGCTGATCAAAGAAGATATTGAAATCATCAACATATTCATCAGGATCTGTGTGAACTCTAAAACCTACAAACATCATAGATTTTGGACCACTGCGAAGTCGTGAGTGCTGTCTAAGATAAGAAGGAACAGAAACAATAACATTTCGCCAGCCGTCGAATGTCAAGTTTCCAGCAGGAAGTGTGTATACACGTCCATCTGCATCACGTACAAGAAGGTCGATATAGTACAAATAATTTGCACCCCATACCCAGAAATCAATCTGAGAAACATTGCCAATCAAAGCAATTTCAAAAGGCTTTCCATCTTTCTCAGGGTATACTTCAAACCAGTTTTCACCCTTTCTGAGATAGCTTGTTTTTACACCAAGCACTTTTGGAGATGAATCACCATTTGCATTTAATGCTTTGAGAGAATTAGGCTGTCCATCAAAATACTGCATTTTTGGATAACCTTTCTCTGCATCGATAAAGTGACTTGCCTGTACATTCCATGTCCATTCATTGTCACCTTTGTTGTCGAAAGTATCAACAACAATTGTCTCTACAGCTCTATTGCTAGGTTGAGCGGCTGCCGGAAGACAGAACGCAAGCAAAAGAGCAAGACTGGTAAAGACTACTGCGCCCTTTTTCATTCAAAACTCCTTCATTTTTGTATCTCCACCTTGTATAAAGACACAACATTTATCATCAAAGTTGAAAATCAACTGATAATTAATTTATTATATTTCGCGTGTTTATCTTTGTCAAACAAATAATCCAATGTTTTACAAGAGCAAACCAGAAAAATCATAAAAAAGCCTTAAAAATCCAAAAACATGACGATTTTTCTTGATTTATTGAAAAAAACAACATAAAATTTCTTCATATTAAAATCGGCTAGAATTTTTGGATTCTTTATTTTAATTTAAACCGTTTTTGACGGAACAATTAAAATTCGGTTCTAGCGATAAAGGAGTTTTTTTATGGTAAGTTACAAAGAACTTGGACTTGTAAACACAAGAGACATGTTCGCGAAAGCTATCAAAGGCGGCTATGCAATTCCTGCGTACAATTTCAACAATATGGAACAGATGCAGGCAATCATTCAGGCATGTGTAGAAACAAAATCGCCTGTAATTCTCCAGGTTTCAAAAGGCGCACGCCAGTATGCGAACGGTATTCTTCTTAGAAACATGGCTAAAGGTGCTGTAGAATATGCACACGAATTGGGATGCGATATTCCGATTGTTCTTCACCTTGACCACGGTCCAAGCTTCGAAGTTGCAAAAGATTGTATCGACAACGGATTCTCATCAGTAATGATTGATGGATCTTCTCTTCCTTATGAAGAAAACGTTGCTCTCACAAAGAAAGTCGTTGACTATGCTCACCAGCATGATGTTACTGTAGAAGGCGAGCTCGGCGTTCTCGGCGGTGTAGAGGACGAGGTTTCTGCAGAAGAAAGCCACTACACAAAGCCAGAGGAAGTTCAGGACTTCGTTTCAAAGACAGGTGTTGACTCGCTCGCAATCTCAATCGGAACTTCTCACGGACGTTGCAAATTCACTCCAGAGCAGTGCACTCGCAACGCTGACGGAATTTTGGTTCCACCGCCATTGGCATTTGACGTTCTCGAAGAAATCGAAAAGAGAATTCCAGGATTCCCAATCGTACTCCACGGTTCATCTTCTGTACCGATTGAATACGTAAAAATCATCGAGCAGTTCGGCGGGAAAATTCCAGACTCAGTAGGAATTCCTGAAGAACAGCTCCGCAAAGCAGCTAAATCAGCAGTTTGCAAAATCAACATCGACTCTGACGGACGTCTTGCAATGACAGCAATGATTCGAAAAGTGTTTGCAGAACATCCAGATGAATTCGATCCAAGAAAATATCTTGGACCTGCTCGCGACGAACTTAAGAAAATGTATGCTCGAAAGAACATCGAAGTTCTCGGTTCAGCAGGACATGCATTGGACTAGTCAAAAACTAGCCTAAAGCAAAAAGACTGTCAAATTGAAGTGTTCTTCAAAAGTTGACAGTCTTTTTTTTATTATTTTGAATTGTCGTAAGGCCGCTTGTTAAAAAGATAAGTATATCTTGCCCCTGCATAGCGGCTCACAAAATGACTCATAAACGCCGTGATTTTCCATTTTAATGCCCACAAAACAATCAACTTCCCTTTCTGAGATTTTTTAAGGCAGTGTGCAACGACTTTTACGGGATCTTTTCCGTGCAGAACCTCTTTTCTAGCTCCGTTCGATGCAACGTTTGCAAAATCGGTGCTGACGGAACCTGGGCAGAGTGCGGTAACTTTCACGCCCTTCTCTTTTAATTCGGCGGCAAGCGCGACAGTAAAGCTCAGGACATACGCTTTTGTGGCCGCATAAACCGCAAAATTCCCAAGCGGAAGAAATGAAGCCAAAGAAGCAACATTTATAATTTTGCTGCCCTGCTCAAGATACGGCAAAACCACGCCACAAATGCCGGTGAGCGACGTGCAGTTCAAATCAATCATTTCAAGTTCACGCACGAGCGGCGTTTCTTCAAAAGGACCGTAAGTTCCGAATCCTGCATTGTTAATCAAAAAATCAATTTTAAAATCTTCGGAAGCTTTTTCCCGAAGGAACAACTCCTTAAATTTCCAAACGCCACTTTCACCTGAAATATCGAGAGAAAAAACTTTTATTGCGCAAGATGATTTTTTTTCGCGAACAACATCTTGCATTGCATTTTCAAGTTTTTCAAGATTCCTCGAAATCATCCAAATCTCATAATCTGAATCATTTTTTAAATAAAGCTGACGGGCAAATTCCTTTCCCATTCCAGAACTCGCCCCTGTAATAATCGCAATTTTCTTCATAAAAAAATTATAAAGTAAAATCAGCGAAAGGAGTACAAAACATTAAAAAATTTAGCTATACTTTTTTTTCGTTTGTTAAAATCAATCTTAAAACCAATTTCAATCATTTTATCTGTCCAATTATTTGTTTCCTGCCAGAAAAATATATCGTTGCAGGAAAAAACGAACAGCGCCGAAGAAGAAAGAGCAATTGCAGAAGCTATAAAAGCTTCTAAAATCGAAGAGGCAAAAAATGAAGCCATAAAAAACTTTGTTGGCTCACTTTCCCCGGACGAGAAATTTGCCCAGCTCTTTCTTGTAAATATAGAAGGAAATGAAAAATTTCGAAGCGTTGAAAACACGAAAGACAAAAAACCGCTAGTTCCGGGAGGCTGTCTTTTATTTTTTCCAAACATTTCTGACAATGCCGAAAAAACTTTTCAGTTCATAAAATCAATCAAGGATTTTTATGTTCAGAACAACCTTGTTCCTCCATATATTGCAACCGACCAAGAAGGCGGAGACGTCGTTCGGCTCAGAAAAGTGACTTCCAAGTTCTTGTCACAAAAAGAGATAGCTCAAAATGCCTTAAAAACGGACCAGGCTGTTTGTGAATATTACGAAACTCAGGCAAAACAAATGGCATTAATCGGGTTCAACATGAATTTAGCTCCCGTAGTCGAAGTTGAAACAGATTTCAATCATGATTTTTTGGATACCAGAACATTCGGAAATCTTGAAAATGTTTTAAAATACGGAAAAATCGAAATTGACGGATTTGAAAAAAATGGTATTGCCACGGTTCTGAAGCACTTTCCGGGGAATTCCAGCACAGATCCACATACAGGACTTCCGTCAATCACATACAGCGACTCAGAAAAGGAAATTTATTTTAAGCCATTCGAGGAATTACTAAAATCAAGTTCCGCGGTTTTGATGAGCCATGCAATCGTAAAACCATACGGTTCGCAAGAAAAAATTTATGATTCGCCGGCCTGCCTGTCTTATCATTGGGTAACGCAAATCGTGCGCGAAAAATATGGCTTTGACGGACTTATTTTTTCTGACGATATTTTTATGGGCGCGCTCACCGACAACGGGTTTCCGCCCGAAAAAGCTGCAATCGAAGCAATAAACGCGGGCATAAACGTAATTATGCTCTCTGAGAAAAAATTCGGAACGGTTTCAGAAATTCTCCAAGCTGAAGCAAGCAAAAACGAAGTTTTCAGAAAAAAGATTGAAAAATCCGTTTTTAGAATCATAGAATATAAAATCAAAACAGGAATTTTAAAATTTGAAGAAATTTCAAAAGATTCGTCGAACGAAGATTTCAAACTAAAATTTATCGTAAAAATCAACGAAGATTTTTCAAAGGAATTCGACAAAAAACAATTTTCAAACGCTTACGAAAAAGGAATGAATTTGATAAACCATGAAACAGAAAGATAAGTCTCAAAAAATGCAAGGCGAACAAGGCTTTGATGAATATTACAGAAATATTTACAAGGAACGCTGGGAATCACTAAAAAATTCACTTTACGGCGAAAGCGACCACAAAAAATTTTTAATCGGCGAAAATGAACCATATTTTTTGGATTCAGGAAGCATACGCTGCGCCGTAACACTGCCCCTGAAAGGAGCAAAAAAGATTCTTGATTTATGCGCGGCTCCAGGCGGAAAAACGTTGATTCTTGCATCCTGCATGGACAAAGATGCCACATTGCTCTCAAACGAACGCTCTTCGGACAGATGTGCTCGCCTAAAAAAAGTCTGCGACACGTGCCTACCAGAATCTATTCGGCAGCGAGTTGACGTTTGCTGCAAGGACGGTGCCAAAATGTGCCTTTCAAATGGCGAGGCGTTTGACAGGATTCTTTTGGACGCACCGTGTTCATCAGAGAGGCATGTGCTTTCAAGCCCAAAATATCTTGCAGAATGGTCACCTTCAAGAATCAAAACGCTTTCAATGGCACAGTGGGCACTGCTCTCCTCCGCTTACAGAATGCTCGTTCCTGGAGGATATATTTTGTATTCAACCTGCGCGTTGACTGACGAAGAGAATGATAAAGTAATCGCAAAGCTCTTAAAAAAATTTGGCGATGCAGAAATTCAGATGCCTGAAATCAGCAGCAATGTAAGTTCAGTTTGCGACACGACGCTACCAGAATATGAAAAAACAGAATTTGGCGCACACATTTTGCCAGACAAAGCAAACGGGGCAGGACCATTATATTTTTGTCTCATAAAAAAAGGCGAAAAATCTGCAGAATAAAACCTTAGACTAATCTTTAATTTTGGAGTAAAATCTAATTTATGACAGCAACTGAAAAAGAAAGTAAGCTGAAAGCGATTCTGGAAACAGAACGGCTTTTGAATGAAATAAAAGATACAGATGTTCTTCTCGAAAGGATTCTCACAGAGGCGCGTAGCATCGTAAATGCTGATGCAGGCTCGATTTACGTCATTGAAGATAAAACACCTGTAAAAAACGAGGATCAGATACAAGAACCTATACAACCCCCAAATTCCGAACAATCTGTTTACCTAAAAAATAAAATTCTTCGCATAAAATACGCACAGAATGATACTCAGCTTAAAAAACTTGAACCAGGCTCAAAATCACCCTATGTGTACTTTACATTCGACATAACTGAAAAATCGATTGCAGGATACACCGTACTTTCCGGAAAAATCGTAAATTTACCAGACGCATACTGCATCGATGAAAGTTGTCCGTATTCGTTTAATGCCAGCACTGACAAGGCGATGAATTATCGAACAAAATCAATGCTCACAGTTCCGCTCATAACAACGAACAACAAAACTCTCGGAGTTCTTCAAATCATAAACGCCCAAAATGAAAAAGGTGAACAAATTCCATTCGATGATGATGCAATCTTGTTTATAAACCATTTTGCCTCAAGTGCAACACAAGCGTTGGAACACGCCTATCTCACAAGCAACATGATTATGCGTATGCAGCGAATGGCAGAATATCGTGACCCAAAAGAAACTTACCAGCATGTACAGCGGGTTTCAGAATTTGCAAAAGAGATTTATGACAAATGGGCTATCTCCAAGCATATTCCAAAAGAAGAGATGCAAAAATATGGTGATATTTTAAAAATTGCTGCAAAATGCCATGATTTAGGAAAAGTCGGAGTTTCAGACGTAATATTAAAAAAGCCTGGTCCAGGAAGATTTACCGAAGAAGAACGAAACATTATGAAAGGTCATACTTGCATCGGTGCAATTTTGTTTACGGAACCAGAATCAGAACTTGACAGCATGGCTCTTGAAGTTGCATTGCGCCATCACGAATGGTGGGACGGAAGCGAAAATGGCTATCCAGGAAAAATTAACTATAATCAATACGTCACAGGCGAGCCAGTTCCAAAGGCAGAACCGTTAAAAGGAACAGAAATTCCGCTTTCCGCACGAATAGTTGCAATTGCCGACGTATTTGATGCGTTAAGCCACAAGAGGGTTTATAAATCCGCTTGGTCAGTTGATGACGCATTCATAGAAATTCAGAAACTTTCAGGAAGGCAGTTCGACCCCGAATTAGTTTTGGCTTTTCTTTCGATAAAAGAACGAATTTGTGCCATAAATTCCCGCTGGGAAAGCAAAGCCGGCGACTAGCTTTTCTTAAAGTTTTATATTGTAAATCTCGTTCATCACGTGTGTTTGGAATTCCCTTTCAAACACCGCGATGAATTTCTTTATCTCTTTTTCACCGTAATAATTATTTTTACCGCCACCAAAACCAATTGCAGAAAGATTCATGCTAAATTCACGCTCACGCAATCTGTCCTGAATATTATCCTTATTAAAAATAAGCCCTCTGTCATTCATAACAGTAACTTTTTTTTCAACAAGTCTTTGAGCAAACAGAATGTCGCGTGTAACAACAATATCATTCAAAGAAGAATTATCAAAAATATGATTATCAGCGGCATCCTTGAGATTTTCAACGATAATAAGATTTATAAAAGGATTATCAGTAGGCAATTCAACTTTTCGGTTGGCAACGACATTTATCAAAAAAGATTTTGATTTAGAATAATTGAAAAGAAAATCTTTCACTTTTTTTGGACAAGAATCACCATCGATCCAAACAATGAATTTATATGCCATCAACAAGCACCTTATCCAATTTTCTAATCATTTCCAAAGTAAGTCTTGAAACCTTTTCTTCGTTTATTGCATCAAAACTTGCAGAATCATCTTTTTTTTCAAGTTCATGCCCAATTTTTAAACTTTTTGATTTTTCTTTATACAATTCATCGCAAAGCATTATCCCTGCCAAGATAGAAATCTGCAATTTGCTTGACAACGAACCGCTTTCGATTATTTGGTCTGTTATCTGATTATAGTAATTTAAAAGCCGCTCAAGGTAGGCATCATCCTCATTTGCCTTTATTGCAAACGAAGTTCCTAGCACATTAATTTGTAAAGAGCCCATCCAGACTTACCTACCGCAAAAAAATTAGAAAATATCGAACAATTCTTGTTTTTTATTTTCCTGCAAGTCCTGAACATTCTCAGAATCGTTAGAAGACTCAACGACCTCTGCAGAAGAAGAATAGATTTGATCAAGCTGAACATTCTGAACACTTGCAGACTGAATTTCAGGCTGAGCGTCAGTTTCCTGCATTACAGGTGCCTCCGCAACCTGCTGCTCTGGAATTTCAGACACAAGTTCATTAGATTCTACAGTTTCAGACACAGGCACATCAACAACTGATGTTTCAACAACCTCATTCGATTCAGGAACTTCCTGTTCTACTTGTGGCTCCGGCTGAGTCTGCTCAGCAACAACAACTTGCTCTGAAACTTGTTCTTCTACAGCTGAAGTTTCATCCTGAACCTCAACTGTTTCTGAAACAGGTGTGCTTGTTGTACTTGTAGCCTCATTCGTAGGAACTGCAAGCACAACATTTTCAACAGTATTGAGTTGCTGAAGGGCTTTAATGATTCCTTCCTCGATTCGGCTCTGTTCCGCCTCAAAAGTTGAGAACTGCTCCGTTTTAGCAGAAAGTGCGTTTGTGAGCTCTGCGCATTTGCTACGCAAAGCAGCATTCTCTGCATTAAGCTGTGCATTAACTTCTGTTAACTTAGAAATTTTTGCAACAGCGCTCTCAACCTTTTGCTCCAGAAGTAAAACCTGTTCAAGTGAAATCATTTTATAGCCCCTCTTCTATAAACTCAAAATCTAAACTAAGCGTTCAATGCTTTTTTTGCAGTCTCAACTACAGCTTTGAAAGCTGCAGGATCTTCGATTGCAAGGTTTGACAATGCTTTTCTGTTCAAAGCAACGCCAGCTTTTGTAAGGCCGTCGATAAAGCGAGAATATGACATTCCCTCATCTCGTACAGCTGCGTTGATACGTGCAATCCACAACTGGCGGAAGTCGCCTTTTCTGTCGCGGCGGTCAACGTAAGCGTGTGAAAGAGCCTTTACAACGCCGTCTTTAGCTGCTTTATAGTTTGTTCCGCGTCGTCCTGTAAATCCTTTTGCAAGTTTAAGGATTTTAGCACGACGGTTATTTCTTTTTGTTCCATCTACTGCTCTAGACATTTCAATCTCCTAAATAATGATTTACGACCAATCTAAAAAATTAGCCGTATGGAAGCTGCTGTTTTCTGATTCTTGCTGCTGAAGCTTCAGAAAGGATTCCAGCGCCACGAAGGTGCATCTTACGTTTAGAAGATTTCTTTGTCAAAATATGACGAAGGTTCATCTTCTTGTACTTTACTTTTCCGCTAGCTGTGAGAGAAAAACGTTTTGCAGCGGCTTTCTTTGTTTTCATTTTAGGCATTTCTATTACCTCATTCCTTAATCTGACTTATTGATTATTTTGCCTTAGCATTCAAAGTCATTGACATAAATCGACCTTCCATTGCGGCAGGCTTCTCTACGACAAATGAATTCTCAACAAGCCGTTTCAATACTTCGTTCAATACATCATAGCCGAGTTCGGTATGAGCCAACTCACGACCTCTAAAACGAATCGTAACTTTAACTTTATCGCCCTCGTCAAGGAATTCTTGAACATGTTTTGCCTTAGTATCAAGGTCACCAGAGCCGATTTTCGGCTGCATACGGATTTCCTTAATCTTAAGGGCTTTTTGGTTTTTGCGGGAATCACGGAGTCTTTTTTCCTGCTCAAACCTGTATTTACCATAGTTAAGTATTTTACAAACCGGCGGATTTGCCGTTGGTGAAACTTCAACAAGGTCGAGTTCGCGCTCTTTAGCTAACTTGAGAGCCTCCACTGTAGGCATAATGCCATTCTGCTCCCCTTCATCGTCAATAAGTCTGACCTCGCGCACACGAATCTGTTCATTGATTCGCAATCCTTTTGTATCTGCCAACGATCCTCCTAGTGCCACTAAAGACACCACGTTTATAAAAATATGTTCTTAGATAATATCAGAAAACAGCAATTACTGTCTAGCTAGAATTTATCTTATCATCAAATTATAAAGCATTTTTTATAATTATTTCACACTGTCCACAACAGTCACAAGACGGTACTTACCTTTGTTGGTACGAATAATCTTGAAGTTTTTGAAGTGCCCGTTTTTTAACAACTTACGAACCCTCGAAATATAAGAATAAACTGAAGACAGATTGAGCTTAGAATTTTCTCCCATATACTCGGTTATTTCGCTTAAGGAAACATCCCGATTTTTATTCAAGATAAAAAATTGCAGGAGATTATTCAGCACAGGCGTAAGATTTGATTCAAGTGTCAGACGTTCAAGTTCAAAAGTTTTATCTGCACCATTACAAGTCTTTTCTCCAGAATCACTTACACAGACAGTAAAATTTTCGATTCCACGCTTTTCAACATAATCATTCAAGCGATTCAGAAGCGGAAAAAAGCAACTAACTCTGTCATAATCGCAATAATCCATTCCACAACGGCTTATAAGACGGTTTATCCAACGAGAAACGCGCCCCGCATTGTGTCCGAACGGGTCATTAAAAAACACGATTGGAATTTTATCGCCTTTTTTATTTTTGGAATCGAAAAAATAATCAATACACTCATTAAAGAATCTGACATCAAAAATCATTATGTCAGGAGCAACTTTTCCAGATTTTAAATCGAGCATCAGCCCGACAGCATCTTCGTACAAAGCGCACTCATCGTTTTCCTCAGCGACGAACATAGAAAGTTCCGACGCCATATTAAACGAGCGACATGCAAAAACAATTTTCATTCACTTTTCCCATTTTTAAATTGCCAATCTTAAAGAAAAATCCAAAAGATAAGCGAGATTTTTCTTTAAGATATTAAAATATTGAGACAAAGTGAATATGTCACTGTTTTTAAAATATAATTTCTTAAAAATTTATTATTATTTCCAAAAAATATCTCAATTTTCTCTATTCAGAATCATAAAGTTAAAGTCCGTTCGATTGATTCAGAGAATTTTTTTCGGCTTCACGGACTGAAATTTTTTCTTCAAGTTCAAGTTTTAACGCCGATGCCTGAGAAGCCTGAAATTCATTTCCGATAACGGTATAAATTTCTTCCGCCCACTCTGCGGAGTTTTTTGCAAGCATAAGTTCTTCGTCGGTAATTTCTTCGCCTTTTGAAAGAATTTTTGCATGAGCGAAGTGGTCAGTCGCGATTCCTGTTGAGTTTTCTGCAGCTCGGTCATATTTTAAAGCAGTTTCGATTGCTTTTACGGCCTCTGATTTTTTTCCAGCCTGCGAGCAAGCACGAGCAACACTGTACCAGTCAAGTCCGATTTCAACCAGATACCGATTTTTCGTGTGAACTGCGGCAGCCGAACGATAACTTTCCTCAGCATTTGAAAAATCCTGCGCAAGCATATAAATATCGCCCTTGATTCGTTTTAGATAAGCAAAATACCAGGCTTCTTTTTGAACAGACTTTTCGGTAGCAGAAAGTTTTTCAATATAAGCAGCGTAATCCGTGCCAGACTGAGCGATATTCAAACGGACTTCGTAAATCGCGCAAATTGCGGAAAGAAGATTTTTTCTCTCGGAACGATTCGCGAACATCTTTGCTTTTGAAAGCATAACTTCAGGCTCAAGAGTAAGGAACGACGACTCTTTTTCTACGGACACGCCCAAGCCCTGAACCGTGATTTTATAAGAAATTCCAGAGAGAAAAATGCGTGTAAGCAAATCAGAATCGTCGATTGAAACCGCATAATTATAAGCCTGAACGAGATGCACAGCCCCATCTTCAATTTTTCCGGAAATCAGTTCTGAATTGGCAGTCTCGTAACGCTCATCCGCCTTTGAAGCAATTTCTGTTATCTGCATAGCCCGCTTAGGAGATGATGAACAAGAAAAGAACGCTGACAAAAGGACAAGTCCAGCCGCAATCAAAAGGCAATTTTTTGAACATCTCAAATTTTTCATCTTTTTCATCGTTGTCTCCTACTTTTTAAAAATCCGTATTCCTGAGCTGGATTGTTGCAGAACTTTCGTTTTTGCGGTTAGGAACGCCTCCACGAATAAGAGGATTATTCTTAACGCCTGTAAGCACGTCTTCAACGCCCACAAGAACAGTGTTGAGTTCTTCAAGAGCCTCCGTAACCTCTGGAGTTGCATTTCCGATGAGTTTATCAGCATTCGAAGTAATCGAAGAAATATTCGTAATTGTATTCGTAAGGTCGTTTGCCATTTGAGAGCCAAGCACACCAGGAACCACGCCTTCAGGATTTCCAAGAATATCCTGAATCTGAACAAGCAACGTATTAAGTTCGCTCGTCATTTCTGGACCGAGCAATCCAGGAACCGCACCGTTCGGATCGCTCAAAATGCCCGTCAAATCAGCAATATTTTCGATAATGCCAGTAAACGGAGTGTCTCCGTTACCTGCAAGCGCATCGTTTATATTCTTTACGAGGAGAGTCACATTATCAAGAAGCGCGGAAACCTGAGCCATAAGAGCACCGATTGAATCAGTCTGCTTGTTGATTTTATTTTTTCCATCATCAATAATTTTCTGTCCGAACGGAGAATCGATTCTGTAAATTTCGGATTCCGTAGGAATAGTCTCTTCGCCTTCGCCAGGATGCAGTATAAAAGAAGAACCAAGTCCAATCGGACTTGAAATAAGCTCAACCAAAGAATCCCCTTTTACATAATCAAAATAATCGCCAAGAACGTAATAATCAACGCGAACCATGTTGCCTTCAAGACTTACAGACTTTACTTTTCCAATAGAAAATCCTTTGTACGTCAAATCCATTCCTGTTGAAAAACCCGCCCCCGAATACAAAAAAAGTGTAATAAGAATTTTTTTTGGCAAACCAGTTTTGATTCGCACCAATCGCAAAAATAAGGACTATAAGCGCCGCAATCGCAGCCAGAGATGCAACACCGACAATTTGATCTGCGTATCTAATTTTAAATTTCATATTCTATCTCCTGGACAACTAATTCACCTTTTTCTAATTCATACAGTTTTCCGTTCATTTCGTTAATAAAATTACTGTTATGGCTTACAAAAACAACAGTATTTCCATCGGCAATGAATTTCTGCAAAAGTTCGATGATTTCTGCCGAACCGCGCTGGTCAAGAGATTCAGTACATTCGTCAAGAAAAAGAACTTCAGGCTCGTTAATCAACGCACGGGCAAAAGCTATTTTTTTCTGCTCGCCCATTGACAAATCAACAGGACGAAGTTCAAGCGGCCGGTCATAACGCACCGTCTCACAGATTTTTTTTATTTTTCTCATGCGCTCTTCATTAGACATCTTAGGGGACTGAGTTTGCAAAGGAAGCATAAGATTTTGCTGAATATTCTGATTTGCCCACAAAGCCGAATCCTGAAAAACAAACGAACATTTTTTTCGGAAAAGTTTGTTCTGAAAATTATTCATGGTCTGAATATCCTTTCCGTGAAAAAGAACGTGACCAGACGTTGGAACAAGGATTCCGGCGATAAGTTTTAGGAGAGTTGACTTTCCGCTTCCAGACTTTCCTACAAGACCTGTAACGGTCCCCTTTTCAATCGTCAGGGAAATTCCCCGAATGATAGGCTGCGAACGAGAATCAAATTTTACATTTTGAAGTTCAAACAAAGACATTTTTTTATAAAATATACGGCAATGCAACAATTACAACATCTGCAATAATAATTCCGACAAAGGATTTACTAACAGCAGAGATTCCAGCGACAGGCACTTCGGTAGAGGCACGCTCAACATTAAATCCATAATAAGTCGCCGTGATTGAAATTACCATTCCAAAAACAACGCTTTTTATGATGGAAGTCAAAATCATTGAGATTGAAAAACATTTTAAAATGTTCGAAAAATATCCGTTAACAAGAATCGGGTTAAACAATTTCCCAACGATTTCTGGTCCCAAAATACCGCAAAAAGAAAAATAAAGATTCAAAAAGAATACAGAAAGCGTTACGCCCAAAAAACGCGGAGCCGCAAGATAATCAATCGGGTCAACGCCAACGGAAATATAACTTTCGATTTGATGAGAAGTGACCATGCCGCCAAGTTCGGTGGCAATCGCGGTTGCAGAACGCGCCGTAACAACGAACGCCACGAGAATCGGTCCCAACTCCCGCACGACCATAACAAGCAGAAGATTGTAAATAAGACCGCTTTGGCCAATTGAAAGCAAAACTGAATAGCCGACGAGAAAAAGCCCCGCCCCAAGTGCCGCCGAAAGAACCGCGATAATCGGAAGTGCTTCAATAAACGTAAAGAGAAGCTGCATTACGAGGATTTTTCGGGCAGCCTTCTCCTTGCTTATAAATGCGAGGGAAGAAGTCATGATTCTTCCGATGTAGCCCATAAGATATGGAACAGAAGCAAATCTTTGTCTTACATGAACACCTAACTTTTCAATCATATTAATTAGTATATCAAATCGACCAAAGTTTTAGAATGAAATTTTAGAGTTTTTTGAGAAATTGAGCAAAAGTGTCGCTCTCGCCAGTTCTTTCTGAATCAGAAAGCGGGCGCAAAACCTTCAGTTCAATTTCAGAACCTGCTTCCGGCACATTTTTTTCGTCGGTTGCAAATACAAGCTGACAATGCAAAAAATTTTCCGTAACGGCATGAACAACAATTCTGTCGCGCATAAGTGCGGCCCGTGCCCGGTGAATCGTCTCGCAAACGGCCGGCAAAGTCTTTCCGACAAAAGAATTTATATATTCGGACTTTGATTTTTTATTATATTCTTCGAGAGCCGAAATTCGCTTGTCGGTAATGTAATTCGGAACCATCGGACGCATAGAAAAAGCCTCCGTTCCAGGACGAGCACTGAACGGAAAGGCATGAACGAAAGCAAATCCGCACTCTTCAAGCATTTTCATCGTGAGCGCAAAATCGTCATCCGTTTCGCCAGGGAACCCCGCAATAATATCACATGCGAGGAAAGGATTTTGCTTCGCCTTTTTAAGGATTTTTACAGCCTTGTAAACAGCCTCGATTTTGTAAGGACGCTTCATCTTTGCGAGAACAGCATCACTTCCAGACTGAACTGAAATATGGAAATGCGGACGCACACGAGGATTTGAAACAATTTCACCAAGTTCCTCGTCCACAATCTCAGGATAAAGGCTAGAAATGCGGATTCCGATTGAATTTGTATTTTCAAGAATCAGACGCAAAAGTCCTGCAAAATTCACAGTGCCGTCTTGCCACTTTCCGCGATATTGGGCGATATTTACGGTCGTTATTACAACTTCCTTCTGACCGGCATTTTCAAGAGCCTTTACGCGCTCAATAACGGAAGCAGCATCAAGGGAAACAGATTTTCCGCGCGCAAGACGGATTCTGCAATACGTGCAGACACAATTGCATCCGTCTTGAATTTTTAGGGACGAGCGAGAATGATTTATAAAAGTGTCGGTCGAAAGTCTAAACGGTTCAGAAATCTCATTGATTTTTGTAAGTTTTTTCTTGCTGTCAAAAAAATCTTGCAGAACGTTTTTTAATTCAACTCCAAAAGTCTCTGGATTCTGATTCAAAACAGAAGGCATGTCGGCCAACGTTCCTTTATTCTGACCGCCGAGGACAACAATTCTGTCACCAAGAGCAAGAATTTCGTCGCGGTCGAGCTGAGCATAGCAGCCAGTCACAACGACAACTGCATTCGGGCATTTTGTCAAAAGCAAGCGTATGATTCTGCGAGCTTTCTGCTCAGCCTTAGCCGTCACAGTACAAGTATTAATGACACACGCAACAACGTCGTCAGCAACTTTTGTGGCTGCGGTAAACGGCTCCATCGTAACGGAAAAACCTGCGTCAACAAAAACGCGAGCGGCACCTTCGCTTTCAACCTGGTTGAGTTTGCAACCGAGAGTCTCAAAATGAATATTTTTTTTCTGCATAAAAACTAATTAATACGTTTTTCCATGCGATTTTTACCGCGTATAGCGTCTGCATGGTTTGCGTCAAGTGCAAGAGCCTTTTTGTAGGCTTCAAGAGAAGACAAATAATATCCAGCCATTTCGCGGGCATAGCCACAGCGGCTCCACCAGTTCGCTACGTTAGGCTCTGCATGAACGGCAGAAGAAAGTGCCATATCCGCATGGAGGTACTGTTTTTGACGGATGTAAATTTCCCCCATGTAATAGTAAGCATTTCCAAGTCGCGCACCGCTCTCTTTTGCGGCAACATAAAGTTGAAACAACTCCAAAGCCTGCGTATTTTTGCCAAGATAATATTTCGCCTCGCCCAAAATTTCGATTAATCGGCTGTCAGATGCATTAATTTTTCTTCCTTCAATTGCATAAGATTCAGCCTCTGCATATTTTCTGTCTTTTACGAGCGACCAGCAAAGAACAACATAAGAATCAATATTACGAGGATTAGCCTGCAATTCCTGAATACAAACAGCAGCGGCCTCGGCAAATTTTTGGCTTCGGTACAAAGCCAATGCATCCAGCTTTTTCTGCGCAAAAAGCGAAGCAGAAATGCATGAGAGCGTAAGTAAAACTAAAATAGATTTTTTCATCATCTTACCTTAATTCAATAATTTTTAATTTGATTCGAGCATCGTACAGCGACCAGAGAATCTTGACCCCGGTTCGAGAACAACTTGCGCCGAAGAAATGTCTCCGCTAACGGAACCTGTCGCCGAAACAAAAACAATCTTGCTCGCAAGAATATTGCCGTCAACCTTTCCGCGGACAAGCACTCTGGCGGCAGAAATCTCTGCGCTAACAACGGCATTTGTATCAATAACAAGGTCGCCAGTCGCATCGATAGAACCATTAACAGTTCCACGAATCATAAACGGTTTGGCGAATTTTATATTGCCCGTAAATTTAATATCTTCTGCAAGAACAGTATCAAAATCTTCTTCTTCAAGGTCAAACAAATCAGTGTCTTTTACATCGAACATAGTATTTTATAATTTATCGGCAATATAAGTTATGGTCAAGGCGAGAACAAAAGGAAACTCTAAAAGAGTTGATTTTTAATTTTGAATCAACTTGTGCGTTTTCCAAAAGACATGACATTCGTGGAATACACGTGGGTTATTGCGGCGGCAAGCGCGTCTGCAGCGTGGTCAGGCTTCGGCTCCACTTCAAGATTCAAGAGGATTTTTACGTACTGCTCAACAGTTTTTTTATCGGCAGTCTTGGTTCCTGTCACCGAGTATTTTATCTGAGTCGGTCTGTACATGGAAAGCGGAATTACGTGCTGGGCAAGGCACATTGTAACAACGCCTTTCGCCTCGGCAACCCCCATTGCACTGGAAACATTGCGAGCAAAATAAAGCTCTTCCATACCAGCCTGATTCGGCTTAAACTCATTCAGCACGGCGAGAAGACGGTTATAAATCGAAAGAAGTCTTATTCCATGCTCTTCCGTTGCCGGAGTTTCTATAACGCCATAACTTACGAGACGAATGTTATTTCCGACGGCATCAATCACGCCAAATCCGGTGTGGGCAAGTCCAGGGTCAATTCCTATAACTCGTCTTTTATTCAAAGCAAAATCCTAACAAAAAAAAATAAAAGCCCGCCGAAACAAAGGTTTCCAAACGGGCTTTCTTAAAGATTAAAAAGCTAAAGATTACTCCTCTGGCTCGTAATCCTCTGGATATTCAACAGTTGTGTAAACGTTCTGAACATCATCATCTTCTTCGAGACGGCTGATAAGCTTGTCAACTTTTGCAGCTGTATCTTTATCAACTGATGTGTATGCCTGCGGAACCATGTTTACGCCAGCAGAAAGTGAAGACCATCCCTTTGGTTCGAGAGCTTCTACAACTGCAGCGAAATCTCCAGGAGCTGTTGTTACAGTGATTACACCGTCTTCGTTTACGATGTCTTCTGCGCCAGCTTCGAGAGCAGCTTCCATAACTTCCTCTTCGTTTACAGCTTCAGCATCATACTCGATAACGCCTTTGCGATCGAACATGCGGCTTACAGAACCAGTTGTTCCGAGGTTTCCGCCAGTCTTCGAGAAAATATTGCGAACGTTAGCAGCTGCACGGTTCTTGTTATCTGTAAGAACTTCAACGAGAACTGCAACACCGCCAGCAGCGTATCCTTCGTATACGAGCTCTTCGTAAGTTCCGCCACCAAGCTCACCAGTTCCCTTTTTGATTGCACGCTCGATGTTGTCTTTTGGCATTGAAGCTGCACGTGCTTTTACGATTGCAGCACGAAGACGAGGGTTAGCGTTTGGATCTCCGCCACCCATGCTAGCAGCAATAGAAATTTCCTTAATCAATTTTGTGAAAAGCGCACCGCGTTTTGCATCTGCAGCACCTTTTGCATGTTTAATGGTTGACCATTTATTGTGTCCTGACATTTAGGAACTCCTTAAAAATAGTGTACGACTTGAATAGACTAAATGAAAGAATTTAGTTCTTTATACTACCATATTCAAAAAAATACTGTCAACGTGGAACGGTTATAATTTTGACACAAGTCGAAAAATTAAAGATTGGAGTAAGTTTTTTTTGCAGTTCCACGCTATTTTTCATTGCAGATTTTTTTTGTTTTTTCTATAATATTGCGATTCATGCGAGGATAATCGTTTTTGCTGAAAACCAGGGGCAAAAAACTCTACGGTGGGGAAGATTTTTATGAACAAAACTTCGATTGCGTGTATTGCATTTGATGAAAAAAAAATACTGATTGCTCACAGAAATCCAGTTGGACAAATGGGCGGACGCTGGGAATTTCCTGGCGGAAAAGTTGAGGAAGGCGAAACTGACGAACAAGCCGTAGTGCGAGAATTTCAGGAAGAATTCGGAGTGACCGTGCAGGTTGAAAAACGGATTGCCGAAACAAATTTTAAGCACAACAACGAGCGAGTTGACCTTCATGCCTATCTCGTAAAACTTCCGCACAACGGAATCGAAAAAAAATTCAAGTTGACAGAGCATTCTGAATACAGATGGGCAGAACTTGCCGAAATTCCGACGCTGAATTTTGTTGATTCAGATTTGATGATTTATCCACAAATCGCAAAATATTTGGTAGATATACTTCCTGATGTAAAATAGGTTAAAAAACGATGAAGAGGTCTTATTTTCTTGCTTGCATTATTTTAGCTTTCTCTCTTCCTATGTTAGTTTCTTGTCTCAAACAAGATGACGAGATTCATTTTGAGCAATTGAACGAACTTGAAGTTTTTCCGACGGTTCAATGGGCAGTCGTAAAAGATCCGTATGTAGCGGCCCGCAAAGAAGGTGGATATGACTCCGTGGTTCTTTCGAGCCTCAGAAAAGGCGACCTTGTGCAAATTGAAGGAAATTGCACCGTAAAAGTCGAGTCGCCGAACAAAAAAGACCGAATAGAAGAATGGTATGCAGTTTCTGGCGGCTGGGTTCCTGCAAGTTCGCTTGTAATTTATACGAGCTACCGCAGGGCACTGACCGCACAAAAACAGATGCTAAAAGAATAAAGGTTGTGACCACAAAAGCCACAACCTAAAAATTAGCGTTCCTGAATTATTTTGTCGGCAATCTGGTCAACAGTAAGATCAGCGAACTGCTCACGAGTTTTTAAGTTCTTTAATGTCGCCACATTTTTCTCGGCTTCGTTCGAACCAATTATGATTCCCCATTTTACGCCTTTCGCATCTGTAACGGCATACTGCTGGTTCATCTTCTTTGCTTCCGGGAACACTTCAACAGCGATTCCTTTTTCACGAAGTTTAGACGCAACGCCCTGATACAAAATCGTAAGGTTCTTGTCCATGCAGAAAATCTCTGCGTCGAGGTAGCTTCCTTTTTTCTCCGTGCGCCCAAGCTGCTCCAAGCCCGCAATAAGGCGGTCAAGACCAATTGAAGCACCGACTCCCGGCAATTTTGTTTTTGTGTACAAGCCCGCAAGGTTGTCGTAACGTCCGCCAGAGCAAACCGAGCCGATTGAAGGAAGTTCGTTCAAGAATGTTTCGTAAACGATTCCTGTGTAATAGTCAAGCCCACGTGTAATGCTTGGGTCAAGAACGTAAGTCGCCTCAATGCCGGAAGCTTTCATCATCTCGCGGATTTCTCGCATTCGTTTTGTGTCCTCGCCTTCTCCACCTGCCATTTCTTCAAGCAGATTGAGAGTTGAGTCAAAATCTTTTCCGCCGGCAATATATTTGAGAATTTCTTGTGCGGCTTCCTCGCTGCCAGTAAATTCAACAAGTTCTTTTTTAACTTCAGATTCGCCGACTTTTGCAAGTTTATCGACAGAGCGAAGGATATCCTCTGATTTTTCAAGCTGCCCGATTTTTGCGAGGAAGCGATTGAAAATTCCGCGGTGGTTTACGTGAATCGTAACGTCGGTTACACCGATTGCAGCAAGAGCCGCCTTCATTACGCTAAGAATTTCAAAGTCCGCGCCAGCGCTGTCTGTTCCTACGGTATCAATGTCGCACTGAACGAATTCGCGGTAGCGACCTGCCTGAGGTTTTTCGCCACGCCAAACTTTTGCAAGGTGATAACGTTTGAACGGAAAATAAAGTTCGCTTTCATGCTCGGCTGTGAAACGTGCGAACGGAACGGTAAGGTCAAAGCGCATTGCAACGTCGCGTTTTCCGTTGTCCTCGAATCTGAAGACTTGTTTTTCAGTCTCGCCGTTAGATTTTCGCAATAAGATTTCCGAATATTCAAGAACAGGTGTGTCAATCGGAACGAATCCGAACGAGCGGTAAACTTGTGTGATTTTTTCCTGAAGATTTGTGCGCAATATTTCTGCGTCTGGTAAAATGTCTCTGAATCCTTTTAGGACTCTAGGTTGAATAATTTCTGCCATAATGAGGTAATCTTACAATTTATCCGCAAGAATTTAAACCGCCTACGGAACAACTTCATTATAAACTTACAGATGCAAAAAAATTGTCTGCACTACCGTAAAAATGTCTATTTTGTGATGCTTCGCGGTGGTTTCGACAAGCTCAACCACCGCGAAGCACTACCCTCTCCCACCGAGACTTACGATGCCCCCCTATCGAGAGTTGACTATCGTGTGCAGTCACTTCTAAAGTGATTTACGACGAGTTTTCCAGAATCCGTAAGCTCGCCAGAAGTCCAGCCGCTTGTTTTTGAGCAGCCCGAAACAATCGCGCTTGCAGTCTCACTCTTGCTTGAAAGGCTC
The DNA here is from genome assembly GCF_014737315.1 of Treponema zioleckii. Taxonomy (GTDB): domain Bacteria; phylum Spirochaetota; class Spirochaetia; order Treponematales; family Treponemataceae; genus Treponema_D; species Treponema_D zioleckii. The sequence continues at coordinate 26,618 of NZ_JPUF01000019.1, read as the reverse complement.
CAGTTCAAATGACTTATGCTGTATTTTTTGCACAAATCGAACCATTTTTTAGATTCAGCTTCATTGAATCCTCCGTTTCCGCTCGCGTCGCAAGTTCCAAATTCGGTAATAAAAATCGGGAGACCAGAGTTTATTGCGTTCTCCACGCGATTTCTGAATGAATCAGTGTGGCTGTTCGCGTAAAAATGGAAAGTGTACATTACGTTCGAAAATTTAAGCGGATTTTGCAATGGCTCTTCAACGTCCTGACTCCAAGTGTTCGTTCCAACGATAATAACAGCATCTTTCGCGTACTTGCGGATTACAGGAATCACTTCCTCGGCATAGGGTTTTATTGAGCTGTCCCAAGGGGAGCCAGTTGGCTCGTTGCAGATTTCGTAAAGCACGTTGCCGTAGTTTGCGTATTCTTTTGCGATTTCGGCAAGGAAGATTTTTGCCTCTTCTTTGGTTTCGTTCGGATTGTAATTGTGCACGTGCCAATCAACCAAAACGTACATTCCGCATTTCGTTGCGTATTCGATTCCGTTCTTGACGATTTGTTTGAGCTTAGATTTGTCACCGCCATTGCAGTAACCGTTGTAATCTTTTGGATAAAGCACAAGCCGTATGCAGTTCGTGTTCCAATCGTCAACGAGCGTCTTAAAAGCGTCCTCGTTCACGTAACGGCTAAAGTCGTCCCCAAAATTAAGTCCGTGGGTGCTCATGCCGTAAAGTTGATATTTTTGATTGTGCGAGTCGTAAAGATAGGCCCCAGAAACGTGGAGTTTTCCGTGATTATAAAAAGGTGTTCCTGTAACAGAAGTTGGTTTTGGCTTTGTCGCAACGTCAGAACTCGTTCCGGATTCATCCTGATTTTCTTTTGCAGAAGTTCCGCCAGAAATCAGCGTGATTTTTGTTACGACAACTCCGTAACCCATCAAAGCAAATCCACCAGATTTTAGAGCGGACGCATTCGCCGAAGTAACCGTGTACGCAAGTGGATTTGAAGTGGGAATAACGCCTGGGCTGTTCTCCCCGCTTTCTTTGTATCCGCCAATGAACGAACCGCCGGTCAGTTCGTTCCAGCTTGACCCCATAGAGTCAAACTGGAGTTTTTTGTAATTTTTTGCAGTGTTTGAGGCATACCATTCAACTTGAATTTTAGAGCCTGCCGAAAATGATGCAAACTTATTTGAAGGAATCTGAATGTTCACTTTCCACTCAGAATCATTAAAATCTGTATTTCCGCTCCAGACAGTTGTGCTGGATTTTGGAGTTGATTTTGTTTCTCCTGCAGAAAGCACAGACTCGGCTTCTGCCAAAAAATCTGCGGAGCAGCTTACAAGTGCCACGATAAAAGAAAGGCACGCAAAGAGTTTTTTCATAAAACCTCATTAAGCCCAGGACTTCCGCATTATAAAACTTGTCGATACAAAAATCAGTTGGTCGTCCGCCCATCAGATTTTTAGGCTGAATTTCGAGTTTTCTGCCATGCGAGAAGAGCGCACTGCTGTCATGCTGAACTCGACCGCTTTCGTTTTCGCGGTCGCCTTGATTCAGCATCTACGCTCTCCCTGCAACGTTGGAAGAGATTCCGAAACCACTTCGGAATGACGAGCTTTGTAAAAACTCAAAATTGAACCATTTAGTCAACTTTTCATAATGCGGAATTTCTGTCACAAAGGCTGTTAGAACTTGTTAATCTGTAAAGAAGTGTGTAAATAAAACACCTTCCCCAGATTTTACTTCTTTTGTAAGCCGTTTACCAATCACTTCGTCCAAGAATTCTGGTGAAATTCCGGGTGTCAGTATTTTTTCGGTGCGCAAAACTCCAATATCTTTAATCTGAACGATTTCGCCGGCTTTCATGCTGTGCATAAAATGAAGGCTTCGGTTAGTTCGGCCGTAATTCGCTTCTTCGGCGGGAGCAAGTTTTTTTATGCCGTTTCCAAGGCACTTTTCAACGCGGTCTTCGTATTCTTCTTTTAGCTGGCGGATAATGTAATCCTTGCCGTTTTCTTTTCCGTATTGCCTAAAAACAGCCTCGCACTGCCGGATGCAATGCGTCATAAGCGCGAACTGCTCGCCTTCGAGGGCAACCGGGTCGTCGAGTCCGTCGGTCTTTCGGCTCAAAGTGATGTGTTTTTCTATCATCTCGCCGCCCACCGCTGCCGCAAGCGACGGAACCAGAACGGGGTCAAGGGAGTGGTCGCTAACGCCGCAAGGAACGCCAAAAATCTTTGAGAGATTCGGAATCAAATTCAAGTTGTATTCTTCTTCTGGAGCCGGATAAAAAGTGATGCAGTGAAGGAGCGTAACGCCGTCTGTTCCGAGAATCGAAAGCGCGTTTTCTATGTCTCGAAGTTTTGAGACGCCAGATGAAACGACAACTGGAATCTTAAAGTTCTTTCTATATTCTGCAAGTTCTTTTAAGAGCGGAAGATGATTGAGTTCCGGCGAAGCGATTTTTATGCAGTCAGGATTTATTTCTATCAGCTCTTTTAGGCTTTTTAGACCGAATGGACTGCACATGAATTTTGCGTTTTTGGAGTGAATATAATTCTGGCAGTCCGCAAAAAATTCTTTTGGAACTTCAAGTTCCTTGAATCTGTCGTAGAGGCGAATTTTTCCGCCCGGAAGATTTACGAACCCTGTCTCCGGGTGAAGGATTTCGTCCGCATAAACCCACTGAAACTTTACAAAGTCAGCCCCGGAATCTATTGATGTATCTATAAGTTTTTTAGCTTTCTCAAAATCGCCGCCGTGAGATGTTCCGATTTCTGCTACAATTTGCATGGTATTTTTCCTAAAATTGAATTTTTAAGACAAGAGTCCTGTAAAATTTTCGGATTTTAGAAGATGATGCTGAATTAAAAAAATCGGCAGACAGCAAGCGAGCAGTCCGCCGGGAAAACAAACGGATTTGCTCAAAACTAACGTTTTTCGCTTTTTATAAAAGTGAGTTCCGTTAGGAACGAACAAATCCGTGTGTTGAAGGAATGGTGTTATTTAGATTTGATTATCAAAGTACCAGAAAGACCAGAGCCTGTTACAGCATATATTCCGTTTGAAATCAAATTAGAAATCAAATTCGCATCTGTAATTGTCATGCTATATCCAGAGCAATTATCATCCCAAGCAGCTTTTGCTATATCCCAAGTTGAACCATCAAAGTTTATTTGAAACCACCAATCGCCACTACCACTCATATTTTCAAGCGCCACATACAATTCTGATATTTGAGAAGGCATCGAACCAGAGTCAACAACCTTTACGAAACTTCCAGTCCCTGAGAACGAAGTCGAAATATCAAGCAGCGTTTCATTTTCACCAGAATTTTCAGAATCTCCACTTTCATTTCCAGTTGTGTCGTCTGAGCCACCAGTTTCACCGGAATTTCCAGAGTCGCCAGTTTCTTCGTCGGTTGTAGAGCCGTTGTTGGCTGTTGGATAGCCGTCCGCTGGGGTGTAATTGAAGGCGTCGATTGCTGGATAAGCATATCCTTCCCATGAGAAGAGTCCGTACAGATAATCGCGGCGTTCACCGCCCCAAACGCAGATTCCTGTTCCGCCAGCATCATAAATTTCTTGCATCACATGACGGAGAATGTTCGTTTGGTTCGATTCGCTTGCCGTAATTTTTGATCCAGAAGTTTCAACATCAGCATACGATTCGCCACTCAAATTTAAATATGCTGTACTTGCCTGAGAATCGGTATATTCCTTTGCACTTGCCGAAGTCTCAACAATCATAACAGGCTTACTAAAACTTTGTATTTTTGTTTTAAGCGCGCTAATTGTGCCGTGATTTTCCCACGGATAATAAGAAAGCCCAACTATGTCGTAATCTGCACCAGAAGCATCAACTTTATCGAAACACGTATAATTCTGAGCTGTAATGTGCACGACAATTTTTATACTGCTATCAAAATCTCGAACAGCCTTGCAACCAGCTTTTATGTAAGTCTTAAAATTGTCTGTGTTGATTCCACCATTTATTGATGAACTTGCAGCTGTCGCAACTTTTGAACCAGTTGAAGTATTTATCGAAGAATCAACAAGGATGCCACGGTCAATTTCGTTTCCAACCTGCACGAAATCTGGCGTTACACCAGCAGTTTTCATGTAAGTCAAGGTCTCGGTTATATAAGAAGAAAGCATTTCTTCCATATCAGAAGCTGTCGCAGCGCTTTGCCAAGTTTTAGGAATAAGCTGTACGGCAGGGTCTGTCCAATAATCGGAAAGATGCAAGTCGAGAAGAACTTTTAGTCCAACAGCTTTAGCCCGCTTTGCAAGCCTTGTAGCACGCTCAATAGTGCAGTCGCCAGCTCGCCATGCATCACCAGTTGTTGAAGTTGGCCACACGGAATCAGTAATCGTACTTGTCTCAGACGGGTCCACCCAAACTCTCAGGCGAACTGTATTAAAGCCGTGGTCGGCAAGAAGCTTGAATATATCCTTTTGTGTTCCGTCTGCTTCATACCAGTTTTTATCTGTCCAGGTATTTGACGAAGCATAAACATTCTCAAAATAATCCACCGCGCTTGCGTCGAATCCACGGATAAAATTGTCGCCAAAGTCGATTACAGAAGATGCGGTGTCTTTGCGCGTGTCTTTGTCGCTTTTTCCGTTGTTGTCGGAAAGGCTCACCAAATCGTCGTCGGTTGCGTCAATGCCGCGTGTGGTGCTGGCAGAGTCAATGCCGTCGCTGCACGAGAAAAGCATAAAAGCTGAAATAAGAGGAAAAGCAAAACGATGCAAAAAACGTTTTATCATTTTTTTCATAAAAATCCTCCGTGATGAAAAATTATTAGGTCGGATATAGAAGTTATACGAAGTCTGTCATTCCGAACTTGTTTCGGAATCTTTTTCAATATTGAAATTTGAGATTCTGAGTCAAGCTCAGAATGACGTAAAGTTACCGACCAAACCTATTCGTTGTAAAAAAAGTTTTATTGTAATTGCGAAGGTTCCAGCCCCGCAATTTTAAGACCGCCTTTCATTATTCAGCAATAAATTTTACTTGAACAATCACATCGCAAGTGAGTGTTGCTAAACCTTTTATATAAAATCCATTAGCCTGTATTGCAGAAATCAACTCAGAACTTGCGGTACCTTCATAGTTATATCCCTCAAAAGTAGGATTAGTAGCCCAAGAGAGTACCAGATAATTTTCCCCAGTATTGTCACATGCATTAATCCACCAACCACTTGCAGAACCTGCAAGTTTTGCAAAAATTTTGATTTCTTTTATTGTTCCAAAATTTGCAAATTTTTCAGCAGAAAAAACGTTTTGAACGCTGCCATCTAACGTAATTGTGCTTTCGCTTTCCAAATTTGTAGTCTCAGAACTTACAAACTTCAAGCCAGTGAATGTGTGTTCGTAGCTTTCTTTGATTCCTTTGACTTTTATTCCGGTGCATTTTACGCTTGCGGTGAATTCTTCGTTAGAAATGTCTTCCGTAGTTTTTATGTTAATTGCTTTTCCGTCGGAAGAAACGCTTGCGGTAAAGGTTGTGCTTGGAAGAGTGCCGGAGGCTGCAGTCACTTCTACGGTCTCGTCAACGGCTGTTAAAATTCCGTTTACAGGAATTGAGAATTCTGTTCCCGCAGGTGCCAGTTTCGTTGAGAATTCAATTTCCTCACCGCTGTACAACGGGGCAAAAGAAATTTTCTTTGAAAAAGTCGGCATTGTGCGTCCGTCGTAGTCGTTTCCGCTCGCGTTCTTTATGCCAGAAACGGTAACGGTATACGAAATATCGTCGTAAGATGGGTTTTGTGTTCCGTCGAGCAAATTAATTGCCGGGGAAAGGTCAACGTAATATTTGCTTTTTGACGCGCTCAAAGTTCCGCTGCCGCTTCCGCTCGAAGTGTAAGCCACGCCGTTCATAGAATACGAAAGCTCGTATTTTACGCTTGCAGAAGTGGCATCCGCGAGCTGGGAAAGATTCAAAACAAGGTGAGATTCCGTGCCTTTTACGTTGGCATCTGCAAGTCCGTTGTAGTAGCAAGTTGTTGAAAGTGCGCTCAAAGCACCGATTCCGTCTTTTTGATCAAGAAGCTGCTCGCTTGAAAGCGTGTCCTGAAGCTGCTCGCAAGAAGAAAAGGCGAAAGCAAGAAAAAGTCCGCTCAAACTCGCGACAAGTGATTTAGACAAATTCAACAATCGCAATCTATTTTTTCCGTTTGAAATATTCAATTTATTTGATTTTTTCATTTAGCTCTCCTATTCTACAACTGGCACTGCCGTTCCGCTTGAAGCGTCAATTACGAGAGTCACTTCGCCAGCACCCAAATCAAGTCCGTCAATGTAAAAATTCTGCATCTTGCCATCGCTACTTCCATTTCCATTAATGCCGTTATCGTTCCACGGGCGATCCCAACTATTTACAGGACAGAGCGAAAACTGAATGTTGCTCACGGTCACTGCAATTTGGTTTGAAGTTCCTTCGCCGTCTTTCAAAACCACATCAACATTCGTGTTGTCCCAAGAACCAGTTCCGTCAAAATTTCCAGGAATAGAATAATTTCCAGAAACGCTTCCAAAACCCGTAAATTTCATCGTAACCAAAAGCGCGTTCTGGTCATGCAAGCCGTTTTCGTCAGCACAAGAAACAAGGGCAAAAATCATAGAGAGCGAAAGAATCATCGCAAACATTGCCATTCCAAGTTTGGAAAACCGCGTCATTCCGAACTTGTTTCGGAATCTAGATGCTGAAACAAGTCCAGTATGACAATTGGAAGAAGCGACTTCAGCATGATAATTTTCGAATTTCGCATTCCGAATTCTGCATTCTTCATTCCTAATTCCTAATTTTCTCATCTTCTACCCCCTTACAAGTTCCAAATGAGACCAACGCTCACGCGGCTCTTGTATCTGCAATCATTTTCTTCGCCGCTAAGCTCGTTCAAGAGATAGCTTCTGTGAGTAGACAACTCGTTTTCTTCGTCCCAGCGTCGGAGAGTGTAATTGTTGTCCGTGTAAGGGAACATGCTGTAAGTAAAGTGCGTCCAAAGGCTAGGATGTCCCGGAAGCGGAAGATTGTTAACGCTTGCTCCGAGTGCGAATGCTGCAGGAACGTTCGTGTCGCTGTCGGTGTTGTCATCTCTGATTACCGAACCAAACGTAACGTTCAAGTTGTCCGTAACGTCAGAAGTAAGCATGATTGAATGGTAAGTCATTTGAAGCGGGTAAGATGAACCGCTTTCCCAGCTGCCATAAGTGCGCTTTACCGCGTAGCTCAAAACCGTCTTTTTTGCGAACGGAAGTGCATTCTCTGTTGAAAGCTCCACTCCGGCTTCGTCCAAGCTTTTTATAAAGTTTTTGTCTGCGTCCTGATTTTCAGAAAGTCTGTCAAAATTCATAACGCCGTAAAAGCCAACTTTCAAATTCTTTCCAAGAAGATTTGAAACGTCAAAGTCTGCGAATGGCTCAGTTCTGAATTTCAATGCGCCCTCATACTGGCTGTCCGTGTCGTTCAGCACATAAGTGAAGCCCTGGTCAAGTCCAACCGAAAAAGGCAATATTTCGTTTGCAAAAGATTTTTTTGCGTCAAGCTGTGTCGTCGCCGTATTCGCGTTGATGTCGTCGTAGTATGCGCCGTCGCTTCCCCAAACCGAGTTTACATTTTTTCCGGCAACGCTCTGCATAAGACTTGCGTTCCAAGAATCTGCCTTCCAGCCGATTCGGCCTGCGTAAGCCAAAGTGTCGCTTCCGAGTTTTAAGTCGTCAGTTCCGAATGTTCCGAGAAGATGAGCTTCAACCTTCAACTTTTCAAGCGGATTTACGGCAAAATAAGTTGAGAATGCGTTCGTGTTCGTTCGATTGTAGAAGAAAAGCTGCTCTTCCGTGCTGGAACTTCCGAATGTGAACTTTGCTTCGGCAAAATCTTTGTATTTTACGCCGAGCCAGTCGTAAGTTCCGTAAGTTCCGATTTTGTCGCTCAATGCAAGAAGTGCGTCAACTTTAAAATCGCCGAATTCCTGAATTGCAGAACCGTTTTTGAGTTCTGTATATCCGTTCCAAGATTTATAGTCGATTACGTTAAAGATTCCGTCAAAATGGCTCATTCCGCCGTCGCGGCCAAGGTCGCCATAACCGAGTCGGGTAATCACATACGGCGTGGTAAGCTCCACACCCATTTTCTTAAAATAGCCGAGTCCTTCGTCATTTCCGTTTTTGAACGGAGAGGCGAACATTGCAAAAACAGACTGGAATCCGTCGCCCCAAGTTACGTCAGGCACATTTGCGGCATAGGAATTTGCCTGATAAAGAGTTTTGTCAAAATTCAGCACCGAGATTTCAGAAGAAAGCAAGACGTTTTTTGAAACTTTTCCCCAGAACCACCAGTTTGCCTCGGTCTTCCAATGAGCGTTGTCAAACTCGTAGCCTTTTTTGGTGTGGTCGCTGATGTTACGAATCAAAGACTCTGTTACAGCCTGAGTTTCAAGCCAAAGTCCCATTTTCAAATCCTTAAATGGGCCAGCTGCGCTCTGGGTATTGTTTGCAGACTCTGCATTTGCGTTCCCGTTTGCAGTTGCGGCAAAAATCGCGTTCTTCAAATCTTCGTTCAAAGGCACAACAAAACCATCGTTAGCTTCCTGCGCAAAAAGCGAAGACGCAAAAAGTGCCGTGAGCAGAAGAATATATTTTGATTTTTTCATTTTTCCTCCAGCAGTATAAGGTGTTCGAAAAGCTGAAGTTTTCGAACGCCTCTAATAATAATCAGTAGACATTCCTATCTGTGCACCATGCAGTGCAGATGCTGAATCAAGGCGACCGCGAAAACGAAAGCGGTCGAGTTCAGCATGACAATTCTTTTTGGCATTCCCATAACAACAAGAATGCCTAACCGTCAGAATGTCCCACTCCAAACTTCATACTTCATACTTCATACTTCGTATCTAGTGTCTAATCCACTTTTACAAGCTCAATGTCGTCAAAGTTTCCCCAACAATCCGGGGCAGTGTCCAAATAGATTCCAACAGTAACAGCTCCCGAAGTTACAGGAATGCGGATTTTGTACTGTTTCCACTCGTTCCAGCCAGTGTTCGTGATTTTTGCTGTGATTTGCTTTTCTGTTCCGTCGTAGCCAGCCGCAAAAAGACGAATGTTTTTCTCGCCGCCACCGCCCATTGCCCAAACAGAAAGCTCGTAGGTGCCGTTTTCAAGCGCCGTAATTTTCTGCGAAAGAATAGAGCGGAATCCATTTGCAAGCCAGTACTTGTAAGTGAATTTTCCAGAGTGCGCGTTACCTTTGTTGTTTTCAAGGAAACTTGCGCTTGAAGGTCCGTTCAAAACCCATTTGCCGAATTTTCCGCTTTCAAACGAAGGGTCTAAAATCAGATTCGTTTTGTTTGAAACTTCAACAGTCGCTACTGCCTTAAAATCACTTCCAGAAACCGAACCTTCAACCAAAACTTTTCCGACTTTCTGATTTTTCCAGTCAACTTCGTTCCATTTTACGTCAGCCAAAGTTTCGCTGTCGCTCTTTAAAATCACTTTGATTTTTGAAGGAAGTTTTGGAGCTTCGCCGGGTTTTACCGTAACCTCAATTTTTTCCGCAACAGCATACGGGTCAGACGCAGTTCCGTTTTTAGCTTCGCCGCCCCAAACGTTTTTAACTTCGCCTTTTCCGCTAACGAGATTCCATACTGCCATTGAAGGAAGAACTTTTCCGTCAAAGCTGAACATAGCCTGATTTTCCCAAGTGTTTCCTTCTGTTGCAGAAAGATTCGCGCCTTTTGCCAAAATTGAGTCAGCTTCCCAGTAAAAAACGCCGCATCCGCCCTTTACGCTAGAAACCGTAGCGATAATGTCGCGAATCTCGGTCGCCTGTCCCTGAACGCTCGGCACATAACCGTGCGCATCATCAGAATAAATCTGGAACACGTTTCCCTGAGAATCGCCATTTTCCTCGGTAAAAGCATAAGCAGTCTCAACAACCGCCATTTCTTTTCCGTAACGCTTAGAAATCATCTCAAGATTTGCCTTCAAGTCGGCAAGAGAACCATGCCAGTACGGATAGAACGAAAGACCGATAATGTCGTATTCAATTTTTGACTTTTTAACTTCGTCAAAAACATATTTGTACAAATCCTGTTTTCCGCCGTCCGCAAGGTGAATTATGATTTTTATGCTCTCGCCCGCTTTTGAAGAACGAACGCCCTTAGAAGCGCGGTCCAAAAGACGCATAAATTCCTTCATTCCGCCGATTTTTTCTTTTGGATTCTCGCTCCAAGTCTGACCGACAGGCCACATGAATCCAGAGTTAAGCTCGTTTCCAATCTGAACGGAATCAGGAGCGCAACCTGCCGCAACAAAGCGGTCAATTGTCTCGCGGGTGAATTTTTCAACCGTGTCCTCAAGCTGAGCCGGAGTCAAATTTTTCCAGTCCTGAGGCATGTACTGCTTTCCAGGGTCTGCCCAAAAGTCAGAATAATGGAAGTCGAGCATGAATTTTAAGCCAGCAGCCTTTATCCTCTTTGCGATTCTAAGGTCAGTCTCAATCGTATTGTCTCCGCCGCCACGTTTTGAGCCTTTTTTTGCAATGAGCTTTCCGTTTTTGTCGTACTGATTCTCTTCGTAGGTAGGATTGTTCCAAAGCCTGATTCTAACGTAATTTACGCCATGCTCCTTCAAGATGTTAAAAATATCATCTTCTTCGCCGCGGACGTTGTAAAATTTTCCGCCAGACTTTTCAATCTGGTCAATCATGCTTATGTCAACGCCCTTCATAAAGTCTTCCCGAAGACCGTCAACTTTTTCAACAACAATTTTCTGCTTTATAGCCTCGCTGGCCTTTCCCGAAGAAAAAGCCGGCCCAAAGCTAAGAAGCATAGTTGCAAGAGCTGCAAATTTCTTCAATCGCGTCCCCCTAATCATATTTGCCTCCTAAAACTCTCAAAATTTTACAGTGTATTCTTTTCGCACAAAAACCGATTTGATTTTGCAAACTGAATCGCCCGAAATTTCTGGCCATTTCTCAAGATAGATTTTTGCGCCTTTTTTTAGCGGAAGGATTTCAAGTTCCAAATTCGCCAGGTTGATTTTTGAATCCGCGAACCGTTTTAAGCCGATTTCCCACGGAAAATCTTCCCCGACCCAAAAATTATCAAGAATCAACTTTCGCTCTTCCCCGATTTTTTCGTAAAGTTTTGCCCTCTCCCCAACGTAATCAATCGTTACGAACACGTCCGACACGTCATTTTTTCCGATTTGCAAAAGATACTCAGAAAGATTCAAAGCAATTTTTTTAGATGAATCAGAATCAGAAATCTCCTGCGCACCAACACGCATATTTAGCTCACCCGCGTCAACGGACTTTTCATAATATGCAAAGTCAACTTTCGGAAGTTTTAAAGCAACATTAAGATTCTTTGTGGCTCCCTTTTTAAATCCCTTTGGAATCTCAGCCAAATCCGGGTAAACGTAAAAACCGATTTTTCCGTCCGAACAAGAATCCGTTACAGTGATTCCGCCATTTTCGTTTTCAAACACATACGAAGAATCATTTGCAACAAAAATATGATTCTTGACTTTCCAAACGTTAAGCGCGTCTTTTCTCGAAAGCACGAGATATTTTGAATCCGAAGGTTGTTTTTCAAAATCAATAAAATCTTCTTTGTCAGAAACACTATTTATATAGAAGACAAATAGATTTTCTTGCTTTAAGGCGCACAACGGAGTCATCTCGGCCGAACGAATTTTTCCGTCGCCAAAAGTCATGTTGAACGGAAAGAAAAAGAAATCGCCATTTTTGATGTTCATTTTTGGAAAAGTCACTTTTCCGTCAGGCGAAGCGAACGTTACGTTTTCGTGGGATTTTAGCACCTGATGACGAACGTAATTGTTCACAAAAAGATAGCCTTTCGAGCCGTCCTCGCTGCATCTGTATGAATATCGCAAATTTTCCAAATTCTTTGGGTCAAGCGGATTATCCGAAGGAATTTCTGCCTTGAATGTGCAAAGTTCTTCTCCAAAATCCTTAGCAAAAAGACTGAGCAATTTTAACTCGCGGAGAGTGTCAGAAACCTGCCCGAATTCGCGGATTGGCGCCCTAAAGTCGTAAGATTTTACAGGAAGATCGTTTAAATATCCTGTATCTGTAGATTCCTGAAGCGTGGTAAGTTTGCCCTCCGGGTTCGTGCCGCCGTGATACATGTAGAATCCAAGAAGATTTACGCCGCTTCCGAGTTTTACCGTAGCCACGGCAGAAATGTCTTTTGCCAGCGCAATCGTTCGTCTGTGAGCCGTAACCTGCAAACCGCCGCCAAGTTCCGCCGTAAGGTACGGGAATTTTTTTATGTCGAACGTAACTCCGTAGCCAAATCCATGGTCGCTTCCAATGTTGTGGTCGTTCCGCTCATGGGTAAAAGTAAAGTTTCCGCTCGGTTCGATTTCTGTAATTCGCTGGTCCCACGGAGCATCGCAATATCCGCCCATAACAGGAATCATTCCGCCAGTCCAAGCACCGCCCCAGCCAGTCGCAGTGTACAAGGGCACTTTGAATCCAATTTCGCGCGCAATCAAAAGAAGTCGCTTCATGTGAGCTTCGCCAGCTTCTTTTTCGTAAAGCCCGCCACAATGACCGTATTCGTTTTCTATCTGCACACCGATTACAGTGTTGTCATCTTTGCCGTTTTCGTCGCACAAAAAGTCACAAGACTGCTCATAAACTTTTGAATAGAATTTTTTTACGACTTCAAAATAACGCTCGTCATTGGTGCGCGCCTCAAAATCCTTTTTTAAAAGCCAGTCAGGAAATCCGCCGTTACGAACTTCGCCGTGGCACCACGGTCCGATTCTAAGAAAAACTTTTACGCCGCATTTTTTTGCAGTCGCAAGGAATTCTTTTAAATTTCGCTCCCCGCTCCAATCGTATTCACCTTCAATCTCTTCGTGATGAATCCAAATTACGTAAGTTGAAACGACATCAACTCCGCCAGCCTTCATTTTGTTAAGTTCGTCCGCCCAGTATTTGCAAGGCACGCGGGAATAATGAATTTCGCCCATAATCGGGAACCATCGTTTTCCGTCCCGAATCAAACTCTTTTTATCGTATGTGTAGTTCATAAAATCTCCAAAAGAATCATATTTTTAGTGCAATCGGTTGCACATTTGATTTCCTAGCCTCGCAAAATTCATTTTCCGGGGCTAAGTATAAAATATGAAGTCTAAAAAAATCTGAAAATATAGTGTTTGCTTTATAAAAAAAACGCTATATCTAGCGTATACATAATGTGTTATAAGTTCTGAAAGTGGTTTCGACTTCGCTCAACCACCTCTAGAGCGTGTAAAAGCTCAGTTTTGCAGCATTCCCGCAAAATTGTTTCAGCATGACAGCAGTTTTTAAGCCGCCCAAACTCAAGTTTCCGCCTAAAAATTCCCTCCACCGCATGAGTTCAGAAGTTTTCTCTGGAAAACTTCTGGGGCGGGGCCATATAAACTTTCCGACAGGCACGTCAGTTTTTCCCACATTACCTTCAGCAGTTTTCTCTTGAAAACTGCTGGGCTGCGGCAAAATCTACTTTCTGTCAAAAAGCCCCCTCTACCGCATTGTATTCGGCAGTTTTCTCTAGAAAACTGCCGGGCTGCGGCAATGGTCAACTTTCTGTCTAAAAGTAAACTTTGCCGCAGCCTTTTATTCCTTCACCGCGGCTCCGCCAAAGCTGGTTACGAGGGTGCGCTGAGTAATCAGGAAGAAAATTACGAACGGAATCGCGACTACAAGGGAGCCGGCCGCAAAAATCGTAAATTCATTCTTTTTGTCAGAAACAAAGCTAAAAAGTCCTAGAGCCAAAGTCTGTTTTTCTACGCTGCGAAGAACCATTTTTGGGAAGATAAAATCCATCCACGGAGCCGTAAAACTCGTTATCCCCAAGAAAGTGATTATCGGGCGGGCAATCGGCAAAATAATCTGCCAGAAAATTCTAAAGTGCCCTGCCCCATCAATCCGGGCCGCTTCATCAAGATTCTTAGAAACCGTATCCATGTAGTTTTTTACGAGCCACGTGTTGTACGGAATATTTCCGGCAACATACACGAGAACAAGCCCCCACAAAGTATCAAGCCCGCCGATTCGACGAAGAATCACGTAAATTGCAATCATTCCCACAAAACTCGGAAAAATCTGCAAAATAAGGAGCGACATCAAAAATGATTTTTTGAATTTGAACTTGAATCTAGAAAAAACATAGGCCGAAAGCGAAGCTATTACGACCGTTGCAAGGCTCGTCTCAACCGAAATTATGAGCGTGTTCAAAAACCAACGTCCATAATCAGTTTTGGTGAACAACTCAACAAAATGCTCCAACGTAAAACCGTCCTTGAACGGAATAATATTGAGCTGAGCCATGCTGTTTCCCGGAGAAAAAGCTCCAGCAACAACGTAAACAAGCGGATAAAGCACAACGAATGAAATAATCACGAACAAAAAGTAAATTACGGCGCGGTTAAGCCCGTCAACAGTTTTCTGATAGTTTATCTGTCTCATAACGATCCCTCTTTATAAGCCTTTGTCTTTCTGAATTGGAAAATCGCAAACGGAGCAAGAACAATAAAAATCATAATTGCTATTACCGAAGCGTAGTTGTACTTCATCATGTTCATGGTGAGTTTATAAATCCAAGTTACGAGAATGTCCGTAGCACCAGCAGTCGTGATTGTAGTGTCAGGAACGTTCGGCGCACCGTTCGTCAAAAAGTAAATTGCGCCAAAGTTATTAACATTGTGGGCAAAACTCATAATGATGAGCGGCAAAGTCTGATACAAAACGAGCGGCATAGTGATTTTTGAGAAAATCTGCCGTTTGCTAGCTCCATCAATTCTCGCAGCCTCGTTCATATCCTCGCTGATTGCAGTCATCGTTCCCATCGCAAGAAGCATAAAGTATCCAAAGCCAGCCCAAAGATTCACGAGAATACACATGAACTGGGCAAGATGCGGACTTCCAAGCCACGGTATCGGCTCAGAAATTATGTTCAGAGCCAGCAAAGTTCTGTTTATAATTCCGAAAGAGCCGTTTAAAAGATTCTTCCAGACCAGCATTGAAACAACTCCAGGCACAGCATACGGAAGAATAAAGATGAATCTAAAAATCGGTGCGATTCTCACATGGATTTCTTTTAGCTGAACTGCGATTATGAGCCCGCCAAAATAACATGTAAAAGTTGCCATAACGGCCCAAACCAGCGTCCAGACGGCAACCCGAACAAATCCGCTCGACCAGTTCGTGTGCCCGCCTATAAGTTCTTTAAAATTCTGCAACCCAATCCAGTCAACCGTATTATTCGCGGGCAAGTGAGCCGGAGCACTATAATTCGTAAAAGCCACCGCAACGCTAAAAAGGAGCGGTACCACTACGAACACAAGAACAAGTATGAATCCAGGAGCAAGCCCAAAAATCGGGAAAGAACTTGAAAGCGTTGAATCAAGGGAAGCCTTCTGATTCTTAAAGCGTCCCGTCCTGCAATATTCCTCATAACCTTTCTGCGCACTTTTTACGCTGAGCCAATAAACTATTGCAAACACGATGATTATGGCCAAAAAGAGAATACCGTCAATCATCATAAAAACAGAATTGTCTCTTTGTTTTATAGGAAGTTCCGGATGCGGACTTCCAAGAGTCACCAAGTTTATGAGCTTACGCACCGTCACCGGAAGCAACGCCAAAAAGCCAAGCTCACAAATGGCAAAAAAGATTCCTTTTATGTAATCCTTCAAAAAAATCAAATGCGAAAGTCCCATAAAAACAACCGCAAATCTTTTATTTTTTTTGAATCCGTGCCGTTCCTGTCAAGTTCCATACACAGTCTCCCTATTTTCCAGTAATCGCCATGTTGCAGGCATCAAGTTCTGATTTTACGTCAGCTCCATCCCAAATATTTTTGCTGGCACTGTTCATTGCGTCCCAATAAAGCTTCATCTCCGGAATCGAAGGCATCGGGAACGCATAATCAAGCTGCGTCAAAAATCCTTTTAGATACGGCCGGTCAACTTCCATTTTTACGCTAGGAAGCGCACCCGTAATTTCAAAACGAAGTTTCTGCATTTCATCGCTCATAAGGAATTCTGCAAAATCACTCGCCTCTTTCGGATAATCCGAATACGCCGAAACGAACATTGCACGAGTTCCGCTGAACGACGCCGCAGGCTGATTGTTTCCAGGAAGAGCAGGCAAAGGAGCAACGCCAAAATCAATTCCGGCATCGGTAAAGCCCTTTACGTTCCAAAGACCGGTAATATACATTGCAACCTGTCCCGCCTGAAAAGCCGCGTCAAGGGTGGCAGAATCCAAATCGGAAGCCGGTACATTAAGAACAGAGCGGAGTTTTTTAAAGAAAGTCATGCCCTGTATAGATTTATCTGAATTTATGTTGGAATGCTCGCGGTCTGTTCCGCTCTCGCCAAAAAGCCTGTTTCCCTCGGAAGTCGTAAAAATAATCGTGTAATATCCCGCCCCGACTTCCATCGTAAAACCGAATTTCTCAGGATTCTTTTCTTTAAATTTCTCGCACCACTCAAGAAGCCCTTCCCACGATGTAGGAACTTCGTCGTCACTTATTAAAGCCCGGTTGTAAAAAAGCGAATAGGTTTCGGCCGAAACAGGATAGCCGTACATAACGCCGTCATACGTGAGGGCTTTTACGCAAGAAGCAAGGGCCTTTTCTTTTACAAAAGCCGGATTTTGATTTGCCAGCACGTGACCGCCAATCGCAAGGATTCCCAGAGAATCGTGAGGCGCCGCAAAAACATCAGGACCAACTTCCGCAGGACCGTCAAGAATCAACTGGCCAACGGCATCGCCAACTTCCACGTTCACGAATTTGATTTTGATATTCTCGTGAGTTTTTTCATAAATCTCACCGGCACGCTTTATAAACTCATCAGGACCGCGAGTTGACTCCCAGACCGTAAGAGTAATTTTTCCGTCCGATGCCTTTTTCTCGTTGCAGGAGACAAACGGAAGAACCAGCAAGACTGAAATCAAAAATCGAATAGCTTTTTTCATTCAAAATCCCCTTTTATTTTTGCGCTCAAGTAGACTCGCGCATTTCATACGAACATTCAACGTAATTGTTTTTTTCTATCTCACACTCAACGCCATCTTTAGCTGAAGAAAGAAGTTTTAGCGCAACCTCGCCAGCCTTTTCACCAAGACCGAAGGCATTAACACGAAGCGCGCTAATCCCCGGACAGTTTGATTCAAGGATTATGCTGTCATGGAACGAGGCGAGCATAAAATCCTTGTCCTCGCCAATCGAAAAACCATGTTTTCTTGAGATTTCAAGGATTTTTGAGCAAACCACGTCGTCAGAACAAAGAATCAAATGCCAGTCTTTTAAGTCAAATTCAGTGCCGATATCCAAATAATTAGAGCAAACCGCGTATTTTAAATTCTTCTCAGTCAAATTTTCCATGCCGGCAAGAAAACCCGAAAGACGATTGTTGTTTGCCACAATGCCGAGCGAGCCGCACACAAAAAGCACCCGACCGCCGTCGCAAACTTTTTTTGCGCACATTTCGGTAAATTCCTCGCAGCACTCTTTCATCCGCGAGTCAACATGAAAAACGTCGTCCCCCGCGCCAGAACCAATGACCACAAACGGTAAGCCATATTCCCGAACGATTTTTAGATTTTTGTCCTCCTGCAAAAGCTGCGTGAGAATAACACCGTCAACCCTATGATTCGTGAGCAAACTTTCCAAAAGTTCGTCGCCGCCATTGTCATTCGTCATGCAAACAAGCACGCTATAGCCCTGCTTTGCCGCGCTCGTAACAATTCCAGAAAGACATTCATGGAAGAACATCATCTGCACCGCCGTAGCTTCAAGCGGCATTACCACCGCAAGATTCAGCGTTTTTTGCCCCGCAAGCGCACGTGCCACAAGGTTCGGCTTGAATCCATGCGTTTTGGCAAACTGCTGAATTTTTTCGCGAGTTTCTGCACTAATCCGTTTGGAATCAGCCAACGCACGCGAGACAGTGCTTTTTGCAACTCCAAGCTCAAGAGCAATATCTTCCATCGTGTAATTTTTATTGTGCAATCGGTTGTCCATGTTTTTATTATGCAATCGGTTGCACAAATTGTCAAAATAAAATTTCTTTATTTTTAGCAAATTTTTAATATTTTAGGGGGTGACGCAGATGAACGCAGATATGTTCAAGAAATATCTAATTTCCCACAACTATCTGCGTTAAAAATCTGAAAACTTATATTAAACTTTGAACTGCCCGATTTCGTTCCCGATTCTTTCGATTGAATCGTTCATTTGGGTGGCAATGCCCATTAAAGCGTTTCCGGTCTCATTTATTTTTCTTGCACCGGCAGACATTTCCTTCATGCTAACATCAATAACGCTAGTCGCCTCCTGAAGGTTATGAACCTCGTCAAGAATTGCCTTGTTACCGATTGCCATTTCGCTGGAAGCCGTTTTTACTTCTATAGTGCTGTTGTTCATAACGTGGAGCGCGTCTCCAATCTGCCTAGAACCTACAGTCTGCTCCGCCATTGCGGCCTTTATCTGCTGAACAAGCTGGTCAGTCTCGCCTATTTTTCTTGAAACTATGCTGAACGCAACGCTAGATTCCGCACTAGCAGCAACGACGCTGCTAATCGAATCCTTAATATTGTTGAGCTGCTCACCAATCGTGCGCGACTGAACACTTGAAGTCTCAGAAAGTTTTCGGATTTCGTCTGCAACAACGCTGAATCCCTTTCCGGCCTCGCCCGCATGAGCCGCCTCAATAGCTGCATTCATTGCAAGAAGGTTAGTCTGTTCCGCAATCGCAGAAATCGCCGCATTAGCCTCCTGAAGCATATTCGACTGGTTTTCAATCTGATTTACGCGGTCATTAACGTCCTGCTGCTTTTCGTAGCCCACCTGCGCATTTCTCTGCAACTCATCGAACGACAAAGCCATTTTGTCAACGGACTGATTTACGGAAGAAATATTTCCAATCATTTCCTCAACCGCCGCAGATGCCTGAGAAACTTGCTGAGACTGATTCTGAATCATAATCTCAAGGGACTCGATATTCGAAGCAATCTCGTTTACAGCCCCCGCCGTAAGCTCAACGCTCGAACTCTGGTTCGCAATATGAGAATGCACGGTATCGATATTTGAAATAATCTGTATAATCGAAGTGGCAGTGTCTTCCGCACTCGCATTCATGTTCTCGCCAGAAATGTTAAGCTCGTTCTTGGCAGTGAGAACGTCAAAAATGATTCCCTGAAGCTTGTCACAGAAAGTGTTGAATCCGCGAACAACATCGCCAATCTCATCTTTTGAAGCAATTTTGATTCTTTTTGTCAAATCGCCGTCACCAGTCGCAATTTCAGAAATTGATTTTTTTAACTCTTTGAGAGGACGCATGTTGCGCGAAACAACCAAAATTGCAACAAAGTTCGCAAATACAAGTACAATCAACGTAACAACCACAAGAATCTGCACGAGCGAACGAAGGCCGCCAAAATATTCAACATACGGAGCCATACAGAAAACCGCCCAATCACAGTTGTCGCCTACAGGACGGTATGAAGCGACCATATATTTTGCTCGCCGTGGCTCAAAGAAAACTTTGTAAGTGTCAATTCCAGCCATCGCATCACAAATCGCCTCGTACATCGCTCCCTTTGTAGAGTCGCGCAAAATCTGACCTTTTGCAGGATATTTTGGATTTGCATCAGCAACCGTGCGCCCAGACTTCATATTGATAATGAACGGATGGCTTTCCTGGCCAATGAGAGTTTCCGCACACATCGTAGAAAAAGCCTCGCCTTTGTAAATAGCAACCAGCGCACCAGAAAAATTACGATTTTCGTCATAAACCGGAACCGAGAAGAAAACCTGCAAATCCCCGATTGAAGGGTCTGAAATATAATTGTTTCCGTTCAAGGCAGATTTAAAATATTCCTCGCCACTAACAGACTCAATCTCGCCGTCCTGAGAAAATGAAACGCCTTTGTTATCCACAAAAAAAAGCCGATTAAGATTTTTATTTGAATTCGTTATTCTTGCAAGGATTTCATTTTTCTCCTGAATTTCCATCTCATTCGACATGATGTACGGCTGCCCAGAAATCACATTCAGAATAGAAAAGATTCGTTCATTCTCTTTGTAAACGACATCCGCAAAACGCTTTGAATTTGACTTTAAAACTTCCTCAACGGATTTTTCAATTGAAGGCTTTGAAATCTTGTAAGAAATAAAAACCAGCAATGCATTTGAAAAAACAACAATCGCCACAATCAGAGAAATAAGTTTTGCCCGAAGACTGTTAAATCCAATTTTCATGTATCACCCCATGAGTTCTGCTTTTAGAAAAAAACTTTCAAAATTTGACTTTTTAATCATTATAAAATTCAGATTATAAAATATTATGAAAAACAGCAAAAAAACTATGAAAAGTGTTGAAAATTATTGAAAAATCTTGAAATTCAACCTATAAATTACAGTCGTTCCGAAATTGTTTCGAAATCCATAACAGCAGATGCTGAATCGAGTTCAGCATGACGGCATTCGCCATAAAACTCTACAACTAGCTTCGGCCAATCTGCAGTTATCAGTGTTTATCTGCGTCAAAAATCTGAAAAAATCACCGAAACTAAAAACATGAACGACATTCTGCCACAAAAAAAATCAACTCTCGCACAAAAAATCTATGCCGCAGTAAGGCAAATTCCCCGCGGAAAAGTCGCCACTTATTCGCAAATTGCCGCCCTCGCGGGAAACAAAAACCTGCGCCGCTACGTTGGGAACGTTCTACACAAAAATCCCAGCAACGAACAAACGCCCTGCCACCGCGTAGTGAACGCAAAAGGACTCTGCTCCGCAAATTTTGCCTTTGGCGGAGCAAATGCCCAAAAAGAAAAACTCGAATCAGAAGGAGTCGAATTTACGCAAAATCAAATCGACATGAAGCGATTCTGCATTTCGGAAGAAGATTTTGAAGTGATTCGACTCGCACTAAAGTGAATCTTTCAACGATCCGAGCGAAAGCCAGCCTTTTAAATCCTTGTCCTGCTCCTCATTCGAAAATGAAACAGGGTAACCGCTTCCCATTGGATTCGGAATTCCCAAAAGAACCGTGCAGCCTTCCGCAGAAGAAACTGTCTTTGAAAATTCGAACGTTTTCGTGTTGTCGGGAAAAATCGTCCGAATGTCCCAGTCCGTCTTAAACGACTCAATAATCTTGCCGTTCTTTAAAAGCGCGATTTTTACAGGCCACTTGTAATAAAAAGGTGCAATTCCGACATTTTTTATCGAAAGAGAAATTTTTAGTTCCGAGTCAGAATACGAACACGACGAAGAAAGCACCGTAAAGTCATAGCCCAAGGCATTTGAAGCTGCAAGAATCAGCTCTTTTTTCTGATTTGACTCAAAAGCCTTGCCGCACAAAAGCGAAGAAACGTGAAATTCTTCGATTCGCTTTTTATATTTTGAGAAGACTGAACTTTTTCCGCACTTCGAAATAAAATCACTTTGAAGCCCAGGCGCGAACTCCCCGGTTATCATGGAGTCTTTCCAATGATCCCAAAGCGATTTTTCGGTATTCAGCATTTCCCTAAAATATTCATCATCAGAATCACTATAAACCATGTCGTTGTAATAGCCCAACTTTGGATGCGAAGAAACGCCCGGATGACTCGGAGAACGCACAGAAATACAGGTTTCTGAAAAACTGTCAGAAAAAGCCTTAAAAAATCTCTTCCAAGTCGCATCGCTCACTTTTGCCTTTTCTTTCTCTGCAATTTTTTCGCAATAATAAGTGTGCTGCTCGCCCCAATGACCGATTATTCCCGTCTCAATATTTGCGATTCGCACATCACCGTCGTAATTTTTTGCAAGTTCTTTTATAAAAAACTCAATTTGACCGAGCAACTTTTCGTCGTTGTAATCAGGAGAATATCCCGTGTAGCTTCCATCCGTGTAGTTGAATTTTTTTACGGACGAAAGAAACTCTGGAAGATACAACCCCGTTCCCGTATCATCGATTATAAACCTTACGATTGCCTGATGCCGACGCTTTTTAGCGTCTTCAAGTTTCTTTTCCAAAAACGAAAAATCACATTTGTTTTCGGCAACAAGAACTTTATTAAACGGAATCGGAATATATTCCAAACTGCACGGAACGCCATTCTCCGCGTCCCCTTCCCACGTGGCAAAACCTTTTAACGGCTGGGCCGTTTGAACTTTTGAATATGACAAAATCTCAGGTTCAACTGAAAACGCTTCCTCAAGGGTGCACGAAATTCCCCAAAACCAAGCAAATGTCGTTAAAAACAAAAATAAGCTATGTTTTTTCATCATAAAAAGCGATTATAATAAAATTTTAAAAATATATGTAGATTTTTTTGAAAATTTTTTACAATGTTTATCTGCAATTTTCATTCACCACCTTCATTCCTAGCTAGTCCCAGAATCTCAAAAGATTAAAAAAACTTGAATTTTCGCTTGCATTCTGCCAAAGCTATGATAAGATTAAATCGTGGTCAGGAAAGAGATGAGGACTTACACCGGCTGCACGAAAAGGAGGCGTTATGCAATTTCCGACAAAGATAGCCGACCTTTTTAAGGTCTTGATTCAGATTTGATTTTAATGCTG
Source organism: Treponema zioleckii (assembly GCF_014737315.1). Taxonomy (GTDB): domain Bacteria; phylum Spirochaetota; class Spirochaetia; order Treponematales; family Treponemataceae; genus Treponema_D; species Treponema_D zioleckii. Next base: position 4,031 of record NZ_JPUF01000019.1, on the reverse strand, counting down.
ACGGCAGCTAAGCCGATACCTTTTGAATGTCATTCGGGCAACTTAAAGCCGAATTTAGACAACATACAAACCACCTGTTTTAGGTGGTTTTGCTTTTTTAAAGCCCTTGTCCGAAAAGTTTTCAAGCCTCCGGATAAGCTCCAAGAAAATCAATATGGTCTTTTAAGTATTGTTGTTGTATATTATAAGCATGAAAGAATCGAGGCTGATTAAACCGATTGAAGAACTTGTGTTCACTGATGATTTTATGTTCGGTGCTGTTATGCGAGAACCTGAAATCTGCAAAGGAGTTATTGAGCGGCTTTTGCGAATAAAGATTGACCATATCGAATATCCGGAGCTTCAAAAGTCAATAAGCCCTTTTTATTCGCGGAAAGGCGTTCGGCTTGATGTGTACGTCGCCAACTCTGACAAAGTTTTCGATGTGGAATGTCAGTCATACAAAGTTGAGAGCATAGGAAAGCGAACTCGATACTATCAGAGCATGATTGACATTGACAGCTTGATGAAAGGCGCGGATTATTCTGAACTCAAAGAAAGCTATGTCATTTTCATCTGCATGGACGATCCGTTCGAAGCCGGACTTCCAGTGTACACTTTTGAACGGAAATGCAGCGAAAATGAAAGCGTGGAATTAGGGGATCAAACACACCATTTGATTTTTAACGCGGCGGCTTACGAAAGTGAAGATGATGCAGAAATAAAAGATTTTCTTTCTTTCGTAAAGAAAAACAAAGCAGAATCTGATTTTACAAGGGGGATTGCAAATATGGTACAGACAAAGAAATTCGAACAGTCGTTTGTAAATGAATATCTTGCATGGAATCTCCACGACAGAGATGTTGAGCGCAGAGGTAGACAGCAAGGCATTATCGAGGGGGTAAAAACGACAGCTCGCAATGCTCTTGCGATGGGATTAACTATTGCTCAAGTTTCTCAAATGACAGGGCTTTCTCTGTCTGAAATAGAGAAATTGAAATCCTAATTTTGTGATTGCAAATATGGTACAGACAAAGAAATTCGAACAGTCGTTTGTGAATGAATATCTTGCATGGAATCTCCACGACAGAGACGTTGAGCGCAGAAGCAGACTTGAAGGCAAACTTGAAGCAAATATTGAAACAGCTAGAAGATTAAACTCATTGGGATTTCCGCTGGAAACTATCGCACAAGCGACAGGATTATCGATTGAGACCGTGAAGCAAATACTTGGCTAAATGATTTTACAAGCGGGATTGCAAATATAGTGCAGACAAAGAAATTCGAACAGTCGTTTGTGAATGAATATCTTGCATGGAATCTCCACGACAGAGACGTTGAGCGCAGAAGCAGACTTGAAGGTAAAATAGAAGGAAAACTTGAAGCAAATATTGAAACAGCTAGAAGATTAAAGTCCCTGGGGATTCCGCTAGAAACTATAACACAAGCGACAGGATTATCGATTGATACAGTGAAGCAAATTCTTGGTTAAACGATTTTACAAGCGGGATTGCAAATATGAGGTCGAATATCGAGTTTTTTTAATCAGCTTAAAAAATGCGTCCACTACCAGAAAAGCGCGTCTTTTTTGTCATGGCTGAAGGCAATAGGAATCCGACTGAGCTCGTTTCAGCCTTCGCAACACAGTTGCTCGGAGAATCGCTAAAAACCTGTCTCACAGGTTTTTCCGGCAAAGCCGTCGCTCCCTACTTGCGAACCTTCAGAAATGCCTTACTCAGTTTTGCTTTGCAAAAATGATAGGAACGACAAAACAATTTTTATGAACCATGCATAGAATACTGTCGTTCCCCTTTTCTTCCCGTTACCGCATTTTTGGGGTCTAGTTTTGAAACTCGAAATTGAGCCTATGATTCACAAAGTGAGGCTTTCTCCGCAAAATAATCGTACAAAACAAAGGACTCGCCGTTGGTTGAAATGTTTTTGCAGGGCGTTTTTCTACAATCTTCTCTCCACGAATTCCTCAATCTGCGGGATGAGCTCCGTTCTGAGAAGATTTTTCGTGTTCGAGACGGTTGTTGAGGCGTTGCGCAGGAAGAGGTCGGCGGGATGGATTTGGAGAGCAGCGGCGATTTTTATAATATTATCAAAAGATGGTTTTGCTTTTCCTGATTCAATATTTCCTATCATTCCATTTGAACTATTAGCTTGGATTGCCAATTCTGATTGGCTTAATTTTCTTTGTTCACGGTAATACTTCATATTCATGCGAAAATCGTCGAAAAAATTTTCCATACACTCATATTAATTGAGTATTTATTTTGAAAATCTAATTTAATGGAGTGATAATACCGATATACTTTATACATTGGAGTAACACTTCTTATTTACTCCGTTATATAAGGAAAACTTAATGTCTACCAACCTGTCTAAACAAAAACGCGAAGACTTGCTTAATAAAATAGAAGAAATCAGAAAATTCCTGAAAACAAATCTCTACGACGAAAATGCCCGGAAACTCACGGACTACCTAGGCGAACTTATTTCAGAAATCAAGGGTCAGAAATACGGGCTTGTGTTTGAGGAGCACAAAGAAGCGATTGACGAAAAACTTGAAAACAATCTGCCTGTTCTGACGGAAGAAAAAGAGCTGTTCGTCGGCAACGGCGGCGAGATGAACTTTTTGCTTGAGGGCGACAACCTTGCATCTCTGAAACTTCTGGAGAAAACACACAAGGGCAAGATCGACGTGATTTATATCGATCCGCCATACAATACAGGCAACAAGGACTTTATCTACGACGATGATTTTGTAGATTCCGCCGATTCGTTTCGTCATTCAAAGTGGCTTTCTTTTATGGAAAAAAGATTGCGCATTGCTCGTGAATTGCTGAGCGAAAAGGGCGTGCTTTTTATTTCAATTGATGATAATGAGCAAGCAACATTAAAAATCCTCTGTGATGAAATCTTTGGGGAAAATAATTTTGTCGGAAACTATATTTGGCGGAAAAAATATGGTGGTGGGCAAGCCGTGGATTATTTCTCAACAGAACATGAATACATTTGTGTTTACAGGAAAACTGAACAAATGTTTTGGCGAGATGAAACTGTAGAACGTTCATCAAAAGAATTTAATCATTCAGATTCCAATGGAATTTTCAAAACAACAAAATTAGCAAAATGGGGAAATACCTCACGAAAAGAGGATAGACCAACAATGTATTTTCCAATAAAAGCCCCAGACAATTCAGATTGCTTTCCAATTGCTCCTGACGGAAATGATGGACGTTGGCGTATTGGAAAGGAAAAAATGAAAATTCTTGAACAGAATAACTTAATTCATTGGGAGCAAAAAGAAAATAAATGGATTCCTTACGAGAAAGAATATTTTACAGGACAAACTAAAATCATAAAAGATCGAAGTATCATATATGATGTTGCAGAGACAGGCGACGGCTCAAATGTGTTAACAGAAATCTTTAATACTAAAGATAAATTCTTAAATCCAAAACCGGTCGAGATAATTGCAAAATTATTGAAAAATGTATCTGAAAAAAGCCATTCCTCCACTATTCTCGATTTTTTCGCAGGCTCTGGCACAACTGGGCACGCTGTTCTCAAACTCAATGCAGAAGACGGCGGGCATCGCAAATTCATTCTTTGCACGAACAACGAAAACGGCATTTGTCGCGACATCACCTACGAGCGTCTAAAAACGGTTATCACTGGCGAACGCAAAGACGGCTCAAAATATTCTGACGGACTTTCAGGCTCGCTCAAATACTTCAAAGTGGATTTTGTTGAAATCACGGAAAAAGAATACTACGAATACGCCGACAAATTGCTTTTGCACGTTCGCGAGCTTGTGGAACTTGAAAACGCCGTGGACTTTGAGCATAACAAGGCGGTCGCCATTGTGCTGACGGAAGAGGAGCTGGAAGAGTTTTGTAAAAAGATTGTCGTAGAAAAGCCACCTGTGGTGGTATATCTTGGGCACGATGTTCTGCTTTCAAAAGCGCAAAAAGAGCTTTTAAAGCAAAAAGAAATCTCCGTCAAAATCATTCCGCAATATTACTATCCAGAGTTGAACGGCT